>JAJYBV010000033.1 GCA_021778805.1 Chloroflexota bacterium | reverse complement strand
TTTCTACCCTTTCAGATGGTGATTTTGCCATCACGGCAAATACAAATAGTTCATCAACCAACGTGGGTATCTGGTCGCCGACAAAAAATCAAATACAGTGGTATACGTATTCCGGGCAGTCTATTAGTAGCGCAGCCGGCTAAGAGCGCACAGCAAGGACTCAAAAAAACTCATTGCGCCAGAAGAATCCTTGCTGTGTTCCGTATTTGGTTCAGCATACAATTTCAGCGATTTGCAAAAGGTACAGATATATGCTATACTACAAGCAAGACAGCAATTTCTGAAGTCTTGTAAACGGGGTGTAGCGCAGGTGGCTAGCGCGCAGCGTTCGGGACGCTGAGGTCGGAGGTTCAAGTCCTCTCACCCCGACCAATGTTTGGAGGTATGGTATATGCTAATACAGCGCCTCCATGATCATGATAATCTTCACCTGAAGATGAACGGGCAGGTAGTCTGCGCATCATTTTCTGCGGCTTCACAGTGCATTGCTGCAGAGCTATGCCGGCGATCTAAACGCAGATAGCCCATAAACATGTTTCATGTTCAATTTCTCTCATTTGGTTTCTTTACAGGATTTTTTTGAAGTGTGTACATGACATAGTAAGATGACTTAATATTGGCTTAATAAAATTCGTAAATACGCCGATGCTTATATGTACATAGCTGTTTTGAATGCATATGGAGGAGGGAACAGAAACGGTGTCTGTTTTAGTGCTCAACTCAGCTTTTCAGCCGCTTTCAGTAATTCCTGAACGTCGTCTTGTCGTTTTGCATTTAAATGGCAAAATTGTCTTTTTGGATGAAGATGTCCGCCGAACGGTGGAAGCAAGTATTCGAACTCGCAGTTTGCAATACGATCGCCCCGTTATTGTGCAGTTGATATCAAATATCCACGTTCCGCGTATGGCGTTACGGCCAACCCGCGCGAATATTATGCTTCGCGATGAAGACACTTGCCAATATTGCGGCAAAAAATCCCGCGATCTGACCCTTGACCATGTAATACCGCGCTCCCGCGGCGGAGGTAATACTTGGGAGAATTTGGTTGCTTGCTGCAAATTGTGCAATGGCCGGAAAGGCAGCCGGCTGCTTAAAGAAGTAAACATGCGGCTGCTGCATCAGCCAAAACCGTTAGCGCAGGAATATGGCGGTGTTTTTCTGCTGCGTTACCCGCAATTGCGTGAAGCATACGAAAAATTGCTGAACTCCTATTACTTGGATTAATGTCCAATATTTGATACGCGGCTGGCAAGTATACACCTATATATAAAACTTCCTGCCGCGTTTGGTTCAGTTAAGCAATATTCCGTCATACATCTCTGCGTGGCTGCGGCAAATCTTGTGGCAGTCTGCAGATACTTTCATTTACGTTTGGAACGAAGCCTGCATTCAATCAATTAATCAAACAATTAGGAAAGCAGGCTTTTTTCTTTAAAATGCGATTTTGGGAATAAGCCATGCGTATAGTAATGTATATGCGCCTTTTGCCGTAATCTTTAGTTTGCAGATGGGCAAAAGTTCTGGGTAACATTGCTGTTTGCCCAATTTTCGCCGACGCCGGCGCAATGCAGGAAAGATTCGCTATGACCCTTCAATCTACCAAAAAAATTTGTATTCATGGGCATTTCTATCAGCCCCCTAGGGAAGACCCCTTCACGCATCGCGTGCCCAATGAGCACGGCGCCGCGCCGTATTTGAATTTTAACGAAAAAATTACCGCCGAATGCTATAAACCAAACGCCGATGCCGGAAATTTTGAGCATATCAGCTTCGATTTTGGTCCCACCCTTGCCGATTGGCTGGAGCACAACGCTGCAGATGTGTACCAGCGTATTATCGCCTCTGATAAAGCAGCTGTGGAACGCGACGGTGTCGGCTCTGCAATTGCTCATGCGTATAATCATACAATTTTGCCGCTGGCAAACAGCCGCGATAAACGCGCGCAAATTTCATGGGGAATACAAGATTTTCAAAATCGTTTTGGACGCCGGCCGGAAGGAATGTGGCTGGCTGAAACAGCGATAGATATTGAATGCTTGGAAATATTAAAAGATTATAATATCACGTTTACCATCATGGCTCCGTGGCAGGCGATTGGCGGGGTAGACCCCACTGAGCCATATTGGGTGGCTTTGCCCAGCGGCCGACGCATAACAGTTTTTTTCTATGATGGCCATTTAAGCGGCGGCGCATCATTTGTTGATAGTGTTACGGAAAACGCCGATGCTTTTGCAGCAGATATTATCACGCACCATGTGAATTGGGATAAGGCTAACGCCGGCGAGGATCAGTTGATTAGTGTGGCGACGGACGGTGAATTATATGGTCATCATAAACCATTCCGCGACCGTTTTTTAACTCAATTAATTCATAACAGCGCGCCGGCGTTTGGCTATGAAGTAACAACGTATGCAAAGTATTTGCGTGACCACCCGCCTGCTAAAGAAGCAAAGATTTATGAGCCAAGCGCTTGGAGCTGCGCGCATGGGGTAGACCGGTGGTATGCGGGTTGCGCTTGTACCGAAGGTGAGCCGCAAAAATGGAAGCCCGGTTTGCGCGATTCGCTGAATCAATTGGCGGAGAAAATTGATGCGCTGTTTGTGGAATTTACTTCCGCAACGTTGAAAGACCCTTGGCTTGCGCGTGAAGAATATATCAGCTGGCGCAACGGCTGGATTACTGAACAGCGTTTCTGGGAAAAATATGGCGTTTATGGCAGAAAACCGTTTCGGGAAACTCACTCAGCAAGAATATGGCACATGCTGGAAGCTGAATACTATATCCAAGCCAGCTATACCAGCTGCGGTTGGTTTTTTGAAGATATCGACCGCATAGAGCCGCGCAATGATATCAATTATGCGCGCTGCGCCATCAGCCACGTTTGGCAGGCGCTGCATATCAATCTGCAAGATGCCTTTGTCGCAAATCTTGCGGCGTCTACGCATAGTTGGCGCAGCCCGCTGAGCGGAGCGGCAATTTACACTCAATTGCCCCCGCCGCCGGCGCAAGGAATTCTTCCGCCGCTTAAACGGCGCGGCCGCAAAGAACCGGCTGCCTGATACTACAGTGCGCAATTTTGTCGCAATACTATTTTTCCTTTCTTTTTAACGCTCCTGTGCAATGACGCGCAGGGGCGTTTTTAGCCGGATGGCCATAAAACGAACACCACATGATTCATTATGTGGCTTGTTTCCTCATCTCATCCTCCCGTGTTTCCCTGCGCTATTCCCGTTGTTGCGCATGAATTGCAATTTGAATACAAACACTGCACGGTACACATTGAGGCAATGCAATCCGGTAGGGGCGACCCTTGCGGTCGCCCTTGCCGCACGGCAATCACTATTGCCATTTGAAAAATAAACAGCTACTTTTGGGGACACCCCAAACCCCGCGCAAGGGGCTACCGTCCCTTACGAATCCCCATATGTACCGTGCGGTGGTTGTGTATAAAAAGATATTTTGGGGACACCCCAAACCCCGCGCAAGGGGCATTCGCCTCTTACGAATCCCCATGTGTACCGTGCGGTGGTTGTGTATAAAAAGATATTTTGGGGATACCCCAAATCCCGCGCAAGGGGCTACCGTCCCTTACGAATCCCCATGCGTAAGGTAAAGAACATTCCCGTGATTTTTGTCTCACGTGTATTTTTGCTGTGCGCAACGTGTGATTGAGAAACATCACATATTATGCCTAATCTGAGATACTGCAATTCCCTTTTGTGCTGTATTTGTGAATTCTTTGCGCCATACTATAACTGAAGCAAAGAAATCGAAAAGATTGCACGCTTCACATCGGTTTTTGAGTTAAATAAATTGTCCCAACTAGCCGATGTTGGGATTGATACAAAATATTGCGCTTCTATAAGTTCATTTATAAAGAGGAGATTACTCTAATGACATTACCTGTAGACCGCGAAATTGACGCTCGCGGAAGTCATTGCCCGGGTCCGCTGATGGAGCTGATTCGCGGCAGCAAATCATTGGCCGATGGCCAGACAATAGCGGTGTTGTCCGCTGACGCCGGCTCTAAAAAAGATATCCCCATTTGGGTGGAGAAAGCCGGATATAAATTACTGGCAGTCGAAGAACAGGAAAACGGTGTTGCCCGCTTTGTTGTTCAAAAAGTTGCGCGGAAATCGTAACTGATAAGAGAGAAAGGTACGGCCAATTATGCATACTCAGGTAGCTATTATCGGCGGTGGAGTTGGCGGAACAGTGACTGCAAACCGTCTGATTAAATCACTGCATGGCGAACGTCGGCAAACGGTTGATATTACTATATACGAAACGAAACGCATGCATACATATCAGCCAGGTTGGTTGTATGTGCCGTTTTCACAGTTCCGGCCAATGACAATCACTCGCCCGGAAGTACGGTTGCTGCATGAAGGGATAATTTTAAAATCCGGCACAGAAGGCACAGTGACATCACTGGATACGAATACAAAAACACTGGTAACCGCTGACGGAATATCTCACCGATATGATTACCTGATTTTTGCAACAGGGGCGCGGAACGTTCCGGAAGAAGTAGCCGGTTACGCCGAAGGCAGCGATCACTTTTACAGTGAAGAAGCAGCGCGGGCTTTGCGCGCGAAATTAGATGCTTTTGAAGGCGGTGTGATTGTTACCGGTGTATCCAGCATACCGCATCGTTGCCCGCCGGCGCCGCTGGAATTTACATTTTTACTGGATGATATGCTGCGGAAACAGGGTTTGCGTGAGAAAACAGAGATTCATTATGTTTACCCGATCAATCGAGTGTTTCCGATAGAAAGTGTTGCGGAATTGGCCGCGCCGATTCTTGAGGAACGCGGCATACAAGTGCATACATTCTTTAATGTGGATGAAATACATCCGGAAAAGAAACTGGTAACATCCCTGGAAGGTGAAGAACTGTCCTATGATCTGCTGGTGCTAACACCGCCGCATCAAGGTTCTGCGCTTGCAAAACAGAGCGGAATCAGCGACGCCGACGGATGGATTCCAACCGATCACCATACCCTGCGGGTAAAGGGGTACGAAGACGCAAACATTTTTGCAATCGGCGACTCTACGGATCTGCCGGTGTCGAAATCCGGCGCGGCGGCGCATTTTGAAGGCATCGTTGTGGCGGAAACAATAGCCGATGAACTGCGTGGACGCGCACCAGCGCATACCTATGAAGGCCGGGTGGTCTGTTTCTTGGAAACCGGCAGAAATCAAGCCTCGATACTTTGGTTTGATTATAAACATCCGCCGAAGCCGCCGAAACCATCGTTGTTCTGGCATTTAGATAAAACTGCGCTAAACCGTTTTTACTGGGAAATTATTCCCCCGGCAATAGCGTAACGCAATGAAGACGAAATTGAAAGGGAACTAACTTATGAACACTCCTATGGAAAATATCGTGAATCCGGTAGTGAATGATGGCCGGGTGAACCGTATGTCGATTATTCTGTTTTCGGGAACCGTAGATAAATTGCTGGCAGCCTCTATTATGGCTACAGGCGCTTCAGCTATGGGACTGGAAGTAGATGTATTTTTAACAATGTGGGGAATGATGGCGTTTCGCAAAGGCGCTTATAAAGAGCTAAATAAAGTCAGCGCCGATTTTGCGGAATATGGGCCAATGCTGCAGCAGAAACTTTCCGGTCCGGGCGCCCCGAATTGGATGGAGAATCTGGTACAAGCGAAAGAAATTGGCGATGTGCATGTCTACGCTTGCGGCATGACCTTGGAAATGTTTGGAATGAGCAAAACGGATCTGGAAGACATTGTAGATGATGTAGTTGGAGTAGCCGGATTTGTGGAGCGAGCTAAAGAAGGCAAAGTAACATTGTTTGTTTAGATTATTGTGTTGAGAAACCTTTACCCCTCTAAGAGGCGGGGCGGGAAAATGAATTTCCTGCCCCGCTTTATTGCGCCGCCGCAATTTGCCGTTCCAAAGCTGAAATTGCGATGAAACAGACAGAATTTTTGACCGGATGATCATTCCTATGCTACACTAATAGCAAAGCGCAGATATCAACGTGAGCCAAATGAAGTGGCGGCTATTTTGATTTGTGAAAGCTTTCACGCAGCAACGCGATATTTTGGCGCTTCAAATATTTTTGCAGCACACAGAGGGATGATTTTAATATGCCGACAGTTACATTTCAACGCGAAAATAAAGTGGTGACCGTTGAAGAAGGCGAAAATTTACGTTACGTTGCATTGGAGAATGGGATCTCCGTTTATTGTCATATTTATAATCTCACGAACTGCCATGGCAACGGCCTTTGCGGCAGTGATAAAGTGCAAGTTACCCCTTCAAATGTGATAAGCCCGCGCACATCACTTGAGAATTTTCATTTAAAGAAACGCGCAGATTTGCGGCTGTCGTGCCAAGTGACAATCCATGGTGACTGCACGGTTGTTACACAGTGCGGCAAAAAATAATATTATAGTGTTTCTGCGGAAGTTTTACGGCGATACAACCGGGCCGGTCGATGCGGCCCTTCCATTTTTACATCACTGGTTTCATCCAGCGCATGAATGGAGAAAATTTTCTTGCGGAAATTGCGTTTATCCAGTTCGCGGTTCAATATTGCCTCATAGGCGTTTTGCAGCTCTCGCAGAGTAAACTCTTCGGAAACTAAGTGGAATCCGATCGTAGTATACTCAAGTTTACCCTGCATTCTTTTTAATGTGTAACGCAAAATGGAATCGTGATTATATGCCATGCGCGGCAAGGATATGACAGGCCACCACTGCGCTCCCGCCAGTGATTGAACGGCCTGCATATCTAAACTGCTTTCATTCCCCAGCGCAAAATAGACCACCGAAACAACTCTGCCCCGCGGATCTTGCTGGATATCACCGAAGGTATATAATTGCTCCAAATAGATATTTCCCTGCCCCGTCATGTGCTCTAATTGGCGGCGCGCGGTTTCCTCTACCCCGTGATTTGCGGATACATATGCTGAGGGAATTGCCCATAAATCAGTAGATTCGGCGGTTGTTTGAATAAGCAGCGCTTGCAGTTTAGCGTCAAAAATGGTCAGCAGAACAACCGCCGTTTCCACAATAGGCCGCGCGACCGCATCAGTAGAAAATGCGGAGATATTTTGCGGCGCATGGTACTGCGCGGGAGTGTTCTGCTGTTCACTGTTACTGCTGTTGTCCAGGCGCTGCTTCATAAAATCAGTGTTACCTGACGAATTTTATCGTCGCGAATAAAGGTAATATGCAATTGGTCACCAAGGGTATGCCGCTGTACAACTGCGGCTAAATCACGCGGTTCCTGCACAATGTTGCTGTCGGCGGCAAGTATAACATCGTGGCTTTTTAATCCGGCTTTGCTGGCCGGAAAATTTGGAGCCACATCTATAATAGCGACCGCAAACGATTGCCGCAAATGGAAGGCGCGAATATATTCTTCGGGCAATGGGATGGAAAGCGCCGTAACTCCCATGCTGACTTTTCTTTTGGCTTTGCTGTCGGCTAAATTGGTTAGCACTGCCAGAATATTATCTACCGGTATGGCAAATCCTATGCCTTGGGCTTGCTGAACAATGGCAGTCGTAATGCCTACAACTTTACCTTCGCCGTTGACAAGCGGCCCGCCGGAATTTCCCGGATTAATGGGCGTTTGTGTTTGAATAAGATTTCTCAGCGGCGACCCAATCTGCGATTCAATGGTTCGGCCAATGGCGCTGACAACGCCTGCGGTAACCGACCATCCTAACCCGAGCGGATTGCCGATGGCTACAACTAGCTGCCCGATGAGAGGTGTTTCGTTGCTAAATTCAGCAAATATTAACCCGCTGGTATCTTTTATGCGCAATACGGCAAGATCTTCGCTTTCCTCTTTGTTTACTAAGGAAGCTTCAACAGTTCTGCCATCGTATAAAGTAACCATAATTTTGGTTGCGCGCTGTATTACATGCGCGTTGGTTAAAATAAGACCATCTGCCTGAAAAATAAAACCGGAGCCAAGACCCGCCGCAACCGGTGTACGGGAATATAGCAGCCCGCCGGTATTGGCAATTTCTGTTTCAATGCGAACGACTGCGGGACCCGCGATTTTTGCCGCATTGACAACTACTTCTGAATATGCGTCTAATGGAGACTTATTATTTGAACTTGTACCCATTATAATTCACCTAAAGCTCCCTTATGTGATTTATTCGGGCTTTTGCTTGACTCATACAAGAATGTATCATTACTGCCTATGGGGAAAAAGAATTGAAGAACAATCCATTCTCTGCGCAAAAGGCGCGCCTATCGCGTATTTCCGATAAGGCGATACAAGCGAAAGTCCAATTTTTTCTATTGCAGCAACTGGAAAAGAAACAAATACGAGCGGAGTTTCTTTCGCTGAATATTGTATCATATCTTTGCTGTTTTCGTTCAGGTGAGGATGTTTTAGAAAAAATATGCAGTTTAAGTGAATCCGGTTTGTTTTGTTGGCGACTGCAATATATTGAATGAGCAGGCAGTGCGCCAATTGGCGGGCGTATTGCGATGGACCGGCAGAGAGTGGTACAATAAACGCAGAGTTTTCGATTTTCGGTTATTGAAAATGGAGTGAATTTTTGGTTTTCCGTTTCCCGAACAATCAATGAAGCTATTTGATAATCCAGATTGAGGAGCACTATTTCATGGGCGCGTTACCTAAACAGAAAATCAGCCGAAGCCAGAAAGGCAACAGAAGATCACACCATTCTGTAAACATGCCGCAGCTTGCTAAATGCCCGAATTGCAAATCTTATAAAGAACTGCACCACGTGTGCCCAAATTGCGGAATGTATAAAGGCCGCCAAGTTCTATTCAGCAAAGATACCTTAGATTAATTTGAGATTTTGCTGATTTTGTCTTTAACTATATTTGCCTTGGTGGGGTGTTATCTATGCGCTTAGCGTTTGTCTTTCCCGGTCAGGGAAGCCAAACTGTGGGAATGGGAAAAGATATTTTTGAACAGTTTCCCGCCGCAAAACAAGTTTTTGCCTCTGCCGACGCCGCTTTAGGCTTTCCATTAAGCTCCGTTTGCTTTGAAGGACCGGAGGAAACACTGAAGGATACCGTGCACGCTCAACCTGCTATTACCGCAGTTAGCCTTGCATACCTTGCGGCGTTTCTTTCCGAGGCCGGCGCCGGAGCTGACGCTGTTTTTACCGGCATTCCGGAAGCGTTTCGCCCAACAGTTACCGCCGGCCACAGTGTTGGTGAGTATACCGCGTTTATTGCTTCGGGGGCGATTGCGTTTCAAGATGGTATGCGGATGGTGTATCGCCGCGGGGAATTGATGAGCCAAGACAGTAAATCTTGTCCCAGCGGTATGTCTGCCGTTCTCGGCCTTGGCCGCGATGCGCTGATCGAAATTTGCCGGCAGGCTGAGGAAGTTGTTGCGCAAAACGCCGATACCCTGAAATATGCGTCCGTAAACGCCGGAGCCGGCGCAGTGCGTGTGGCAAACGATAATGCGCCGGGACAAATTGTTATTTCAGGCGCTATGCCCGCATTAGAAAAAGCGATGGAGCTTGCTCAATCCGCCGGAGCTAAACGTGTTGTGCCGCTGGCAGTCAGCGGGGCGTTTCACTCGCCGGTTATGGCTGCCGCCGCTCAAAAATTCACTGAATTTGCTGCGTCTGTGCAAATTTACGATGCGCATACCCCTGTTGTTTCCAACTGCGAAGCCGAGCCGATGTATACCGCCGCAGAAATTCGCAAAGAAGCGGAGCGGCAAATCGTTTCATCGGTGTTGTGGACTCAGTCGGTTGAATGGATGGCCGGAAAAGGACAGGCAGATACATTTGTTGAATTTGGCGCCGGGCAGGTTCTTGGCGGCTTAATAAAACGCACCGTAAAAAATTGCGCCATCTATTCCGTTGGCTCGGCGCAAGATGTTGTGCGTGTCGCCGCCGCTTTGCGCGAACAAGGATATGGATCTGTTGGGCAATAAACCGCAGGGCCGCGCAATGGCGTATCACCGGCGCGGAATAGGTATCAGATTTTTTTGAGGAGGCGCTTTAGATGAATCCGTCGCAGGCACAGTTAAGCGGTAAAACCGCTTTGGTTACCGGCGCCAGCCGGGGCATTGGCAAAGCAATTGCGCTGGAACTTGCGCGCCGCGGAGCCGCAGTCGCCGTAAATTATCGACATGATCAGTCTGCCGCAGATGCGGTAGTTTCCGCCATTGTCGCCGCCGGAGGATCTGCCGTTGCGGTGCAGGGCAATGTCAGTGTTGCCTCTGAGGTGGAAAAAGTTTTTGCCGAAACGGCCGAACGCTTGAGCGCTCCGGCTATTTTAGTGAATAACGCCGGAATAACTCGCGATGGGCTTTTGCTGCGTATGTCGGAGGAAGATTGGGATGAGGTAATTACCACCAATCTTAAATCGGTGTTTTTGTGCTCCAAAGCCGCGTTACGCGCAATGATGAAAGCGCGTTGGGGCAGAATTATTAATGTGGCTTCTGTTGCCGGCATTAACCCTAATCCCGGGCAGGCAAACTATGCCGCCGCCAAAGCGGGTATTATCGCGTTTACCAAAAGCGCCGCGCGCGAAATCGCTTCGCGTTCAATTACTGTAAACGCTATCGCGCCGGGATTTGTTGAAACAGATATGACAGCCAATCTGCCGGAAGATCTGCGCAAAGAAGGTATGCTGCGCACACCTGCCGGAAGGTTTGGTTTGCCTGAGGAAATTGCGTCGCTTGCGGCGTATTTAGCGCTGCCTGAATCCGCTTATATAACCGGGCAGGCAATTATTGTAGACGGAGGGCTAGCCTGAAAGGGCAGTTTCTCTACTTGAAATGCGAAACAGTCGATCAGGCAGAGTGCTATGAAGAAAAACGCTGATTTTCTGAAGCAAGGATTCCATCATGACGCGGATTCTCCCAATACCGGGAAAGACGCCGCCGGTTCTGTACGGATTACGAAGCATGTGATAGGATCTATAATTGAACTAGCCGCAATTCAGGTTGAAGGTGTTGCGCATATTGCGCCGATAACAAGCCCTTGGGCAAAAATTTTATGGCGCAGCCAGCCGCAGCGTGGTATTGCGATAGATATTCGCGATAACACCATTTATACCGATGTTTATTTAGTAGTGAAACATGGGTTTCAAATGACTGAAGTTGGTTTAAACGCCCAAAATGCGATAGCTAAGGCGTTGCGTGATATGATTGGCATGCAAATAGGCGAAATCAATATTTTTATTCAGGATATCAGTTAATGGCACTTACATTTCAACGGCAAGCGCGTATAATGGCAATGCAGGCGCTTTTTGAATGGGACATCTCCCATCATGACCCTATGGTGACACTGCGTTTGCTTGCGCAGGAACGCGCTGCGCCGGAAGATTCAGTAACATTAGCTGAAACATTTATTGCGGGAACTGTAGCAAACAGCTCTGAAATAGATGAAATTCTGGAACGCGCTGCGTTAAATCGCTCTATCGATCTTATTGCAGGTGTTGATAAAGCTATTCTTCGGCTTGCGATCTTCGAAATTATGTTTTATGGTTCCACACCCTATCGTGTTGCAATAAACGAAGCGGTGGAATTAGCTAAAACATATGGAGGCGACAACTCGAAGAGATTTGTTAACGGCGCGCTGAGCGCTGTATATACCATGTATGCGTCGAAAACGGCGCAGCATTCAATTCTTGAAAGTGAGAAACTATCCATGGCAGTGAACAGTCCCCACTGGGAAACATTAAAAACTATTGTTGCCGACAAATTAAATGTTGAGGAAAGCGACGTAACCCCCGAAGCATCCTTTACCGATGACTTAAATGCGGATTCATTGGATGTTGTAGAATTGGTTATGGAGCTTGAAGAAAAATTTGACGTTAAAATCAAGGATGAGGATGCGCGAAAAATTAAAACCGTCGGCGACGCCTTGGAATATATTGACGAGCACGCTCAATAGTTTTTTCTGCGCAGTTATTTGCGTTTTTCGCTCTTTATCAATTATTAAAGCGTTCTTCCTCCTGTTACTACAGGCAGAAAGAACGCTTTTTGCTATGCTTTGCTTCTTATTCAGCGCCTAGGCGTTTTTCACAACTGTTACGGCTGTTCCATAGCATAATACTTCGGTAATGCCCTGCATAACCTCAGTTGCGTCGTAGCGCACAGAAATAACGGCGTTTGCGCCAAGCTGTGCGGCGTGCTGCATCATCAGTTCATAAGCTTCCATACGCGCGCGTTCGCACATACTTGTGTATAGGGTTATGTTTCCGCCTACTAAAGATTGCAGCCCTGCGCCGATTTGCCCAAACACGCTGCGTGACCGCACTACGATGCCGCGCACCATGCCATAATTTTTGCTGACGCTGTATCCGGGCAGATCCATCGCAGTTGTAACTAAGCTATGATCCATTTGTGCTGCTAAACTCTGATTTGCCATAATATTTCTCCTGATAATTGTGTATGCGCAAGATATTGCTGAATATCGGATGCAGCAACAGCAGATTCTGTATATGATTGCTTGAACAGTACCGCATATACTGAAGGATAAACAGCGTTCACTGATATTATAACATGCTGGTTATGATGCGAAATATGAGAGGCGTCACATATTTTGAAAAATTTGTAACTATTGCTGTTTTATACGGTTATTGTGTACCATTAATTTGGGTAAAGTACAACTAAAATATTTTATGTATAGTAATGCATTGCGCTTTCAGCTGAGAAAGAAGGTAAATCGTATGGATTTAGCTCACATTAGCGGGTATTGGTATATATCGGTTATTTTTACCGCGCTTTTTGCAATAATCTATCCCCTGGCAGCGGCGTTTTTTATTCAGCGGAAATGGAACGTATCTTGGAAATATTTTTGGTTTGGCATGCTGATCTTTTTGCTGTTCCAAGTTGTTACTCGTATTCCGGCGGTAGAGGTTGCAACCTATTTTCTAAATCCGGCGCTGAAGAAATCGCAGGCGCTGCAAATTTGGTTTATTGCCGCTTTGGCGCTGACAGCCGGATTATTTGAGGAAACCGGCCGATATGTATGCTTTCGCTGGTTTTTGCGTAAAGAGCCAAAAACTTGGGAAAAAGCGGTTATGTATGGCGCCGGCCATGGCGGTTTAGAAGCTATTTTACTTGTAGGAGTTGGAAATATTCTTACCGCAATTAATGTATATGCGGCGCAGTTACTGCCATTAACACAGCTTTCTGCCAGCGCGCGGCAGCAATTGCATGCGCAGTTTGCTACTATTGCGGCAGAACCGGTGTGGGAGCCTTTACTGGGTTCTTGGGAACGTTTTTTTACGCTGTTTATTCAAATCGGCTTCTCGGTTATAGTTGCGCAAGTGTTTATCCGCGGGCAGATCCGTTGGTATTGGCTGGCGGTTGCGCTGCATTTTGTGGTAGACTTTGTTTCTGCTGCAGCTCCGTCGCTTTTTGGATCAAGCGTAATGGTTATTATTGGTGTAGAGCTATTTATTGGCTTGTTTGGCGCAGCGATAGTATGGGTAATGTTCCGTTTGAAAAATACATCTGCGCCGAAAGATAATTTGCCGGTTGAAGCTGCTGCGCCGGGTAATTGATTTATTGCGCCAGAACAACTGAATATATCTGCAAAAATAATCAACTACCAGACTTCTGCAGCGATTCCAATAAAACAGAGATGGAAAAACAAAGACGTTGCCTTCGCTTTTCCATCATATTGTTTATATCAGCAGATGAATGCGTTTTTGATTAACATAAACTGGCGCAAGATCCGGCGTATGTTATTTCATCAAAAGTAGCAGAGGGTTCATAGTTCCATGCATATCCATATCCTGCTTGATAGGGATTGCCAAACCAAGGATTCCACCAAACTTGAAAATAATATTGCTCAAAATAAGGATAGATTGCCACCGCTCTTGTTTCTCCTGGCTTCAGCGTGAAACTGACTTTCACAGTATCGGTAAAGCTGTATGAAGCAGAAGTATTAAAACTCACTCCGGCAGACACCACTTGACCAGAAACTCCTGTATTTGAGGTAAAATCGTTAGAAAATGTTCCGGTAGCCGATATGGTTTGTCCAATATATAGGGGATAAGGTGTTCCATTATAAAATTCTCGACACCAATTAGGTGTACCGTTAGGCGGGTCTCCCAAAGTGAGTCCCTGATCTTGGATGTTTTGCAGATAATAATAGCTCCACCACCACAAAGGTTTAATGTTCTGCGCCGGAGTAGTGGAGTGAATAAGATTCGTTTTTACAAATACCATTTGCGATGAAAGAACTTTGGATTGATCGATGTGTACCGGGTGCGGGGCTTGTATTGGCTGTGTTGTTGGGCGCGAACTAAATAATGTAATGAAAGCAAGGGTAAAAGATAGCCCTATAACTATCACAGTTATAATTTTTTTCTTAGTCAAATTTTGTTCTCCTATTCATTTGCTTTTAATGTGTCTGAAAGCTCACTTAAAAATATTCCCATGTTGATCACAAAAATCGGCTGTGTAAAACAAACGTTATAAACGCGCAGATTCTGCTGCGCGCAATGCAGTGATATATATTTCATGCTGCCGCTGAACAAATTGCGCTGTATTATCGTCTGCAATTGAGCATGTGACTGTAATATCAATTGTGTCGCGCTCTAATGCGCTGATAACCACTGCCACCGATGTTGGTTCAACTTGCGGATATGATGTAATCGCGGCGCGGATAGCGTCGATAAGCGCAGTAATGTTGTCTGTCGCAATAATATATGGCAGATACAATGTGAAGGAAATGTTCTGTTTGCTCATGCGAGAGTAATTAAATGTGTTTGCAGAAGTAAGGTTGCTATTAGGCACATTGACTAGCGCTTGGTTTAGCTGCCGAATGCGGGTAGAGCGCCAGCCAATCAATTCTACAGTGCCGGTAACGGTCCCTGTTGAAATATAATCACCTATGATAAACGGCCGTTCCATTACAATAACAAAATAACCCAGCAGATTTTCGGCTGTGTCGCGCGCAGCTAAAGATAACGCCAATCCTATCAATCCTGTGCCTGTTAGCAGTCCCGAAGCGTCGAATCCCCAAATTTGCAGAGTGGCAATGATCGCTAGAAAAATTGCCGCGCCCCAAAGCAGGGTCCGCGCAATAACAGTTACATGTTCGTGCAGCGGCTGTTCGGCGAAAATAGTTTTTCTGCCCGGCACAAGATATATTTGACTGATGCTTCCGCTGATTAAAAAAACAATTGCAAACGATATGCAGGTGAAAGCGATGCGGGAAAACGTATTTGCAGTTGCGGGATAATCGGTATAAATATATGCTAAGCCTGCAAAACTAAGCGCCGCGGAGGCAAAATTCGCCGGTGTAAGAATAATCTTTTTAGCGTTGCGTATAAATGCAGTGCGCGCAGTTTTTTGTGGCAGCATTTTAGGTGTAAGCACGCGGAAAAATAACCAAAAAATCAGGCGGATAATGCGCGGCGCCAGCAAAATCATGATAAGCAGCCAAATAATTGCAATGGCTGTGTGAGCGCCAAGGTTATTCCAATTTGGCAAAGAGAATGGGAGTGTAAATGGCAATGAAAAAGAAAAAGGAAATACCATATGAACAGCTTCTTCAATAAAAATAGCAAAAAATTTTGCCCTGCAAAGTCTTATCTTTTATATTACTAATGGATTGTGTCACTCTGCAAGGGCAAAGTCACTGCAAGTTCTTGATTTCTATTGGATAGCGCTGTGAATTATGAAATTAAGCGCTAACGAAAAGCGCTGCCCAGATGCCAAATTCGCATGATTGCGCCGGAGAAAATTTGAATTTTTGGGATATAAAGAAGCTTTATATTGCCTGTTAATAAAGCGCATCTGGCGGCTCTGTATGAATTATTATTGCCCCAAGAAAGGGATATTGTATACGCAATGCCCGTTTTATGACTTCAGCTTGGTTATGAACTTGTTGAATAGACATCTGTTTGGGAAAGCAAGTATGGAACATGATATCAAAAGAATTGGACTGCGCTTCATCAACATTTTTGAAAACATGGATATCATGGGGGCTTGCAGTTTCGGTTATTTGTGTCGCAATTTGGCAGATTGCTTCAACTAATTCTTTTTGTTGATTTGTTACATCTTTACTATGTAAAATTGTGCTAGATGGAGCCTCTAAATGACTTGTAACACGAACTATTGCGGGAATATCTTGTTTAATGTTCTGCTCTAATCGAGAGGCAATAACATGCACTTCTTCCAACGTATGTTCACCGGGTACCTCAATATCAAAATCAACTTCCAAAAGTGAATCAACTTGCCGAATACATAAATCATGGATATGGATGTAAGACTCTAACGCCAGCTGAAAGATTCGTTCGTATAAAGATTCATTTGCTGCGGTAATAGGTTCAATTTGAATTATGGTGTCAATATCTGCTGTGATATCTATTGAACGTATTATCTGAGCAATTACGGTCTTAATCTGTTCTGTAAGGATGTGAATTTGGGTAAAGGTAGCAGTTCGAGGAGTGGTAACTAAAACATCGGTAAAATATTTTTTTCCAACCCGGCGCATGCGTATTTGCCGCACTTCGTTAACAGTGGAAAGCTGTGCAAGTTTAGTGGTAATCTCTGCAGGAAGATTACCTGGCGCATGATCGAGAAGCGCATCCATTGTTTCACGAATGAGATGAAAACTTACCCATAATACAATGCAGGAAACTCCCAATGCTGCTATAGCGTCGGCTTGCTGCAGCCAAGAAGGAAGAGAAAATCTTTGGGAAATCCAAACAATTGCTAATCCCGCAATTACTACTGAAGAACTCCAAATATCTGTACTAAAATGGAGGGCGTCAGCTTCAAGCGCTTGGCTTCCAACATGTTTAGCTACACGAAAAAGCATGCGCGAACGCGAATAATCAACTACAATAGAAAGAAGCATAATTGCAAATGCCCAAAATGATACCTCTATGTGCGTCGGGTGAAAAAACAATCGCTGCAATGCTTCATAGATTACCCAAAGCGCAGTGATGGTAAGCAATCCGCCTTCAAAGAAAGCTGAAAGATTTTCCATTTTTCCATGCCCGTATTGGTGCGTTGTATCTGCCGGCCGAGTTGAATAGCGAACGGCAAAAAGAGTCATGAGCGCTGCCGCTAAATCAAGACCGGAATGGGCAGCCTCTGCCAAAATTCCCAGGCTTCCGGTTGCCAAGCCAACTATAATCTTAACGCTGGTGAGTCCTATTGCCGCAAGAACAGAGGTGAAAGCCGCAAGATTTTTTTCCTGCCGTGTGGTATCTATTTGGTTCAATTATTCTGCTCCTTAGTCAAAGTACTGTTCAAACTTAAAATCTTAGGAACACATTCTACTGCCTTTTCATGAACAAAAGCTGGCAAATTTACTGTTATAGACCTGAACACTCGTAAATCATAAGGCAAGAGGCAGCATGCCTGCTGATGGAGCCGGGGTTGCCCCCCGAATCCTCTTATTCCTTTTTAGGCTCAGGTCTCTCAAACTTAAAATACACATGTATTATATCTCTTCATGTAGGCAACTTAGCAAACACATTACATCACAAAAATAGCTTCAGCGCCCCGATTGCTATGTTGCGAATGCCCGTCACTCGAAGGCTATATGTTGACGCTACAAAACATGCAAATGCAGCAGATATTAAGGGCCATTTGTGACTTTTCACACATTTGGGAATAATTTCTTGACTTGTAACCTAATTTACGTTACGATCACTTCATGGCCGAATATATCGATGGGAGGAAAGATTGTGGCAACGCAAACCCAAATTACGCCGGCGCAATATGCATATATTAAGGCAGCTTATGGGATTGTTCATGCGCTGGAAGATAGTACATGCCAAACATATCTCAATACAATTAATAGTTCGAATACGCAGCTGAATGAACGGCAGCTTCAAACAATTGAATCAAAGTTTTCTGAGGGCTTGAATGATTGCATTCACAGAGTGAAAAACCACAGTGCGCCTATACCTTTTATAATTACTAAAGTAGCTATTATTGCAAATTTTCTGGAGAATCAATATCCCAAAGGCGCGCCGCTAGATAGCAAAGGTGAGGTGACATTATCGATTAATGATTTTGTAGCTTCTATGCGTCTGCTTGCCCAAGATGTTCAAACACATGTTGACGCGCGCAATCGCTGGGAGAATGCTGTAAACGGTATATTTCAGGCGCAGCACGGCGTTTCTACGCATCCTAAGGTTGATCAATCTGTGCAATCGGCAGAATCTATTGGTAAAGTAATTGCTAAATCTTTAGGGGTTGATGGCGTATTTAATAATATTTATAAAATGAATGTTACTATTCCCCCTGTTGCGGTAGATCCTTTACCGGAATATGCTGCAAAAGATCCTCGATCGCAAAATCTTGCGCTGATGGCGGAACTGCAGCAAGAATTAAGCGTAACATTGGGTATGCTGAACGTCATTACCCCACCGGATAAAGGATCTGATCGCGAAAAGCATATGCTTCAGTGGCTGGAAAAACGCGCCAATACTGCTATTGAGTCTATTCGCAAAGTGATAATCCCTACCGGTATTGTTCGGTTCAGCTCTCAATTGAATGATACGGCAAAAGTGCTTGCTCATTCTCGCGATATGCTTCAGTCAGTAATATATGGCAGTGAACATGATTTGGCTAACACCGCCGCGCAATATGCTGTAGAACGTTCTTGGGGAACCATCGCGTTTTTAGCGGTTTGCCCGAATATACCGTTTTTAATTCCAACATTAGAGCTGCGCATCGCCTTTACGAAACCTATATACTTTTTGACGAAAAGCGCGCATGAAGCTTTGGGAAATATTTTTATTTTTGGATTTGCATTTTGGATTTTACGCGGCATGGGCTATTTAATAGACGCTATTCCGCGCGCACAGGTGCGGTTAGTGCAAGATTTTGTTACAGATATGTGGCTGGCAGATGACGCCAAAAGAACCAAATTAATTAATCGCTATTTGAAATTTGTAAGCAAACGCGCAAAAGACCCCACGGTAGATGCGCTGCAGCAGGTATTTCTTTCCATCGTTTCA
This sequence comes from Chloroflexota bacterium, assembly GCA_021778805.1. GTDB lineage: Bacteria > Chloroflexota > Ktedonobacteria > Ktedonobacterales > JACDGC01 > JAJYBV01. The sequence goes on along the minus strand of JAJYBV010000033.1, from coordinate 12,384 downwards.
TAAAAATTTGTGGCGCAGTTAAAAATCGCTTATACCTATTGAAGCGCTGCGGACTATGTTTCTTTCAGCTGGCATTATTTTTTGGCCGGTGTATTTTTGGTGCACCGGCCATAGGATTTTTTTGTACGATAAACCAGAGCCTAAAAAAGAAATAAGTGGAATCTTATGAACTTTCACTTTTAAATAAGGACAAGATATATTTCGTAATCAGGGATACGTAAGGGGCGGTAGCCCCTTACGCGGGGATTGGGGTGTCCCCAAAATATCTTTTATAAACAACCACCGCACGGTACACCTAGGGATACGTAAGGGGCGGTAGCCCCTTGCGCGGGGATTGGGGTGTCCCCAAAAATATCTTTTTATTTTATTTTCCGATGGGAAATATTGGTAGCCGGGCAGCAAGGGCGACCGCAAGGGTCGCCCCTACCGGATTGCATGGCATCATGTGTGCCGTGCGGTGTTTGTTTAACAACAAGCACTATGGGGCACTCAATATACTCTGCTCTGTTGATTTTCATCCTGATTAAAATATTAAAGACCATCAGATCCCGTCAGAAGGCATGTTGCCTTTGGCAGTATGCGTTACGTAGGCTCAAGTCTATCGTATCTTATTTCCTATATTCATTCCTAATCATCTTGACAACATCTAAAACCACATGTAGCATACGAATAGGCAGTTCATTTTAATAAAGGCGTTTTCATATAGCAGGCAGAGAATGTATGGCGGGGAACAGTGCAGTTCCGGCGCATATTCAGGGATGACGCATATTTTGCCGAAATTTTTGTTTTGTGCTATACGCTGATATTATATCTCCCCAATAACTGAGGTTTGCCAATATTATGAATATACAAAAACCGGAAACACTTCAGATAGACGCTATTGTAAATAAACGGTATCAAATCGTTGCTGTTGTTGGCCAAGGCGGCGCCGGCACTGTGTATCAGGTGCGCGATTTAGGGTCTTCTGATGTAAAAATTTTAGCGCTTAAGGAAACAGCGGATTTATCTAAAGGCGCCAGAGAGCAATTTGAACGTGAAGCGCGGTGGTTATCGGAATTGAATCATCCGAATATTCCGAAAGTAAAAGATTTTTTTGAGTGGAATGATCATTTATATTTATTAATGGAATATATCTTTGGTGAGAATTTAGAGCTGAAATTGTTGCACAATAAATCACGGCCTTTGCCGGTTTTTGACACGCTGCAATGGATTATGCCGATTTGTGACGCGCTGGAATATATGCATTCACTGTTGCCGCAAATTGTTCACAGAGATGTAAAGCCTGCAAATATTATTGTTAATCCCGATAATATGGCGTACTTGGTCGATTTAGGCATTGCGAAAGAACATAACCCGCATGCGCCAAACCCAACTGCAACATTTGTGCGCAAAGCCGGCACCGAGGGATATGCCCCTCCGGAGCAATATAGCAGCAATGGGGCAACCGGCCCATGGTCCGATATTTATTCGCTTGGCGCCACTTTATACCATATTCTTACCGGTAATTTGCCAACTCCGGCAATAGACCGCGCTGCTCTTGATAAAATCATCACTATTCCCAGTTTAATCAATCCTCAAATTTCAACGGAATTGGAAATGGTGATAATGCGCGCAATTGAAATTCGCCCCAGTGACAGATTTCAATCAATGCGAGAATTTAAAGACGCGCTAAATAAAATTTATACGGTTGAATTGCAGCGAGCGGCTGCGGTAAAACGCAGCTCTCCTCTGAAAACACAATCTTTAAAGAAGTGTTCGCGCTGCGGCATAATGTATACCGGTAATGGAACTATTTGCCCCATGTGCTCCGCAGAAGTGAATGTGCCAGATTATTCAATCGCGCAGACTGTAAGATCCGGCAAGCCGTTTACCTTGCCGCCATCGCAATCTCAGCCGCAAGCAAGCTCATCTATTCCACCATCGCGCAATCCGTCTTATCCTAATCTGCCTGCGTCTCCTGCTCAGCCGGCGCAGCAACAGATCAATCCGGTATTTCCACCGCCGGGTCCGATCTATCGGCCGGAAACAACCGCGGTATCCGAGCCGCGCAAACCAATCGAACGCAAACATAGGTTATTAAAGAATAAACCAGAGGAAGAAAAAAAACCGGCTAAAACCAGATCTTTTAATAGAGCAAAACCAGACAGCAATTCTGCTGAAAATAAGCCGCGGCATGGTTTTTTGTGGCAAATTGCTGCCGGATTTGTTATCGTTGCAATGGTTGTTTTTGCCTTGCTGTATGGCGCGCATATCATTACATTTGGTTCAATCGATCAATCATCGCCAATATCTGCGGTGAATGGTTTTTATGCGTCGCTGCAATCGCAAAATTATCAACAGGCATATCAATATTTGTCACCCAACGCTGATCTCAGTGATACTCAAGGCCAGTTTAGCGCATTAGAGCAAAGTATTCAATCTCAAGAAGGCGCTATTCAATCTTACACCATCCAGTCGCAAAGTAATGGCGACGCTACATTGGGGCAAATTCAAATAACCATAAAAGTAGTGCGTGGCAAAGGCGTATTTATCTCTCAGCTTACCTTAATTTCTCAGGGAAGCAAATGGTACATTGACCAATTTCCGAATAATTAAAGATATGATCTTCTAGGGATCTGAGCCTAAAAAAGAGTAACTACTTAGCAGATTCTCAAATCTCTGAGTAAGAGGGACAAGATATACCTGCGCAGGTATTCTGGGGCGGCCGCAAGGGTTGCCCCTACCGGAGTGTATGGCATTATGGGTACCGCATGGTGTTATAATAAATGTGTTTGGGGATACCCCAAACCCATCGCAAGGGGCTACCGCTCCTTACGAATCCCTGCTTTGTGGTCGCGCAGAGATTAGAATAGCTATTCCTATACGCCAATGCGCATACGCATGGAAAGTTATTATATAATACTATTATGCATACAAAAAGTTTAACAACGCTGGAATATCCTAAAATTATTGCGAAGCTTACCAAACTTTGCGCCTTTTCCGCCAGTAAAGAACTTGCGGAAACTTTGGTTCCTTCGGAAGATTTCGATACCGTCATTGAATGGATGCGAATGACTTCTGAAGCGAGGGATTTATTAGATAAACGGAGCAATTTCAGCGTGCAATCTGCGCACGATGTGCGGCCGTACCTGCAATTAGCGCGTATTGGTTCAACATTGCAGCCGGAACATTTGAATGAAATTGGGTCTACCCTGTTTGCCGCCGCAGATTTACATGAGGCGTTTTTAAAATTAAACAGAGATGAATATCCGCTGTTATGCGCTATTGCCCGCGATTTGCCGGTTCGGCGTGCTTTGGCGCGCCATATTGAACTGTGCATTTCAATTGACGGCGCAATTTTAGATACTGCCAGCCCGCATTTAAGAGAAATTCGCATGCAGTTGCGCATTGCCCAACAAAGGCTGCAAGATCGCTTAGGTTCGCTTATTTCGGATTATCAAGACGCATTGCAAGAACGGCTGATTACAATGCGAGACGGCCGCTATGTGCTGCCGGTTCGGTCAGATTCCCGAAGTATGGTAAAAGGCATCGTGCATGATCAGTCTTCGAGCGGCGCTACCGTCTTTATTGAGCCGCTGGTTATCGTAGAAATGAATAACCGGATCCGCGAGCTTGCAAGCGAGGAACGGCACGAAATTGAACGGATTCTTGCTGAATTAACGGCTGAAACAGATAAAGAATCTCCATATATTTTATTGTGTGTAGAACTTTTAGCGGAAATTGATTTTCAATTTGCTAAAGCGCGGTTAAGCCAAGATATGCGCGCGATTGCCCCCGAATTGAATAAACAGGGACATCTGCAGCTGAATGCCGCACGGCACCCGTTACTGACAGGCGCAGTTGTGCCATTAACTTTTTCGCTGGACCGTGAAACATCTATGGTGATTATTACCGGACCAAACACCGGCGGAAAAACGGTTGCCCTAAAAACATTGGGATTGCTTTCGCTGATGTCTGCCGCCGGGCTGCATATTCCTGCCGGCGAAACATCTGCTGTTCCGCTGTATACCAATGTTTTTGCTGATATTGGTGATGAGCAATCGATTGAACAAAGTCTTTCTACCTTTTCATCGCATATGACCAGGATTATTGAGATTTTGCGTTTAGCAGGGCCGCAATCTTTGGTTCTGCTGGATGAACTTGGCGCAGGAACAGACCCCGAGGAAGGATCTGCGCTGGCAAAATCTATTTTGCTGGAGCTGCTGCAAAACGGTGTAGAATGCGTTGCCACTACCCACTATTCCGAGTTAAAGACTTTTGCCCATGAACAAGATGGCGTTGTAAATGCTTCGGTAGAGTTTAATATTGAAACCCTTTCACCAACGTATCATCTTACTATTGGCCTGCCGGGCCGCTCGAATGCTTTGGCGATTGCCTCTCGGCTGGGATTAAGCGACAATATTGTGCAGCGCGCGCGCGCAATGAGCGATACCGTTTCTATCGCTATGGAAGATCTATTGACGGAAATTCAAAAAGAAAAAGCTGCTATTCAACAAGAACGCTTAAACGCTGAGCAAGAGCGCCGCCAGGCGGAATTGTTCAGCAAACAGGCCGCACAGCAGCAACGCCAGTTGGAAACGGAGCGCCGCAATATTGAAACCGAGCGCATTCGTATTCTGAATGAAGCGCGTTCCGAGGCGCGCCGTGAAACGGAAAAACTACGCGCTGAGTTTGGCCGGGTTCGCGCTGCGCTGAAACATCCCGGCGCCGATGAAGACCAGATCGAAAAGGCGCGCGCGCGGTATCAAAGAATTATTGATGCAACGGAACAGCTTCCGGAACCGGTGACGCCACTACACTATGCTGCGCCGGAAACACCTGAAGCCGAAGAAGATGTTCCGCAAGTGATGAGCGGAACTCCGGAAATTGGTGATTATGCGCGCGTAAAATCCATTAATAAAATTGGTCAGGTTATTTCTAAACCGGATAATAAAAATATGGTGGAAATTGTGCTCGGATCAATGCATATGCGCGCTGCGCTATCCGATATCGAGCGGGTAAGCCGTCGGCAAACTGCGGCGTCTGCTGTTAGACAGAAAAGTGTGTATCGCGATTTTACGGAACAGAAGGCTCCGGCTGCGGAAATAGATTTGCGTGGTAAAACAGTGGATGATACTTTAATTGAATTGGAAACATATCTTCACGACGCATTTTTAGGCAATTTATATTCTGTGCGAATCATTCATGGCAAAGGCACAGGGCAGTTGCGGCTTGCTGTGCGAGACTTTTTGAAGAAAAGCCCATATATTAAGTCTTTTGAAACGCCGGCCTATAATCAGGGAGGAGACGGGGTTACAATTGCTGTAATGAATGTGTAAGCGCCGCACTCACTAACTTCAAAGCAGATAATTGTTGTTTACCGAATAATGCGCAATGGGAAAAGAAATTATTGCTTTAGGCAGTTTGGTAGTTGATATTACAGCGCGCGCGCCGCGGGCGCCTTTACCGGGCGAATCACTGGTCGGCGCCGGATTCGGCATATTTACCGGCGGAAAAGGACTAAACCAAGCGGTAGCCGCCGCTCGATCCGGCGCGATTGTGCATATGATCGGCAAAGTTGGTAATGACGCCTTTGCGCCGCGATTTTTTACGGCTATGGCAGAAGAACATATTGACGCTGCTTTTGTACAGCGAGACGCTGTGCAAAACACCGGCGCCGCGCTGATTACGGTGTTGGCAGATAGCGGACAAAATACAATTGTGGTAAACCCTAACGCAAACTTGGCGGTAACGGAAGAAGATGTGCAAGAAGCTTTTCGCGCGCTGGGGCCTTCATCTGGTGTATTTATAACACAGTGTGAAACCAGTCGTGTATCCTATAGCGCCGGTTTGCGCGCCGCAAAGTCCTATGGGCTGAAAACTGTATGGAATATTGCGCCGATACCTTCGGAGCCATTGCCAGATGCATTATTTGCTTTAGCGGATTATTTGTTTGTAAACGAAGTAGAGGCTGCGTTCTTAACCAATATAGCCGCCGCCGATTCTCCCGAAACAGCGCGCAATGCCGGAATAGAGCTGCTGCGCAAAGGCGCGCGTAATGTTTTTGTTACCCTCGGGGCAAAAGGTGTGGTTTGGGTGCGATTAGATTCTGCCGGCAGCCCGGAAAGCTGGTGGATGCGCGCTTTTACTGTTGACCAGGTAGACGCAACCGCCGCGGGCGACGCCATGTGCGGTGTGTTTGCCGCACAAATTGCCGCCGGCAAAGGCGCGGCGGCATCGCTGCGCCGGGCTGTGGCAGCGGGCGCGCTGGCAGTAACTCGCATGGGCGCTCTGCCATCTATTCCTAACACCGGGGAAATTGATGCATTTTTAACACAGTTTGCTGCGCCATTCGTCCTATAAATTCCAATAAAAAGATCTGTACGTATGCATAATAAAAGTAAGCGTTCGGCTTGGAATATCCATAAAGAAATAAGGTCTAGGGTAAGTTATCCAAATATTTCGGCAGCCGAATGGTTTCCGATGAGAGGCGTTGCGCCAATTTTTTGATAACGATTGTATTGTCATGCGAAAAGGATACTAATTATGCAACAGAAAAGCGGATGGGAAACGGTTGGCCGCAAACATTTTATTTTAGCCGCCGCCTTAGCTTTAGCGGTAGGTATAGTGGCGACCATCGAAAGTGTTGTAACAATTCAAACTGCCGCGGATTCCGATCAGTTAGCGTTTTTCTTTCCGGCGGCGCAGCGCATATTAAACGGCAATCCGTTTACCATTTATGCTGTGCGGTATGGAACTTATCCCAATTATAATCCGCCGTTATCAACTATTTTAATGGCCCCGCTGATCGCATTGGCGCAAGCTATCCATTTGCCGGGAGCATCTGCGTGCGTTGCATCAGGGTATAATTCAGAATCTTGCCGGTCGCTGGTAGCGTTTGTAGGTGTTTGGTTTATACCGTTTGTAGCGCTGTTGGCGGTCGCCTCGGTTTACGCAGTGCAAAAAATGAATGCGCGCGCCAGCCGATCTGAGTTGTTTATTGCCTTTAGTCTTATTATTTTTTCTCCGTTAATTTGGCAGAATTTTACTACATGGTGGCATTTTGAACAGCCAATGATGCTTTTCTTTTTTGTCGCGGGAATTTTGCAGTTGCAATCTGGCAGACCGTATTTGGCGGGAACCTTGCTTGGTTTGGCGATGCTCACACGAACGACTGCCGCTGTTCCGCTGATTGCAGTATGTGTAATAATATTTTTTGAAAAACAATATGGTATTTTGGCTAAGCTTATCGGGGTTATGGCTGTTGTTGGTTTAATAGGGATTGGCCCGTTCTTTTTGTTCGATCGACAAGATACAATGTTTTCGCTGTTACAATGGCGTGGCAGCGCACAAATTGGCAACTCCGTTTGGGCGATATTTATTGGCACACCACTCGGCTCTATCGCCAAACATTTAGATTTGCCGACAGCAATTCTTATAGCTGCGGCGCTGGCTTATTTTGCATTCCGCAAATTTTCCATTCATCTGAACAGCTTGAACTTATGGGGGCTGATTGCTATGGCGGCGCTGTTAGTTCCGCTTTTGAGCAAAACCGTATGGCCATATTATTATGCCGAGCCGTTTGTGTTTATCGTTATATGGGAATTTATGACGATGCGCAATATGAACGCAGGTTTGTGGCGCTGGCCGATTCTATCTGCGGGATTTTTAAGCTCTGCGATGGTTTTAAGCCAATTTATGGGATTGCCTAGCGTTACCCATGGAGGTATAGTGCTTCGTTTAATGGGTTTAATAAATTTTGCTGTTATGCTCGCTTTTACCTACCTAGTGTGGAAACGCACGGAGGATGCGCCAACGGCAGAGCAAAGTTTTGCTCCATCGGAAAGCATCGTTTAACTCATTGACACATGCTTTACTGCTGTGTTAGCAAAAAAACCGGGATACGTAAGGGGATGAGACTGCCTGTTTGCAAGAAAATTGGGGTGTGTGCCAAAAAAATACCAATATTGGTAGCCGGGCAGCAAGGGCGCGTTGTATCTTTGATGATAGGGGATATTGTCAATATCCCCTGCGGAGTCAACTAGTTTACAGAAGCCCGTAAAGCCGTTGCGGCTTTAGCCTATGCAGAGTGTCACCTATTGACGGAAAATTAGCATGATACAGGCAAACGCGCTTAAAAATTGCTGACTCAATTCAAAAAACGCTCATCAGAAGGTTATTAGACACTTCTGATCGGTAAAGTTACCGAAAACACATTTTTATTATCCAATCGGTTGTAGGTGATACTCCCTTTTAGACTTTGTACGAGGCTTTTGCAGATTGCTAAACCTTTACCCAGCCCAAATTTACTGTTTTTGGTGGAATTACCGCGATATTTTGGTTCAAAAATCTTTTCACGTTCTTCAAATGGTATCTCATCTCCGTAATCTGTTACCGAAATAAGAGCAGAAAACGTAGGTTTTGCGGTATCTTGTTGTTTTTCTAAATATACTTTAATATCGCCGTTGCTATATTTCAGTGCGTTGCCGATGAGGTTTTCAAGAACTGTATGAATAATGGCGGAGTTCCATAACCCATTGATTTGGGAATCACCAGCGTTACCAACTAAAGTAATTTGCCTGTTGGGATTAGAATGTTTTTGGGTTTGAACAAAATTATGGATAACGGTTCTTAAGGAGCAATAATATGTTGTATCTTTGATATGATGAGATTCATAGTTATTGAAATCATTTATACTTTCAACTAACTCCAATGTTTTACGTTCCACTATATCAAAATGTTTTTTAATGGTAATAACTCTTTGATCGTTTTGCGAATTATTTTGTTCAAACAGCTCGGAAATTTCTTTTTTGATAACCTCTGACTCACTGATAAGCACTTGGTTAATATTTGCCAATCTATGATTTAAACCTTCCATCAGTGTTTGCAATATTTTTTGAGATTGTAGCACAGAGCTGAGGTTTTGGAAGATAACAACAGAACCTAAAACCTCTTTGAGCGGGCCATGTATCGGGGCAGCAGAGACATAAATTTGAATTTTATGCTCTTTATCGCTGTCATAAGGAAGAATTTGAATAATTTCGCCATGAATTTCTTCGTTGTTTTTAAGCGCTCGAATGCTTGGTGTTTTATCATGGTCAATTTGGATATTATCCAAGTCATACGAATCCCAAAAAGGTTCAATAGAGGGATTTTTGCACAATTCTAAATAATTATGAGTCAATTTTAAAGCAACTTGATTATAAAAAATCACTTTGCCAACTGTATTTCTCATAATAATGCCTTCAGGGATGGTGTCTATGATCTGTTTGATATAATAGTCTCGGCTATTCCAAGCGTTAGTTTGTATGAACAACTCTAAAAAATATTTCATTTTCTGCTCAGCAATATTTTGCAGCAGTTTAAAGTCATTTTGTATTGTATAGTTTGCATTAAAAACATAGACAACACAAATTTTATATGAGATAAATTCCGAATCAATATACGAGCCGATTGCGGTTGCAGCTTCTTTATTGTTGCGGCATGTTTCTGGTTCGTGGCTTTCAAATACTTTTTTGATTGTACGTTGAACCAATTTTTCAATATTTTTTGATTGAATAGGTTCTGATTGTGCGGAATACTCCGTTTCATTGCTGAAATTGCGCGCTTCTATGCAGATATATTTGCAATTGAGCAGTTTTTTTACCACTGATAAGAATCGCACTACTAAAGAGTGTTCGAATGTTTCATGTTTAAGTATGTGAAATGAGATCTCATTTGAAATACTATCTAAATCTAAAAAATGTTTCATTTGAAAGGTGTAACTTTGAGGCTCATCCATAAGTAGAGAGTTTGTGGCAGTTTTGTTATGCGCATAAACAGTTTTAACATTTTTCTGCGAATTGAGTAGCGCCCTATCAGAATTTCGGTCTTTTTCTGCAGTTTTGGTATTATAAAACGGTTGATGTTGCTCTTTCTGCATTCTCACCATAGTTAATACAAACCTTCCACTCAAAATTTCTGTTAGCTAGGTAATTGGAAAAATTCCACTGAATTTGACCATATCACACTTTTAGGTTATGTGTCAAGCAAAAAGTGTACCTATTATGGATATAAATCCTATATTGTGTAACAATCAAATGTAAAATTTACAAAAAATCCCATTCGGATTTTTACCTGCGCATAATGTCTTTGTGTACACCAAAAACTGCCCGCATGGTATTAGATATTTCTCCTAGTGTTGCCTTTGCCGCTACTGCTTTGATAATATATGGCACAACATTTTCCGAACTCTCGGCTGCGCTGCGCAGGTGTTCTATTGCAGTGTGATATGCGGCAGAATCCCGCTCGGCGCGAAGAACTGCTATTCTTTGTCTTTGTTCTTGCTCTAATGATGGGTCTACATGCAATATTGCGGTGTGTTTTGCTGTTTCACCGGCAAATTCGTTAACCCCAACAATGATTTTTTGTTTTGCTTCAATTTCTTGCTGATAGGTATACGCCGATTCTTCAATTTCTCCTTGAATATACCCAAGTTCAATTGCGCGAACACTTCCGCCAAGCTCATCGATAGTTTGAATATATCGCATTGCGCGCTGCTCGATATCATCCGTCAACGCTTCTACATAATAAGATCCTGCAAGGGGATCTATAGTATCTGCGGCGCCGGTTTCATACGCTAAAATTTGCTGGGTGCGCAGCGCTAGCAATGCAGATTCCTCAGTTGGCAGCGCCAGCGCTTCATCTTTGGAATTGGTGTGCAGCGATTGTGTGCCGCCAAGCACTGCCGCCATAGCTTGATATGCAGTGCGGATTATGTTGTTATCGGGCTGCTGTGCGGTTAGGGTAGATCCCGCAGTTTGGGTATGGAAGCGCAGCATTTGTGAAGCCGGTTTTTGGGCGCCAAAGCGTTCTTTCATAATTCGCGCCCATATTCTGCGCGCTGCCCGATACTTAGCGGCCTCTTCAAAAAATTGATTGTGCGCATTAAAGAAGAATGACAATTGCGGAGCAAAATCATCTACCGGCATTCCGGCTGAAATTGCCGCTTGAACATAGGCGATACCGTTTGCCAAGGTAAACCCAACTTCTTGCGCGGCCGTTGCTCCGGCTTCGCGAATGTGATAGCCAGATATGGAAATAGTATTCCATCGCGGTGTATTTTCTGCGCAGAAACGGAAAATATCAGTAATAACTCGCATGGAAGGCCGCGGCGGAAAAATATACGTTCCGCGCGCAATATATTCTTTTAAAATATCATTTTGAATAGTGCCAGAAAGCGTCGCGCGGCTGATTCCGCGTTTTTCGGCTACTGCAATATACATTGAAAGTAAAATAGCGGCAGTAGCGTTGATAGTCATTGAAGTGCTTACTTTATCGAGGGGAATATCATCAAACAGCCGTTCCATATCTTCAATAGACGCAATGGAAACTCCCACTTTTCCTACTTCACCTTCCGCAAAGGGATCATCTGGGTCATACCCCATTTGCGTTGGCAGATCGAATGCTACCGAAAGTCCTGTTACACCATTTTGCAGCAGATAATGGTACCGTCGATTCGATTCCTCTGCCGTTGAGAATCCGGCGTATTGGCGCATGGTCCATAAACGTGAACGATACATAGTTGGCTGTACACCGCGGGTAAATGGAAACTCTCCGGGAAAGCCTAAAGCTGCATCTGCATGGTCTGGGCCATAGAGAGGGGCAATTTGTGTGCCGGAACTGGTTGAAAACGGTGTTTTACGTTCAGGAAATTTCTGCAATGCAGATTGATATCGCTGCTGCAGCCACTTTGCTTTAGCAGATTGCGGATCATTGGTAGGATCATTGCCGTCGTTCATGACATACACCTCGATAATTTTAAAATTTTTCCAAATATATCTATTGTATCTTGGCATTCTTATAAAAATATTGTACGATCTATAGATAAGTTTTACATATTTTTGGCGTAAAGACAACATTTGGATTTTACCGCACACGCTGGGTTTGGCGCAGAAAGATTAGTTTGGAGAAAATCGCTGGGGTGATGGTTTTGGTTACTCTTGATTTTCACATATATGGTATATGGTCGGCAGTCTGTTTCTCAGCTATGCTAGCAAAATCTTGATTGCCGTACTTAATATTTCTTATAGCCATTAGCAAGAGAAATAGTAGATGTGCATAACGCATTTAAACTCACTGTACTTGTGAACAACCACTGAGCTGAAGACTCAGTGGCTTCGGCCACGAAAGTCCAGGCCCAGTCCCGCAAGGGCACGTTCACCAGACTCGGTCAGGAGAAATCCTGGTTCCGTTCGGAAGGTCATGACACCTCCGGTTGACGCATCAGACCGGCAGCGCTGTCGTTTGCAGTTAAGAAGGGGTGGGGTAAGGCCCGGTGCTGCAAGCGTAAAAAGCCTTTTGAACATTGTCGAGATGAGGTCGGATTCCCTGTGCGGTCACAGCACAGAGATACGCATCACCTGC
>JAJYBV010000032.1 GCA_021778805.1 Chloroflexota bacterium | reverse complement strand
GACATCAGGACAAGAGCAAGCAGCGTGTGTGCCGCAAGGCGAGCGCGTAGGGGCTGTTGTAGTCAGCCTGCCCTTGAACAAGGCAAACCTAACTTTGGGCATATTTGTCCATACTAAAGGATACTATTTCTTCGTTTCCTTTTTGTTGTTGGTTTAACAATAGTCCAACTTTCAGGAAGTAAGTCTATGACTGCTTTTGCTACGACACAAAAATTTATCACCCCCCCCAGTTATACAATAAAGTTACCAAGTAAAGGGACACCAATTATTATGTCTCTAAATGGGTTAGGTGGTCCGGCAACAGCAGTACCGCTTACAAAATATGAGCAGTGGCTCCAATCACAAAAAGAAGATCTAGCATTACAACTACAACTTGTAATAAATGGTAAAGAATCTTCTATTACATATCGTTCGCATCTCATTGAGTTTTTACAAAAAGTGGGATCAAAACAATTAGTTTTAAACATGCTTCACAACTTAGGAATTTCAAAAAATCAACTTTCTGAAATAAATTGCTCCATAATAGCAAGCTGTTTAGCAGCGCTTCCACTTACAATAACGCCTGCACGGTTACTATCATCATTTCAAATACCTGAAGATCCTGATTATTTCTGTGGACCAGCAACAGCAGCTGTTGTGTTAATTGATGATAATGTAATAATTGGTCCAAATGGGGAACAACTCAGCAGAGAACCATCAGAATTTTGGTATGACCAAGCAGTATTAGCTTCAAGCACATATTTGAATACGATTAATGATGGTGGAACGAATTGGTATGAAAATGGCAAAAGCCCTATGGCAGATACATTAAATGCTTGGGTAAGTGGATATTCTGCATGGTATACCGTTGTTAATGGCTCTGGGGTAGGTGGAGGATTTTCAACCTCATACATGAGTGGAGCTATTGAATCAGATATATCGACAGGTTGGGCAGTTGCTAGTGGAATGTATTTGGTTCCAGGTAATACAGAACTGCCAGGTTACCCAAATTTAAATATAACCGGGGGTTATATTGGACATTGGATACCATTAGTTGGATATTATGATAATGGTAATTACATTCAATATGCTGATCCGGTTTACGGCTCCTCAATTAATAACGAAGGTGGCTGGAATGTTCCAGGCCCTGTTGCTAGTGTACCTGCTTGGCAAATGGCGTCTGTTCTAAACACACGAGGATTTATATGGTAATTAGTAAAATTTCAGCGCATGTATTTTACAAAGCTATGCGACGAAAATCAACGATCATTCCAATTATTTTACTGCTGTTTAGCGCATGTTCAACCCAATCTAATACAATCATATCAAAATCTTCAGTTACGCAAGTGGCAAGCGTTACCGCAACAGCAGTTCCACCTTCTTTTCTTAACCCACCAGGGGCTAGTTCGCCTCCAATTTCACTAAAACAGGCATGGGGTAATGTGAACATCACCACTATTTCTGAACAATTTCCAGGAGGAATGGTTTTTTCCGGCGTAAATATTTCACCAGATGGCAATGATCTGATTGGAATATATGGAACCGCAGCCAGCAGATTGATAAATAGCCGATGGGTGGCTATATTACATATTCCAACTATGCAAATAACGAAATTGGAATATACAAGTCAATTTACGTATTATTTTGCTATTGACCAAAATTGGGCGGTTTGGCTGGAAGAACCATCATATGATGAAGAAGCATGGGTTATTCATGCATATAACCGTTTAACTGGACAGTCTGCTATTGTGGCTAAGAATATAATAGTGAATGGTAAACCAGTTAACTATGTTCCATACATCAGTTTATATAATGATGATTTGGTTTGGTCACAAACAGCGCAAACCCCACAAGGAATACAAAAGCAAGCGTGGTTGCGTAATTTAAAAACAGGTGTTAATACAGTGATGTCGACTAACGGTACAGGCGCTCTTATTTCTTGGCCATGGGCAGCATGGGCGTCTTTACAGTCAACACAAGAAAGCAGTTATATGGTGATGGAAAATCTGCAAACACAGCAGCAGTATATTATCCATCAAGTGCCGTCATACTATGCAATTTATGGGGCAAGTATAGCATATAGCGGGCCAAATCTTCATCATATGTATTATATACCTGATGTTACTAAAAGCGATACACCGGAAATTGTTAAAACAGCGGACGCCAATACCGAAGTGTATGTTGAGTTTCCCGAACTCAATCAACGGCTAATTTCTTGGCAGATGGCGACTAATGCTTTGATTTGGGATAATACACTTCAGCGATTAGTGCAACTGCCATTTGTAGATACAACTGATACTACAAATTCTGCTGAAATTTGCGGCCATTATTTGATTTGGACGGATGCAATTACGGCGCAAGTATTGCATACGGCTATGCAGCAGCGAACTTGGGCAGATTCAAATATCTATATTATAGATATCAACACACTGCCCACATCGATTCCGTAAAAAAACTGCCAATTACCCACATTCTGCATGGTTAACCGGCTATCTCGCAAGAAACTTACGCAGGCAGGAAAAGCGTTGTATATTCGGTGTATCATGCAGAAAAACACAGGCGGCAATGAGAATTATGTATTTATTCATGAAGGGATATATTATTGGCATATCCATTGCCGCGCCGGTTGGCCCAATCGGCCTGCTGTGCATACAAAGAACGCTTGCATACGGGCGGCGCTCCGGCGCTTTCAGTGGACTTGGCGCAGCGTGCGCCGATTCTACCTACGCGGCAATCGCCGGTTTTGGTTTATCGGCTGTTGTTTCCGTGCTGTTGCAAGCGCGTATATGGGTGGCGCTTTTAGGCGGCGTGGCGTTGATATATCTTGGCGCGCGAAATTTATTGACTAAAACTGATTCTACCGCTGCGCAAACAGCCGCGCCAAATAATCTTTTCTGGATGTTTGGCTCTACCTATCTGTTAACCATGTCTAATCCCGCAACAATATTGTCATTTCTGGCGGTGTTTGCCGCCATTGGAGCAATCAGCGCGGGTAGCGTGTACCTCGGCGCCGCGCTGACGGTTGCCGGTGTGTTTCTGGGCAGCGCAAGCTGGTGGCTGATATTATCATCGCTTATACACTGGCTGAAAAGGGGAATATCCCCACTGGTAATGAACTGGGTGAACCGCGCTTCTGCCTTCGTGATCATTGGCTTCGGGGTGTATGGTGTGCTGGTGTTTTGTGTTTCGGCCGGATTGGTGTAAATATGCTATTCAGCATTGGCAAGCGCGGTGCGCATCACTTTTGCGGAACATAATATACCACACCATTTTCCTCTCGGGAAACCACTTCACCCAAATTGCGGCCGCGTTCTAAGTGCGCCAGCGCCTCACCCAGCGCTAATTGAGCGTCTGTGCCTTCCAATTCGCGGCGCCGAAAAATAATATGCGCTGTTTCCATCCCCGTTAGCCCATTGGCAGATTGCGCTATAGCGTTTAACGTTGCGTCATAGCGACGCAAATGGCTTTCTTGCAATTCATGCGCGCGTTCTTCCAGCGTTAAAAATGGCGCGCCATGTCCCGGCAGAATCAATTGCCCGGTGTACCCCAACCCGGCGGCTTTTGTTAAAGAATCAATATGTGATTGTACCGGGTTGGGATCCGTATCGGGGTAATAGCTGACGTTGGGAGAGATGCGCTCTAAAACATGGTCACCAATAAAAAAGAACCGATCGTTAGAAAGCGCCATATGCCAAGGTGAATGCCCCGGTGTTAAAGAAACCAGAAAAGATTCGCTGCCCATGTGAATAACATTGCCTTCATAAATAGGTGTTAAACGATCGCGTGGCGCCAGCGCAATAAACTGCGCCAAAAGAAGAAAACCCGCGCCGCTGAACTTGGCCATATCTTCCGTCATACCATGCTTTGCGTGCAGTTCAATCATTTGCTGGGCGTTTTTTTCGCGATCCTCTCCCCAAACTCGATACATATACTCCAATTCATTTGCAAGCATATAAATCGGTGTATCCGGCCGTAATTTCGGCGCAATTTTCCCAATTGCGCCAATATGGTCGGGATGCGCGTGGGTTAAATATACTGCGTCTAAATCCGTATACTCCAGTTCCAAAGAACGCAACGCCAACGTTAAGGCTTCTCGCGATTCGCGCCAGTTTAATCCGCAGTCTATTAAACACCATTCTGCGCCAAAATGGGCAATGTAAGTATTTACCCATTTCAGTGGAAACGGCATCGGTAACGCTGCGCGCCAAAGTCCTTCCGCAATTTTTACCGGAATTCCAGCTATTTCCTTATCGGCCTGCCGCTGCGTATCATCAAAATCAAGCTGCATATATTTCCTCACAAAATAGTGTTATTTCTCATATTATAGACGCTTATACCGCATGGGCAGGCTATTGCCAGCTACAAAAGATGGCGATTCCGCCGCATGAACACCAAAATTTTATGTTCTTAGCCGCGCAATACTACATTTTGCCAGGCTGTTTTTTTGCTTTTCCCCAAAATGCTTTACAAAAATAAAAAAGATATGTTATAATCAGGTAGACAAATCAACAAAATCCCCTTTAGTGGGGGAATGCTCATCGAGACGGGTGGAGGGATTGGCCCTATGAAGCCCAGCAACCTGCGCTTTGGCGTTGGTGCTAATTCCAGCAGATGCAATTCTGAGAGATGAGTGTCCATTCGGTGACGTTTGTGATGCTGCTTCTCAAATATATTTGAGAAGTTTTTTTTTACCTCATTTGCCTGAACGGAATCTATACCCGCTCTATCGGCGTTATTGGCAATGCATATGAATTGCGCTGCCAACAGGTATATTTGTCGCATTTTTTCTACCAAAGGCAGATTATTACCGTGAGTTTAACAGTCGTTGGCACGGTTGGCGTCGATTCCATCTACACCGCTTCCGGCTCCGCCGAAAATGTGCTGGGTGGTTCGGTTTCATACTTTGCTCTTGCGGCGTCTTACTTTACCCATGTTAATGTTGTTTCGATTATCGGCACAGACCTTGACGAAAACGCGCTTGCGCAGCTGCGCCGATCCAACATTGACACTTCGGGTATCACACCGGTGCAGGGCAGCACCTTCCGCTGGGGCGGACGCTATCATGAAGATATGAATCATCGGGAAACTTTGTACACCGAGCTGGGTACTCTTGCAGAATTTCAGCCCGTTGTTCCCGAACAATTTCAGAACTGTGATGTTCTTTTTCTGGCTAATTTAACCCCTTTAGTGCAGCTTTCTGTTTTAAAGCAAACAAAAGCGAGGCTTCGCGCGCTGGATACTATGAATTTCTGGATCGAATCCGCCCGGCAAGATCTTGTTGAGGTGATGCGACTGGTCGATATAGTAATTATAGCCGAAGACGAGCTGCGCCAATTTGCCGGCGTACAGAATCTTCGCCAAGCTGCCCGCGCAGTCTTTGATCTTGGCCCAAATATTTTGGTGGTCAAAATGGGATCATATGGCTCTGCGCTGCTTACTGCTGCCGGGGATTATTTTACAACGGCAGCGTTTCCGATTGCGGAAGCAATAGACCCCACAGGCGCTGGCGACAGTTTTGCCGGCGGCTTTTTAGGATATATTGCGGAACAACTGGAATTAACGGGGGAAATGCAGTTAAAAACATTTAAGCAAGCGTTGCTGTATGGTTCGTGCCTCGGCGCGTTTGCCTGCGAAGGATTTGGATTATCCGGATTTGACCGCTTATCGAAACCCGATATCGCTAACCGTTACCGCGATTTACAAGAAATAACACACATCCAATAGGCGAACTGCCACAGAATATACCTTGCGCGCAGTTCCGAATTTTTATTATCTGAGGAGAATGGATTGAATGTCTACCGGTGATTACAAAGACGCTTCGCTTGCCGCAAAAGGCAAGCAAAGAATTGATTGGGCCGCCCGTGATATGCCCGTTTTAAAACTTATCCGCGATCGCTTTGCCAAGGAAAAGCCGCTTGCCGGCATTCGTATTGCCGGATGTTTACATATAACCACTGAAACCGCTAACTTGGCGATTACATTGAAAGCCGGCGGCGCCGATTTAGTGCTGTGCGCCAGCAACCCGCTTTCTACGCAAGATGATGTTTCTGCCGCGCTGAATCTTATCGAAGGCATACCAACCTACGCCATTAAAGGCGAAGACACCGAAACATATTATCGGCATTTGCACGCTGCGCTGGATCACCGCCCGCAGTTAACTGTTGATGATGGCTGTGACTTAGTAAATACCCTGCATAAAGAACGCCCGGATTTGCTGCCGGAAATTATCGGCGGTATGGAAGAAACGACAACCGGGGTTGTGCGCCTGCATAACATGGTGCGTGATGGCGCGCTGAAATATCCGGTTTTGGCGGTAAACGACTCTGAAACGAAACATTTTTTTGATAATCGCTATGGCACTGGTCAAAGTACGCTAGACGCGATTATTCGCAGCACCAATCTGCTGTTTGCCGGAAGGACCGTTGTCGTCGCCGGCTACGGCTGGTGCGGCAAAGGTGTTTCTTCGCGCGCGCGCGGCTTGGGCGCCAATGTTATTGTTACTGAAGTGAATCCTGTTGCCGCCATCGAAGCGGTTATGGATGGCTTCCGTGTTATGCCGCTGATTGAAGCTGCCCCCTTGGGTGATATTTTCATCACTGTAACCGGAGACTTGCATGTCATCGATCGGCATCATCTTGAAAGAATGAAAGACGGCGCAGTGGTCGCCAACTCCGGCCACTTTAATGATGAAATTAATATCAATGCGCTGGAAGATCTTTCTGTTAGCCACGCAACTGCCCGCGATTTTGTTGAAGGCTATACGTTGCGTGATGGCAAAACTATTTATCTGCTGGCGGAAGGCCGGCTGGTCAATTTATCCGCTGCGGAAGGGCACCCAGCCAGTGTTATGGATATGAGCTTTGCCAACCAAGCTTTAGGCGCAGAATATATGCTGCAAAACGCTAAGAATTTCTCGCCGCAGGTATTAACACTGCCCAAGGAAATCGATCAGGAAATTGCGCACTTAAAATTAAAATCAATGGGTATTGCCATTGATACATTAACTGAAGAGCAGCGCCGCTACCTGAACGACTGGCAATCTGGCACATAATTGCCGCGCCGGAATAATCCGGCCAAGTATACATGCGCGCCGGCAGATATTGAATTTGTCCGGCGCGGCAAAAATCATAGTATAAAATTGAAACGTAATTTTCAAAGAGAAAGGTATAAGGTATACACATTTTCATGAATAGTTTTATGAGTGACCCAAAATCATTTTTTACTAGTGAATCCGTTACAGAAGGACACCCCGATAAGCTGTGCGACCAAATCAGCGATTCCGTGTTAGACGCCATTTTAACGCAAGATCCCAAAAGCCGGGTAGCCTGCGAAACGGCAACAACAACCGGATTAGTTTTGGTTGCCGGTGAAATTACTACCAACGCCTATGTTGATATTCCGGGAATTGTTCGCAATGTTATAGAAAAAGTTGGTTATATCGACGCTAAATATGGTTTTGATTACCGCACCTGCGGCGTTATCACATCTATTGGCCAGCAATCTGCAGATATTGATATGGGCGTTAGCGCCTCGCAAGAGCACAAAGGCGCTTTAACTGATGATGAATTAGATCAGATTGGCGCCGGCGATCAGGGTATGATGATTGGTTTCGCTTGCAATGAAACTCCCGAATTGATGCCCGCGACCATATCTTTTGCCCATAAACTTACCAGAAAACTTTCCGAGGTGCGCCGCGCCAATTGGAGCAGTAAAGGCCCCATGGATTATTTGCGTCCCGATGGAAAAAGCCAAGTAACTGTGCAATATGAATTTGGCAAGCCCAAACGCATCGATACCGTGGTGATTTCTACTCAGCACGCAGATTCTGTTACCAATGAACAAATTCGCCGAGATGTTATTGAGCATATTATAAAACCAACGTTGCCGGCAGAGATGATAGACGGCGCCACAAAGTTCTATGTTAACCCAACCGGGCGCTTTGTTATTGGCGGCCCGATGGGCGACGCAGGCTTAACCGGCCGTAAAATTATTGTAGATACCTATGGCGGTATGGCTCGGCATGGCGGCGGCGCGTTTTCCGGAAAAGACCCCACCAAAGTTGATCGTTCCGGAGCGTATATGGCTCGGTATATCGCGAAAAATATTGTTGCTGCGGGGCTTGCCGAACGCTTTGAAATACAGATTGCCTATGCAATCGGTGTGGCGCGGCCGCTTTCCCTGTATGTGGATACATTCGGCACCGGCAAGGTTTCCGATGAGGAAATTATCCGCCTGATACAAGAGCATTTTGATCTGCGCCCTGCGGGTATTATTCAAACACTTGATTTACTTCGGCCGATCTATCAGCAAACTGCCGCTTATGGTCACTTTGGCCGCTTAGATGTAGATTTGCCGTGGGAAAAGGTAAACAAGGCAGATGAATTGCGCCGCGCAGCCGGTCAGGCAGCGGTTTAAGCGTACATTTTTAACTGCAAACTGTTACAGCGCGGGAAGAACCATACTTCTTTCTGCGCTGTTTGGCTTTCAAAAGAGCGATTCAAAAATTTTCTGAAGGAATGTTATGACCAGAATTGATGGCCGCGCCGCCGATGAACTGCGCACTGTGGAAATTATTCCCAATTGGCAGAAGCACGCCGAAGGCTCGGCGCTTATTTCTGTTGGCGATACTCGCGTATTGTGCGCGGCAAGCATTATCGATGGTGTGCCGGCGTTTTTAGCCGGAACGGGCAAAGGCTGGATGACCGCGGAATATGCGATGCTGCCGCGAGCCACGCACAGCCGCAGTGACCGTGAATCTGCCCGCGGCAAAGTTGGCGGAAGAACACATGAAATTCAGCGGCTAATTGGGCGCTCTTTGCGCGCTGTGGTTGATTTGCAGGTGTTGGGCGAAAGAACGCTTTATATTGATTGTGATGTGCTGCAGGCAGATGGCGGAACACGCTGCGCCTCGATAACCGGCGCCTATGTGGCGGCGGCTTTAGCCTTTCGGCGCCTGCAAAATATTGGAGTATTGCGCGCCGCGCCATTTAAAACTGAGGTTGCCGCAATTTCCGTTGGAAAAGTGAACGGCGAAACGCTGTTAGATCTTTGTTATCAGGAAGATTCGCACGCTGAAACCGACGCTAATATTGTAATGACCGGCTCCGGCGCATTTGTGGAAACACAGGCAACCGCAGAAGGCGCGCCGTTTACAAAAGCAGAGCTTGATACAATGCTGCAATTAGCTTCAGCAGGTATACAGCAGCTGTTTGCGGCGCAGCAGGCTGCAATATCTAACATATATGGTTGATATCTGTGCGTTGCTAGGCGGCGTCGGCTAACGGCAGCAGGTGAATACGGCGCGGCGCGGTATTCATGTGGTGAATGTGCAATGCGCACTGGTCTCGCCATGGTGGAATTGGCGCGCCGCACAGCTCACAAAAACGCATAGGTATTGGCCGCGCCATGGTTTTGCCGAACTCGTCAGCGTGCTCTGTTATATGATGCGCATGGATTGCCTGAATAGCTTGGATACGAATCGTGGGAAATTGCGATATATCCGGCCAAGGGGCCGTTATAATAACAAACTGCGATTGGGGCAGCCGGTGAGTTTGACGCATATGCTGTATCTCTTCCGAAAGCAAACTGTTTGGAAACGCGCACCGGTGATCTTAGAAGAATACTCAGCCGCGCGCATCATCCAAATATAAGTAATCTATCGGCAAAAATGTTTAAACAGCGCAGTGAAAAACTACACTTGCCTTCGAAGACAGCTACGCTATTGCCTATGGCCCTGTTCATACGTAAAGCAGAAAGCAAGAGGCAGCATGCCTCCTGCCGGGGTCGGGGGTGTGACCCCAGATTCTGCTTATTCCTCTTTTAGGCTCAGGTCTTTAAAACATACGTTATTATTGCGAATATTGTCACCGCTACAGCCGCTCTATAATTGTGGCAGTGGCCATGCCGCCGCCGCAGCACATTGTTTGCAGACCGTAGCGCGCGCCGCGGCGTTCCAATTCATATAGCATGCCTGTCAGCAGCTTTGCGCCCGTTGCGCCTAATGGATGCCCCAGCGCAATTGCGCCGCCGTTTACATTCATTTTCTGGGGATCGGCGTGCGTTTCTTGCAGCCACATTAAAGGTACACACGCAAAGGCTTCATTGACTTCAAATATATCAATTTCATCCAGCGAAATGTTGGCGTCTTGCAAAACACGTTCGGTAGCCGCTACCGGTCCTGTAAGCATAAGAACCGGGTCTGACCCCACAACGCGATGCGCCACAATGCGCGCGCGTGGTTTCAGCGCATAGTGTTGCACAGCCTTTTCGGATGCAAGCAGTAAAGCGGCAGCGCCGTCGCTAATTTGACTGGAAACCGCCGCGGTAATTTTGCCATCAGGCAAAAACGCAGGTTTCAGTGTCGCCATCTGCTCTAAACTGGTCTGCGGACGAATCCCTTCATCTTCACGAAACAGCGCGCCATCCGCTAAAGGAACCGGTACAATTTCGGCGGTAAAATCACCGCGTAGTTGCGCCGCCGCGGAGCGCCGATGGCTTTCCAGCGCAAATTCCTCCATTGCGCGCCGCGAAATACTCCATTTTTCAGCAATGCGTTCCGCTGCTATTCCTTGATTGGTCAATTCATATAAATCAAGCAGTTCTTTCGGGTAGGGGTTCCCGATTTGCGCAGAAGATCCTAATGGTATGCGCGACATGCTTTCAACACCGCCGACCGCCAAAAGATCATTTGCGCCGGAAGCGATCAGCGCCGCGGCAAAGTGCGCCGCTTGCTGTGAAGAACCGCACTGCCTGTCTATCGTTACCCCAGGTGTTTCAATGGCGTAGCCGGCAGTCAGCAGCGCATTGCGGGCAATATTAAATGTTTGCTCACTCACCTGAGAAACGCAGCCTAAGAGTACATCTTCAATCAGCGCCGCTTGAACGCCTGCGCGTTGCGCCAGTTCTCTCAGGGGAATGGCGGCTAAATTGACCGGATGAATATCTTTTAGCGCGCCGTTTTTCTTCCCAACCGGTGTTCGCGCCGCCTCAATAATATAAACTTGACCCATATTTTACCTTCCATTCAGCAAAAATGTCATTTTTTAGTTATCTCAATCGTATCATATGTAGGAAGTATTGCGATCATGAATTTTAAAGAAAACGCTTCACCAAGTAAGCTCATTGCCTGCTTATAGATCTGAACTTAAACAGGAATAAGCGGAATCGGGGGATATTACCGGCCTCGTCAATAGGCATGCTGCCTACTGCTGCTATGCGTTACGTGCTCAGGTCGGGCATCTTCATTCGATTTCGTGATATGATAAAAGTGTTGGCAATAGCTTGCTTTTCTAAAGTAGAAGATTGCTATACATAAATTGCAAACAATTCATATACTAAAATTTTCTGTATCATTCCGGCGCATCCGTTGCCATAGCGCTAATCCAAAGTGTGCGCCGGAACAACTATCCGAAAACTTCATTCGGGCAAATTAGAGGAGTTATCCTTCATGAGAATTCTTATCTTGGGCGGTGACGGTTTCTGTGGGTGGCCAACCGCTTTATATTTATCTCACAAAGGCCATTCAGTTGCCATTCTTGATAATTTAATCAGAAGAGAATGGGATGTTGAGCTTGGCTCTAATTCTTTATCACCCATTGCCGCGCTGAATGATCGCGCCGACGCATGGGAAAAGGCATCGGGCCAGCAGATGCAAATATTTATCGGTGATTTACAGGATTACGGTTTTGTCAGCAATGCGTTTCAAGAATTTCAACCCGAAGCCGTAGTGCATTTCGCCGAGCAGCGTTCTGCTCCATATTCCATGATCGATCGCTCCCATGCGGTATTTACCCAAGTGAATAATGTTGTTGGTACGTTAAATGTATTGTTTGCCATCCGCGAGTTTACTCCTCATGCGCATTTAATTAAGCTTGGCACTATGGGTGAATATGGCACACCAAATATTGATATTGAGGAAGGCTATTTGGAGATTGAGCATAACGGCCGCAAAGATGTTATGCCATATCCCAAACAACCCGGTAGTTTCTATCATTTATCTAAAGTTCATGATAGCCACAATATCTTGTTTGCCTGCCGTATTTGGGGGCTGCGCGCAACAGACTTGAACCAAGGCGTTGTTTATAATGTAGACACCGAAGAAACCAATGGCGCGGAAACTTTGTATAATCGTTTTGATTATGACGGCGTTTTTGGCACCGCGCTCAACCGATTTTGCGCAGAAACTGCTATTGGGTACCCCATGACTGTTCATGGCGCCGGCGGGCAAACTCGCGGATTTATCGACATTCGTGATACGGTGCGCTGCATTGAAATTGCCGCAATGAATCCGGCGGCGCCTGGTGAAATGAAAGTTTACAATCAATTTACGGAACAGTGGTCTGTTTTACAGCTGGCGGAACGAGTGCATGCGGTTGCCCAGCAGATGGGGCTGCATCCGGAAATTTCCCATGTGGAGAATCCGCGGGTAGAAAAAGAAGATCATTATTATAACGCGAAACACACCAAGTTAATCGATTTAGGGCTGCAGCCGCACTTGTTAACTGATGAAACCATACATGGTTTGCTGGAAAAAGCTGTCAGATATCGCGACCGCATTAAATTGGATCTGTTTCCGGCCAGAGTTCGCTGGAGCTAAGAAGGGCAATTGCTATGCGCATCATTGTGGCGACCGAAACATTTTTACCGCATATAGACGGAATTGTTACCCGACTGACCCAAACTATAACGCATTTGCGCCGCATGGGTCATGATGCGCTGATTATAGCGCCTTATGCGGAAGGAACTCCCGCGGAGTTTCAAGGCGCAAAAATTATTACTATCCCAAGCATTTCCTACCCCAAATATCCCGATATCCGGTTGGGATTGCCGCTGCTGCTGCCATCGGTGGAACGCGAAATTACCAATTTCCATCCGGATATTATTCATGTAGCCAGTCCGGCGTTTGTTGGGCTTGGTCCAACGCTAAGCGCACTGCGGCGCAGGGTTCCGTTGGTTGCGTCGTATCATGTGCAATATCCCGAATATATTCAGCAATATGGTTTGGGAGCCTTCACTGGATTTGTCCGCTGGTATCTGCGCACCATCCATAATTGGGCGCAGATAAATTTGGCGACTTCTACCCAGATGAGCCAAGATTTGACCGCGCATGGATTTAAGCGTGTGCAAGTGTGGCGACCCGGAGTAGACGCCGAAACGTATCATCCTGCAACTGCCAGCGCCGAACTGCGCAATCAGCTGACCGATGGGCATCCCGAAGACTTTTTGCTGGTGTGCGTGTCTCGTTTGGCTATAGAAAAAAGCATTGATCGGCTGGCTCCGGTATTGCGGCAGCTAACCGGGGTGCGGCTGGCTATTATTGGTGACGGCCCGGCGCGCGCAAGTTTGGAAAAAACATTTGAAGGTTTGCCGGTGGTTTTTACCGGTATGATAAAGGATAAAAAAGTTTTAGCCGGCGCATACGCCAGCGCCGACGCCTTCGCGTTTCTTTCATCTACGGAAACACTGGGTTTGGTTGCGCTGGAGGCAATGGCTGCCGGAACACCGGTGGTTGTCGCCAATCGCGGAGGGTTGCCGGATTTAGTTCTCGATAATCAAACCGGCTATTTGGTTGAACCGGAAGATGTGGGACAATCTGTTGCGGCAATTCAGCGCCTGCAGCAAAATCCTGCTTTATTGGCAGAGTTCCGCCATAACGCGCGTGCGCATGCGGAAGAGTATGCTTGGAGCCAAACTACAACGCAGTTATTCCAATATTATATTCAGGCGACCCAAAACCAAAGGGCAAATCACAGAAATAAAGCTGTTTCCGTGCATGCCGATTAAGAAAAGGAATCGCTTCAATGTTAGATGATATTGCGCCATCCGGCCAAACCATGCAAACAAGCGCATTGATCCATTGCTCCGGCGTTGCGTCAACCGCGCGTGGAGCCATTGCGTTAAAGAATATTTCCTGCGATATTTACGCCGGAGAAATATTTATGATTGCAGGCTACGCCGGAAGCGGAAAATCATTGCTGCTAAAAATTTTGGCCGGGCAGGTTCCATATTCCGGTATGGTAACCGTGCAAAACCGTCCTTTAGAAGATTCCGTGATTCCGTTACAAACATATTTGAATTATCTGCCGCAGGAAAACGATACACCCGATTTTATTACACCGCGTGAGTTTATGGCCATACAAGGCGGACTCCGCGGCATGAAGCCAAAGGCAATCCGCGACGCTATCAACGATTTAACAGATAAATTTACCATGACGGATTTTGCCCGGAAGCCGTTTCGGCTGTTATCACCGGCGCAGCGTCAAATCAGCCGGAGCGCCGCCGCGCTTATGGGCTATCCGCAAATTTTAATTTTGGATGACCCCATGCGCGATTGCGACGCGGAACAGCGCGCAGTCTTCTGGGATTTAATTGATTCGTTGCGGCGTGAAACTAATATTACCACATTATTTGCCACACAACATATTGATGAAGCGCAGCGCATTATTACCCGCGCCGCAATTTTACGCGCCGGCAGCCTAATGACCGTTGGCGCGCTGGATGAATTAGCGGAGAAATACCATGTGCAGGCGCATATTGATATTACCCTAACGGCTTCTTCGGCGCTGACGGAACCAATGCGGCAGAAGCTGCAAAAAATCGGTGAAATTGCCGAACGCGATCCCCTTTCATTTTCATTGTTTCCCAATACTCGTATACCTACGATGGCTATACCGAAGAGCCGGAAAAATAAGAAAAATGATAACGCTGCCGATTCCTGGCTGCTAGATTCTGTATCCATGCCCGGCGCGCTGGGCAAATGCATTGATGATATTTTAAGTATTCTTGGCCGAGAAAATATTGCGCAAATGTGGCTGGCGCCGCCGTCTTTTTCTGATATATTACGCAGCGCGGTACAAAGCGGAAATGAAGGATGACATTCATGAATAAAGTGCGAGCCGGCCGGACAATATTTTGGTTTATGCTTCGGCAAATTTTTTCCAATGGGGCCTCTTGGCTTTTGTATACTGTGCTGCTGCCGGCCATTACATTTTCAGCGCTAAACTCAGCGGAAACTTCAGCGCTGCGCATGCGCGCAGAAGCGATTGCGCTGCCCATCATCGGATGTGCGCTGTTTTTTATTCCTGCGTTACTGGCGCAGATGCGCATCCAAAATACTTTTGCGCTATTTGCTGCGGCACCGGTTAGCCGCGCGGGTGTATCTGCGGCGTTTTTCAGCGCGGTATTGCTTTCATCTTTGCCGGGACTGCTGCTATTACGCGCGCTTACAATCCAGCGCTTGCCTGTTCAAACTGTTGCGGGTATGCTGTGGAGCATTGTGGTTGCGCTGCTGCTGTTTAGCGTGTTGGCGGCGGCAGGTTCAATTATTGGGATTATTGCGCCATCGGCCAGTGAGGCAATTGGTGTTAGTTTGGCCATTACGGCGCCGTTTTGCGTTATACTTACTTCAGGTTTGTTTATCCAAACTCCTTCCGGCCTTGCGGAGTGGGCGCTACGCGCCACGCCGGTTAGCGCAGCAGGGAATATGCTGTATCTTTCCGCGGCCGCAGCGAAACATATACCGGAACTACTTTTCGATATTGCTGCTATGCTGTTGGTTACTGCCGGAGCGTTTGTTCTTTTTGACGCTGCGATACCATGGCGGGTAGAGCTGAAAGCGGATCGGGCAAAGCAGGCCGCGCAGTTTTTTACCCCTAAAAGCGCAACACGCGCCAAAAACGGTTAGCGCACTTCAATTCACATAATCCGGAGCAACATATGTCGCATACGTCAGATTCTTCAGCGTTTACATTCGGAACAATTGTACGGAAAGTCCGCGCGGAATTGGCAAGATTGCAATTTCCGCTGGAATCTGAAGAGCTTGTATCCAGTGTATTTGGCAAAATAAGCGGCGCGCCGGCAGATTTGTGGATGACGATGCTGAACAATGCGCTGGAACAATCGGAAGTGGTAATAAAAACACCGGACGGCCGCTGGGCGCTGCCGGAATGGAATCTTTCCGGCGCTGATGTTGTGGAAATTGAATTTGCGGTGGTGGATATTGAAACAACCGGCCTTTCGGCGCATCGTGACGCGATATTAGAGATTGGTGTTATGATTGTGCGCGGCGGCGAACAGATAGATTCATTTCAAACCTATGTGCGGCCCGAACGAAAGATCCCCGAATTTATTACACAGTTTACCGGTATTACGCATGAAATGACGCAGCATGCGCCATCGATTGCCGAAGCGCTGCCCGCGGCACAGAAATTTATTGGGATTCGTCCGGTAGTGGGGCACAATGTCAGCTTCGATTTAGGTTTTTTAACGTATGCCGCGGAATTGAATCATTGGTATTTTCCTGCGGAGGGGCTAGACACCATTGCCATGGCGCGGCGTTTTGCGCCGGATTGCCGCCGCTATAAGCTGGAAATTTTGGCAAGATTTCTTGGCGTTACGGTGCATCAGCAGCACCGCGCCATGGGAGATGTTGCGACAACTGCGGGAGTATTTTTTACGCTGCTGGAGCTGGCGCGCGCCGAAGGAATACACACGCTGGATGAGTTAACTGCTGAGCTGAACATGAATATATCTTTTGGCAGATTGCAGCCCGGCGCGGCCAGACCAACCGGAAAACTATATTTAAATCCGGCGTGGCGGCAGCATTTTCCTGAATCACCCGGTGTATATATTATGCGAAATGAAATTGGGGAAATTATTTATATCGGGAAGGCAAAGAATCTGAAAAATCGGCTTCAGTCATATTACAGCCATCCGTTGGGCTATACCCGAAAAATGGATGGATTGCTGCAAAACGTTAAATCGATTGAAACTGTTATTTTAGGCTCCGAGCTGGAGGCGCTGCTGACGGAATCGCGGCTGATAAAAGAACATCAGCCGAGGTATAATGTGCAGCTGCGCAATTATGAGGAATATCCGTTTATCAAAATTGATGTTACGGCGGATTTTCCCAGAGTATACGCTACAAAACAAATCAGCGCCGATGGCGGAAAATATTTTGGGCCGTTTAATTCGCGGCGCGCGGTAGACGCAACAATTGATGTTATTCAAAAACTGTTTGCAATTCGTACTTGCACACGCTCGCTTCCACCACGCGCTAAACCCAGCGACGCCTGCCTGAGATTTCATATGGGGCGATGCCCGGCGCCGTGCCGCGGAAATATCAGTCCGGCGGAGTATCGGCCGGTGATACAAGATGTCATCGAGTTTTTAGCTAACAGCCGAAATGATATGATGGACGCATTGCGGCAAAAAATGTGGGACGCCGCGGAGGCAGATGATTTTGAAAAAGCGGCCGCACTGCGCGACATTATCCAAAATGTGGATCGAGTTCTGCTGGGACAAAAATTAATTACCGGCGCGGTAGAGGCTAATAATTTGTGTATTGTATATCCTTCGGCGCAAGCGAGCCATGTGGAGTTGTTTTTGGTGCGGCACGGCCGTTTGATAGAGCAGCGCGCTGTATTCGCGGATGAACAGTCTGTGCGGCAAACGCTGAACGAATTGCTGATGCGCGCGGAATGGCTGGCGCCGCGACCGGCGAAAATTGGCAAAGCCGAGGTAGATCAAATATCAATTATTTCGCGCTGGATTCATCAGCACAGCGATGAATTTGGCCGCAGATTTTTCACATTGCCGGATGATCTTACGGATGAGGCGGCGTTAGAAACATTTCGCGCAGCATTGATAGCGGAAATCTGCGCTATCAATCCAACTGACGCGCAATTGTGAAATATAACCACTTGTTGCTCAATGAGCATTGTGATACGATCAAGATACGAATTGGCTATATACATAACTGAAAGGATTGTTAAATTTCTATTATGCAGCTATTTTATGTTTTCAT
Organism: Chloroflexota bacterium; assembly: GCA_021778805.1. GTDB lineage: Bacteria > Chloroflexota > Ktedonobacteria > Ktedonobacterales > JACDGC01 > JAJYBV01. Next base: position 13,696 of record JAJYBV010000032.1, on the reverse strand, counting down.
TGGAATTACTGTCATCATATCAGTGTTGATCCTAGTAATACGAATGAAAGAATCCAAAAATTCTCTATTATCCCCTTCACAGCGGCAGGTTTTAGCAGAAATATATCAAAAAGCCGGCGCATCTCCCTCAGTAGCTAATTTGCTGGCGCAAGACCAACGAATCGCAGCAATAAAACAATATCGCACAGAAACCAACACAACATTACCGGATTCAATTACGGCAATCAATAAATTTCTGAATTCATAACCCTTGGTATGTTGTATGTGCGCTGAGTTCTTTGAAAGATTTTTGGCATACATGTGAAAGAGTCAAAAAAGGCTCCGATAAAAGCAAGAACTATTATAGTGTTATTATTGCAACTATTTATAGATAAAGAAAGCGAAGGCGTAAATGAAGAAATTTCAACCCAATTTGTTGATCACCTTCTCATTTGTGTTTGTAGCTTGTATAACAGCATGTTCCAATGGCCCTATAAACGTTGCGCAATTTCACCCGTCGCTGTGTAGGCTGGGCCATGGGAGAGCATCCTGATGAACTGTTGGCGGCGGCGGCGTGGGTGGGGCAGGCGCTGGTGGGGAGCCAGCCTCCACACGGCCTCCTGCACCACACGGATCGAGGCAGCACCTATACCAGTACGGCATATCAGTCTCTGGTAAAAGAATCTGGAATGGTGATGAGCATGAGCCGGAAAGGCAATTGTTGGGATAATGCTGTGGCAGAGAGTTTCTTTAGCACACTCAAGACCGAATGTGTTCATCGAACGGTCTTCCAATCCCGCAGCCAAGCTCAGACCGTCATTTTTGAGTATGTGGAAGTCTTTTACAACCGTCGTCGCTTGCATTCTTCTTTGGGCTATCTCAGTCCTGTCGCGTTTGAATTGCAAGCTTTCTTTCATTGACTCTTTTCTTTCTCTACTTATTCGGGGGAAGCTCAATACCGCTAGTACAGCGGAAATGGACGCCTGTGGAGAGATTGTAAGTCCCCGAGTGCTTGCACTTGTGGCTGTCTCAAAGAAGCAGGAAATGGATTCTGAAGAAGACAGCGCGTAAGTGTTGTCCTATTTGGGTAAATTCTTTAGTACGGTCTTGGCTTATGTTTTGGAGAAATCTTATCGATAGATAAGTTAAGCAGTATGTGCAAACGGCATATTTGGCGTTTCAAGTTACTAACAGTGGCGCTTTACCCAATAAATTCGGCGCAAAAAATTTTTTATCGCGGAAACTGTTATCGCAAAACGTACATGCGCATTTGGGTTTTATCCGGCGCTGCGCTGTGTGAATACTGCGCGCCAAACTACAGCGCAAACATATGTATGTTGCGATGTACTAGTATGTTTTCAGCTTGCATAACATAGTGTTATAGTATCTTTAACGGACGCTGCAATTATGAATATTCTATCAGACTTAAACGAAGGTTTTCCTGCATCAATGACTTCTCAGTCTTTTACTTTGCTTTTTGAAGAATGCGCCGAATATATGGACTCGAAAGCGTTGGATGTTGTTTTGGCTGCCTTTGAGGTTGCGGATGATGCGCATGCCGGTGTGTTCCGCAAATCTGGTGAGCCTTATATTGAACATCCCCTGGCTGTGGCTTTGTGGCTTGCAAAACTTCGTGTGGTATTCGAGTGTATTGCGGCGGCGCTTCTGCATGATGTTGTCGAAGACACTGATGTTTCGCTGCAAAAAATCCGCAATAAATTTGGCTCGGTAATTGCTCGGCTGGTAGATGGAGTTACTAAATTCGACGCGGTAGACCAAGCTGATATTGAAGATGAAATTGTGCGCGCTCGGGTGAAAAAGCAAAATCAGCAAGCCGAAACATTTCGCAAATTGCTGATGACCATGGCGGAAGATCCGCGAGTTGCTCTTATTAAACTTGCCGATCGTCTGCATAACTTACGTACCCTGGATTCTATGCGCCTCGATAAGCAAGTAGCTATTGCGCGGGAAACTATGGATATATATGTGCCCCTTGCAGATAGACTGGGTATCGCTGAAGTTAAATATGAATTGCAGGATATTGCGTTTCAATATCTGTATCCCGCAGAATATAAGCAGCTTACAGCAAGTATTGCCGATGAAATCGAACGCAAAAAAGAAAATACCGCTGCAACTATAAAAGCAATAAGTCAGGTGCTTGCCCGTAGTCAGCTGCAAGTTGAAGTATCTCCGCAATATAAGCATGGATATAGTGTATACAGCGCCTATCATACCGCAGCTATCGATATGAGTGAGGTACGTGACCTGATCGTATTTCGAGTTATTACTAAATCGCTGATCGATTGCTATTCTGCGCTTAAGGCAATACATAGCCAATGGGCGCCGATTGATTCGCGCGTGCGTGATTTTATTGGCACGCCGAAGCTCAATGGCTATCGCGCGCTGCACACAACGGTTTTTGGTTTTGATGGTTTTTTTAATGTGCAAATCCGCACGCAAGAAATGCAGAAATTAGCTGATTTCGGTCCATTAATTACTTATACGGAAAAACAGCTGCAAGAAGATAAATCGCAATCATTAAACTGGATTCGGCAAGTGCAATCATGGCAGCAGGAAATGCCTCTTACTGCGTTGGATTTTATTGAAACGGTGCGGGATGATATTTTTAAAGACCAAATTTTTGTGTTTACCCCGAAGGGAGAAGTCATTAGCTTGCCGAATGGTTCTACTGTGCTGGATTTTGCTTATAAAATCCATACGGATTTAGGCAGCCATTGCGCCGGAGCGCTGATTACTTCTGGCGCCGCCGATGAACATATGGAAGATCGCGGATATAAAATTATTTCCGGAGACATCATTCGCGTTATCAAAGATAACGCCGTAACACCAACCTTCGATTGGCTAGCTCTTGCCAAAACAAAGCATTCTCATGACGCGATTGAAAAATATCTTCATGAACACCATATCGCTTCTGATTCGTCAGAAGAACACATCGTCATGGACACGAAAAAAATACATTTGTGTATGTATTGTGAACCAAATCCCGGTGATGATTTGATTGCGTCTATTCGCGGGCGTTTTATTACAGTGCATCGAGCCAAGTGCCGTTTTGTACTTAAGACTCAATCTCCTTCTTCTTTAAACACCGCCGCAAAAAAAACCTCAAAAGCAATTCAAACTCAAATCACTTGGCGCCTCGCACATCCCAATTGCTATCGCATTACATTGAATATCTATGGACAGGACCGCACCGGTTTGATACATGATATTGCCGATGCCCTGTATCAAGAAAATGTGAATATTATTCGTTCCGGCGCTAAAGCAATTGGAAGTTTGGTCAAAGCACAGGCAGTTGTTACAATTGAGGTGCGCGATCAAGTACAGTTAAATCAGGTAATGAATAGGCTGCTTTGGGTACAAGGGGTTGTTCAAATTAAAAGAAAAGACTGTATTGCGCATTAATTGCCGGAGAAATTTTGTATATGGCGGTACTCTGCGCATGATATTTGCGTCAGGCTGTTTGCGGGTTTTGTTTGTATGTTTTGGCAAGCGCACAGCGCAAAAAATATTTTATAATAAGATATTGTATACTAAGAAGGGAGGCGCCATATGGATTTAGATAATGAATTTTCCGTTTCGGATGAGGGTTTTGGTTTGCCTTTGTCGCTGGAACAAAGTAACGGAAATTTGATATTTGACACAGATCGCAAGGATGCCCCGGCGCAAAATTCTGCAGCGACTGCTAAACATATCTATGACCAAACTGTTCAGAAGGTTCTGGCGAAATATATTAATCCGGAAGAGCTTTTAGAAATTCAACGGATTTGTGAATTTGCTGAACGCTACGATCAAAACGCTGAATATTTTACCCAAATGCACGATATTGCGATTATTTTAGGTGAAATGCGCGTAGACTCAATGGGGATAGCGTGCGGCATCTTGCAATATATTGCCATCGATCCTATTGAAAACACTTTAAAAGAATCGGTTAAAAAACAGATAGAAGAAGATTTTGATGTAGAATATATTTTGTTGCTGGAAGGTATTGCATATTTTAACGCTATTCAAACTCGTAAAGGCAAAAATGTACAAAGTAAACCGACGAAAAATGATAAAGAACAAGTAGCGCGAAAAACTTTGAAACGACGGCAGGCGCAAAGCCATCAGCTGCAAATTGAAACCGTCCGTAAAATGTTTACCGCTATGGGGAACGATCCTCGTATTGTTATTTTTAAAATTGCCGAACAAGTTTTACGTATTCGCAAAGTTCGCCAAAGTGATCCCGAAGCGCAGCTTATTGCGGAAGAAACACGCGATATTTATGTTCCGCTGGTTAGTCGTTTGGGTATTTCTCACTTTGAAACTGAATTGGAAGATCGCGCCTTCGAGATTTTGGAGCCGGACGCATATCGCAAGGTTACAAATTTGGTTTCTCAAGTGATCGTAGAGCAGCATGGCTATATCGATCGCATTTGCGCTATTTTGCAGGATGAAGCTAAAAAATCTGACATTATTACCCACGTGAGCGGCCGTTATAAACATTATTACAGTATTTACCGCAAATTGCTTCGCAATGATTGGAATATCCGCCAAATTTATGATTTGTTGGCTTTTCGGGTAATTATCGATCCATATGATAAAAAAGCGGAAAATACTTTGACCGATTTGGAAAAAGCAGAGTTAGAAAAAAAAGCAGTAAATGATTGCTATGCGATGCTTGGATTTATCCACGCTAGGTGGGTACCTAAGGAAGATCGCATTAAAGATTATATTGCCATGTCCAAACCCAATGGATATCAATCTTTGCATACAACGGTTTTTTGTGAACAGCATCAATTAGCAGAAATTCAGATTCGTACCCGCAAAATGCACGAAGACGCTGAATTTGGCTTTGCTATGCACTGGCATTATAAAGCTGTGGGCGATTCTGCCACTCCCGATAAAAAATTGCATACTTGGCTGGATCAATTGCATTCTTGGCAAAATGAACTTGATCAACGCGCTAAAAATGATAAAGATACTTCCATCCCTATCGATAGTTCGGGTGATTTCACACGAGTTTTCATCTTCAGCCCGCGTGGCGATGTTTTCGATTTTCAAAATGGCGCCACACCGGTAGATTTTGCTTATCGCATTCACACAAATTTAGGTGATCATTGCGCCGGAGCAAAAATTATTTCTACCGTTTCCGGCGCCCCGTTAAAATTAGTGCCGCTGGATTATAAATTTAAAAATGGCCAAATCGTGGAAATTATGACCCGTAAAGACGCGCACCCCACACGTGATTGGCTGCATTTTGCTGTAACTCCCAGCGCAAGATCGCATATTAACCGATATCTGAAACAACAGGAACGCGATATTAATATCACCATTGGCCGTGAAAAACTAGAGACTGAAACGAAGTTTCGCAACTTAGGTACATTAGCGGAAATTGGGGACCAAGTTTTGCGTGAAGTTGCAGAGTCGTATAATTTTGTCTCGCTTGATGATATGTTTGAAGGCATTATTACCAAAATTGTTTCGTTATCCGGGATTACCCAAAAAATTCAAAATATTTTAAATCTGACCGAACCGCTGAAAAAAGAAGCAACACCAGATATCGTCAGTACAAAGGTAACTCGCGGCGGCGAATTGGTGGTTTCAGTAGGTAACCAGGGCGGTTTGCTTGCGCGCTTGGCAAATTGCTGCCATCCATTGCCGGAAGATCCTATAGTCGGTTTTATCAGCCGCGGCAAAGGAATTGTTATCCACCACTCACTTTGTAAAGGGTTGCGCAGATTAAAAGAATCTGACCAAAAACGAATTATCGAATTGGATTGGGGCAAAAATGATATTCATCATTTTGACGCCGTCATGATGATATTATCCGAAGATCGAACGGGGTTGTTGCGTGATGTTACTCAGGAAGTGCGCGAAATGAAGATAAATATGGGGGCAACCAGTTCTTCTGTAAATCGGAAAAACAATGTGTCAACTATTCTGCTAACTTTGCAGGTTGAGTCGGTAAAACAGTTTTTTGACGCAATGAACCGAATTCGAAATATTCCCGGTGTTTTGGAAGTAAAGCGCGATGACCGCAGTTTGATTGCGTCTTAACGATGAGATATAAACCTGCGTATACTAAATGCATAAAGCAGGAGCGCAACATGCCTTCTGACAGGATCGGGCGTCTCCTCGATTCCTAATAATTCCTTTTAGGATCAGGTCTCAAATGGTTAAAAGGAAATATTAGGAAAATTCTGTATCAAAATTGGCGTGAATCCACATTGAAGCAGTATATTCCGCACGAATGTATGTATGTTTTTTTTGAAAAAATGAGCTGAAATAACATATAACGCACTGTTAATGCAGATTAGCCCATGCCTGATATGTTACAAGACCCAGCATAAACAGCGCATAGACACGCAGCGCCCAAAATAATAATTTTGCCCCGGGTGATAATTGTTTTTTCCCATAATGCCGATTCTGCACGTTTTCAGACAATTGTTCCGGCTCTAATGCGTCTGCCGGCCATAATAAATCTTGATCTAACTGAAAATTTTTCATTTTCATTGAACACCTCTTTCTGAAGTGAATTTTGCTTTGCTGCAAGGAATCTTTTGTGATGGCAAGTAATTTACCACAAATACATTTGCTTAGCGTGTTTTTGCTCATGAAAAACTCAAGTGTTTGCTGAAAAAGCAACAGAAATGTTTAGAGTTTTAGATGAGGAAAAACAGTAACAATACCATAGACAATTCCGGTTAAAGAAATAAACACCACTATGGCTATGGCAATGATATTAGTTATAACGCTATTATAACTGCGCTTCATGATTTCACGGTCATTAGCCAGCAGCAATACAAAAAGCAATGCCGGTGGCATGGCAAGAGTAGCAATGACGTTTACGATTAACGCAATATATTCCAGCGGCGCATTAGGTGTTAGCACGATAATAGCTGCAAGAATAGCGCTGGCGAAAATAATTGCATAAAACGGCCAAGCTTCTTTTACCGGCTGGTTTAAGCTGTGCGGTTTGGCGGTAATTTCACCAAAAGCATAACCGGATGATGATGAGATGGTGATAATTGCTACTAATCCTGCTTCAAAAATACCCAGCGCGAATAACGCAGATCCCCAATGGCCGATGATCGGCTCTAACGCTTGCGCAAACTGCGCCGCGGCAAAATTTTGCGCGCTAATATGCCGGGCAAACAGCGGCGCAGTAGCTATAATTGCTGCAATTCCGCCTATTGCAGCTAAAATAGCTCCGACGGCAATGTCGCGCCGCCCGGCAGGAATATCCTCGGTTGTCAAGCCTTTATCTACCACAGCGCTTTGATGAAAATATAACATCCAAGGAGTAACTGTGGCGCCGATATCAGCCATCATTAAAAATAATACCTGCTGTGAAAAACCTCCGGGTAATGGATTCCAAAATACTAAAGCGTGCGCGGTTTGCGCAAAATTAGGATGAGTCATGAACGCAACCGGTACAAATACCAAGTTAAACACCGCCAGCCCCAACGTAATTCGCTCCCATGTCCAATATCTTTGGGTAAGGCTGACGCCGATAACCAGGCCGAGCGCTAAAATTACAGAAAATACTGCGGAAATATTGAAAAAACCTAAACCTGCGCGCACGCCGATAAATTCTGTAACTAATGTTAGGAAATTGCCTAACAGCAGATCTCCTATCGCAAACCAGCCCCAAAATGCGCCAAAACGATCAAAAATTAATTGAGCATGGCCCTGATGTGTTGCGGCGCCGATACGCAGCGTCATTTCTTGCACTATGTAGGCCATAAAAAAAGTAAGCAATACAAATGGAATAAAAAAGCCGATTCCAAATGTAGATCCGGTTGCGGCATATGATAACATGCTGGGAGCGTCATTTTCACCCAGCATCACTAATACTCCTGGGCCGATAAGCAGCCAGAAAAGCAATAATGACTTATTTTTTCTCTGGCTGGATTTGATGACCTGAACTTTTTTGCGATCGATAGCGCGTTTGCGATCTTCAATATTTATTTCTTTGGGAAAGTGATTAACCGCCATAGTAACTTCATCCGCCGTTTTCGTTTATTTAGCCATCTTTTGCCGGCGTTTCAATTTGCGAAGCGGCGGATTGCACCAAAATCATACTGCTGGTTCTTGGGCCAATATGATGCTCTTGATGATTCACTTTCACCGTATAAATATTATCAAACGGAGAAAGAGCAATAATTTGCAGAATGGCGCCGGGTTTAACACCGATGGAAATAAGATATTCAACAAGCGCAGGCTCATCATCAATGATTCTTTGCACGGTTACTATTCTGCCCGGCTCTACACTGTTCAACGGCTGATTTACTTGCTGTATCACCTGACCAAATTTGTTGGGAATCGGGTCCCCATGCGGATCTTCGGTAGGAAATTTCAGCATTTCATCCATTCTATTGACAAATTTATCAGAAATAGCGTGTTCTAATTTCTCAGCTTCGGCGTCTACCTCATTCATAGGAAAATTCATGACTTCCACAAGAAATGTTTCTAACAGCCGATGTTTGCGAATTAATTCTATCGCTAACGCCAAGCCGCTTTCAGTCAGTTCAACGCCATGGTACGGTTCGTAATGCACGTATTCATATTTACTTAATAATTTAAATAACTGTGTTACGGTTGCGTCACTTAATTGACCGCTTGGTTCAATATGTTTTAATTTATCGCACATTGCCGAGGTAGAAATTTCCTCGTTTCGTTCTTTTAGCTTATAGCAAATTTTCAAACAATCTAAAACTCGGATTGGTAATACAGTTGTTTCAGGCGCCATAGTTGTTCTCCTTACCGGTTTCTTGCTTTACCGGTATCTATGCAGTGTTATTTTTTTTTGCTTTTTTTATTATTTTGTTATGGTTTGATTTTTTAAGAATCTAAAAATATTATATCACAATACAAAAAATAGGACAAATTTCTAATTTTTGGATTTTTTCCTACATTTTACCCATTTCTTGGCGCAGACAAAAAGCTTAAATCTATTGAATCTGCCTAAAAAGTTAAAAATACTATCAAATCTACTTTATTTTTTAAGAAAGATAGCGTATACTTTGATCAGTTTATGTTTGAAAAGGGTATGATTATTGATTACTCTATGCGCCAATGAACGGGTAAAGATAATCTAACCTCTAAACATACATGGATCGAAGTCTTATCTCATTATGAATATTTGTGAGATATTTCTTTTGGGAAGAAAGGCGAAAGCCAAAAAATCGGACTCACTTTTTAGGAGAAAGCACATGTTTTTGTTTTATAGTGTTATGACAGCGCTACTCAGTTTTATTGCGGTCATTTTTTTGCTTGATCAATATATGTACAAGCCAAAAGCCTACAAAATTGTATGGGCTATTGGTTTGTTTGTATATGGCGTAGCCGGTGTAGCGCAAACATTTGCGGTATATAGTCATTGGACACTTCTGGAATATCGTATATGGTTTTTAACCGGAGCTATTCTTTCGGCGCCATATCTTGGAATGGGAACATTTTATTTGCTCGGCGGGAAAAAATGGGCGCACTCATTAATGGCAATCATTGGAGTTTTTTCAGTTTATGCGTTATATCGCACACTAACCGCAAATCTTGCTTCGGCCCCATGGCTGCCGGCAAACGAAACACTGCAGCAATGGTTTACTACTGCTTCTTTCGATTCCGTCGTAAACACCAAACAATTTCCAATTATGCCAAATGATATTGTAATCGTCATCATTGTGCTTAATTCACTAGGAGCGTTGACGTTGGTTGGTGGCGCGGCTTGGTCTGCGTGGAAGCTATTTCGCACCCATCAAAATAGCAATCGCTTTTTTTCTATGATCCTCATAGTGATTGGTGGTTTGGCTCCTACTGCTGCAGGAACTCTTACTAAATTTGGTATTAGTGGATCGTTTTACCTTCTTACCTTTGTTGGCGCGCTCTTTTTGCTGGTTGGCTATTTGGTCAGCTTAGATGTTACCGCAGTGTTTCGCGTGCCCTTCACTAAGAAAATATTGTTGAATAGAGAAACAGCCACTGCCGGCAAATAAACATTCCAGTTCGGTAAAATAGCCGCAAGCAAGCAAAAGTGATATAGTAATGTATATGTCAGACACTTATAAAATCATTCTAATGCGCAGTTTGCGGCAATTCGCCTACGGCAGTTTAGCTGTAACATTGGCGGTTGCGCTCACTGCCCGTGGGCTTTCGCCGGAGGAAATCGGCGGATTAGTTACAATTTCTTTAGCTGGTGATTTTTGCGGATCAGTTATTATCGGCTATCGCGCAGATATCTGGGGACGACGCAAAACAATTTTGGGGCTTTCCGCTATCATGATGATTGTTGGCGTCGTTCTTTCAGTGACGAGTTCCTTTATTGTTTTGGTAATTACGGCCTTTTTAGGTACAATGGGTACAGCAGCATCGGAAACAGCGCCGTTTCTGCCGATTGAACAGGCAATTTTAGGGCATGTCACCGAAACGAAACGACGTACCGGCATATTCGCTCGCTATAATTTTGCCGCATCTATTTCAACTGCCCTTGGTTCCGGCTATGCGGCGCTGGTTGCTTCTGTGGCAAAACTTGCTGGTCTGTCTTTTTTTACTGCCGCAGATTTTATTTTTATCAACTATGCGGCACTGGCGATTGGAGTTTTGCTTATTGCCGCTACACTTTCGCCATCTGTTGAAATTGTCAAGGCGCAATCGCAGTCTTCGAACCAAACAATATGGCAGCGGTTAGCCCCTCCCATGCCTAAGTCACACAAAAACATCTTCACGTTAGCTGCATTATTTAGTGTGGATGCATTTGGCGGCGCACTGATTGGTCAAACCTTACTGGCGTTATTTTTTCATTTGCGGTTTCACGCCGACCTCAGCGTACTGGGATTGCTTTTTCTTATCGCTAATATGCTGGCGGCGCTTTCCATGCTGTACGCCGAGTTTTTAGCTGAAAAATTTGGCTTGCTGCAAACGATGGTGTTTACCCACTTGCCAAGTAATGTGTTATTGATTTTAGCTGCGATAGTTCCAATTTTTCCCATAGCGGCGCTGCTGTTTTTGCTGCGGCAAAGCCTTTCACAATTGGATGTTCCCACCAGGCAAGCATACACAATGGCAATGACCGCGCCCGAAGAACGCACTGCCGCATCCAGTGTTACCTCGCTGGGCCGCAGCGCAGGGTCTGCGTTGGCGCCATTGCTGACCGGCGCGCTAACCCAAGGAGCATTCATCATAATCGGCGCGCCGCTGCTGCTGGCCGGTGGCATTAAAATAGTATACGACTTGCTGCTTTGGCGCGTTTTTGCAAAAGTAAAAATTTAAAAAACCGGCGGAAATAGATCCTTTGTAATTTCATCCGGGTCTGTTGGGCCAACGCCCGCCAGTGTAATGCGTTCCCATGGCGGAAATCGCTTTAAAACATTGCGCACCTGGTCTGTGGAAACAGACTGAATTGCGTCTTTAACTTCGCTCATAGGAATAAATCTGCGCTCGAACCACCAAGACCGCAAAATTGAGTTGAGTCGTGCGGCGGCGCTTTCCGACTGCATAACATATTCGCTTTTCAGCTGTATTTTCGCGCGTTCCAATTCATCTTCGGTTATGCCGTCTTTGCCGAATTTCTGCATTTCCTGTAAAATTACTTGTAAGGTTTCATGCGCTTTTTCCGGTTCGGATCCCGCATAAATGATAACGCTGCCCATTGCGCGCATAGCCTGCGGATATGCTGCAACCGAATACACCAATCCGCGTTTTTCACGAACTTCGGAGAACAGGCGCGAAGTCATGCCTCCGCCAAAAACCTCAATCCCTAGCGCGTTTGCAAAATAGTCGGGGTCATCCCATGTAACACTGGGATACTCTAAAAATAAATGCTCTTGTTCACCTGGGCCGGTATCAAACTGCATTGTCGTAATGGGGTCTGGTGTGTCCCGATATCTAATGTCCGTTCCAGCGCTCCATGAGCCAAAAAGCTCTGTAACTTTAGCGACAACATGGTCCCAATCAAAGGATCCGGCGATGGCAAAAACAGCGCGGTTAGCGTGGAAATAGGTATCATAGAAACGTTTAAGATGTTCAACGGATAGGGTTTGCACAGTATCTAGTGTCCCAATTGTTGGGCGCGCTAAGCGCGAATTGCGGAAAAAGATGGAGGAAAGCAGCTCACCGCCGCGGCGTGAAGGTTCATCATCACGCCGTTTAATTGCCTGAAGCAGCAGCGGTTTCAATTGTTTGAATTCTTTTTCCGGAAATGTAGGATGCAGCAGAATTTCTGCCCATAATTGCAAAGCGTCGTCTAATTTTGTATGAACTAGCTGCGCTCCGTGTCTGGCAGATTCAAATCCGGCAGATGAAATACGCCGCGCGCCAAGTAATTCGATTGCGTTGGTAATTTGCCGAGCGTTGTGATTTACTGTGCCTTGATAGAGCATATCATCTAAAAGCTGGCTTAATCCCAGTTCATCGTCTCCTTCATACTGCAATCCTGCGTCGGTTTGTATGGCAAATACTGCGGAACCGACGCTGGGCATATGCTGGCCGATTATCTCCATTCCATTGGACAGCCGGTGATAGTAATATGGGTATTGAATCTGTGGACTTTGGGATTGGGTCATAACTATAAAAAGTATCCTTTCAAATGCGAATCATTCGCGCCACCAAATATATTTGGGAACACGCGGATCACGCTGAATATGCAGATGGTTTTTGCCATTAAGAATATTTTGAAAATCAAAACGGCTGCCGATGTTCAATTGATGAAACGGAACATCATCTAAAGGCCCGTGACTGAAAATATCACCTGAATCACAGACCGTAAGCACCGAAATGCCGTGATCGTGCGCCCATGCTCCAAGCCTTCGGAAGGGAAATTCCTGATACATACGTGACCAAGTTAAAGCAAAGCGCACTGTTGGCCAGGATGTATTCAGGGTAACATATTTTTGCAGAACCGGCAGCAGCCGATCAAATTTCGACGGCCGTTCGGAAAACGTAGGCCATGCGGTCCAAGATCGCGCAATGCCGCTGACGGCAGCGTTCAGTGTAAGCGCGGCGCGAATTGGTTTTGCTGGTTGCGGCGCGGCTCCGGATCGCAAATCTGCCAAATAATCTAATACTGCGGCGCCGCCGGCGCTGTGCCCAAATAAATAAATTGCGCCGTTTTTTGAAGACATTGCGTTTAAAATTTGGGCAATTTTTTGGGCGGCGATATGCGCAAAATGTGTTTCAATAAACTGCACATGTGATGTAATCCACTGCGCCCACGCTTCCCCCGGCTGAATAAGCGGATTATTGGGATATTGCTTGCGCAATGCTTCTCCGAGGTGATCCAGCCAATTATTCCACTGTATGATTCCAATGCGTTTCAGCCATGGAGCAACCGGTATTCCATAACAAAGAATGATGATATCATCAATATCTGGCAGGGGCAGGTAGGGAATATCGGAGGAACAGCCCAGCGCATACCCAAGCCAGCGCCGGGGCAGCTGGGTATTTTCTGCGTTGGCGTCCGGAAATAATTTCTGCAATTTTTGGGTAAAATCTGGTTCACTGATGGTATTTTCTTTTGGCTGCCTGCGTGGCCTGATCATTGTTACTGATGAGAGTATCATGAAAAAAGAAAATATCCACAGGTAATGAGATAAAAATGATTTCAGATTTTGAATATTCAATTTTGTTTTCATAAACAATGTTTGCCTTAAGAGACGCTATTTGTTAGAGACTCAAGCTTAAAAAAGGAATAAGAGAAATCAGGGAATCACCCCAGATCGGA
>JAJYBV010000125.1 GCA_021778805.1 Chloroflexota bacterium | reverse complement strand
TCATCGCGGCGCGGTCTTGAAGGATCACGGGAGCCGCGCGGGTCATCATAATTATCGCGGCGCGGACGACTGGAAGGTCCTCTTACGTCATCTGCGTCATCAAAATTTTTATCGGGTCGTTTATGCTGAGAGCCGCTGCGAGGATCATCTCTGCGCGGGCGTTTCGTCGGCGTATCATCCCAATCGCCAGAACTCATAGAAGTAACCTCTTCATGTTTCAATCCTCATCGGCCCTGCAAAGGGCCTGCTATATGATTACAGTATATCATACGTTTGCTGATAGTCTAGAGAAATAGGCCGCTTGACGGGGAATAGGGATATATGGAAAAAAGCAAATTTTGGTTTTGGAGGAAAACGGATATAATAAGAAAAACGCCGGATTTGATACTTTTATCAGATCCGGCGTGGCGTGCAAAGCGTATAAAATCAGCAATTTTTTGGCGGGTTAGTAAGGGTTCCTTTGTAAAAACCTGGAATAAATGATTGAACCATGGTTTGAAAAATCGAGAGATAGGACGCTTTAAACTGCGCTTCCGGGATATTACCGACTACGCTTAACGCAATATCAACTTCAACACCTTGGCTGATAAAGTCTACCCGTAGAATATCAACATTTGGTGAAGCTCCGCCTGATGAACCTGGTGGAATAGGTGTTGCATAGGTTTCATAACCCGGGATTCCTGAACCCACTGTTAAATTTGGCGCCGATGGGCAAGCAGTTCCGCTGAAATATTGGGTGTTTGCGGCAATATCTACACGTATGATGTACCAATATGCCGGAGTTGATGGTGTAAGACTTTGCCAAAAAGTTTCCTCCATTGGCTGTAATTCTTGAGTGTTTGGCGAACCCAATGGACTGGGAACCAATACAGAAAAGCCGTACTTAGGCGAGGTAAACCATTGGTAGCCAGATGGCGCGGCCGGTAATGGAATGGATGTTGCTGTTGCGGTGGGAACAATTTGAGTATTTACAGGGGTGTTTGTTACCGCAGCGGCAGAAGGGGTGGTGTTTGTACTTGCCCCGCAGGCAGAAAGCGCCAATATCCCCAGCATCAATATACAAACCTTGTACATATTTGCTCTTTTCATTTATTTTTCCTTTCGTGTATGCCCTGATATATATTATACATATACCAAGGACATCTTTCATGTTAAGATTGGTAATTAACAGTTAAATGCAAATTCACCCGTTCCAAAAGTTGAGGTGGTATTGCCATCATTATTTGAAACAGCAATTTTTATTGGCGAGGAAGATAATGCCCCATATGCATAAAGCATTATCCATCCACTTACATTATTTTGATTAACTGATTGGAAATGCCAATTTCCATCTGCTGTTTCTACCTCATAATCTGTAGGGTTAGCGTTAGCGTTTCCTTCAGGCACGTATACAGCAACCATACATGCTGTAGTCAAACCCAAAGATGACCATGAGTACTCTGCCCAATTTGTCGAACTACCCCACAAATTTGTAGTTGGAACACTCCAAGTCATATGCCCATAACTATCTAAGCCACTATTCCATGGTTTAGGTCCGCTCAATGTTGGCGCATTCACACCAGCAACCGATGTTTTGATATGAATAATTTCTATTGGGGCCATATTCATCCATTCGCTTAAGGGTTGTTGATATGTTGCAGAATTGTGTCCATCCAATAAAATATCCCAGTTACCCGAGTTATTCTTAAATGGTTGAGATGCTGTAATCATCACATGATGGCGATTGGGAGAAGGATCACCTTCGTAAAAAAATACAACATCACCTGGCTGCGCTTCGCTGACATTTGTGCCGATATCTTCGCCAATCCCTGAATCTATCAAATATTCATATAATCCAGTAATTGAAGGTAGTGGACCTGTTGACCCACGTGTGCCCGTCCACAATAAATCATAGGCGTAATCACTGGTAAATGGCGCATGATCAAAATGATAGGAACCATAATCATCTCCATAGCCATTATCTCCAGTTACCTCACCAGTGTATGGATCAGTTATTCCTCTAAATCCTCCATTATATAATCCGGGGATGAGATTATTTTGCGAAAGTGCGCGAGAAACAAATTCGGCGCATTGAAAATTTGGTTGCATTTGACCTTGATTCACGGTACCAGAATCTTGATAATCAGTAAATTGCCAATTATCATTAGCCCAGCAAACACGATCCGGGCATGGGGTAAGAAGATAGGGAGCAAATCGTTTTGATTGCTGCAAAAATTTAAGTGAACGCAGCAATTTATCAAAAGTTGTGCTATCACTCGCAACCGAAGCTGTTACTTGGCCTGTTTTTAATGTTGGCTGTGTAAACATCAACTCGAAAATAGTTGATATATTTGAACTAATTTTTATGGGAATATTCACAAAACGAGTCTGCGACTGTGGTTGCATGGCGCCTTGTGCTATATTAACTTGGTTTTGAAATGGCATTGTATAATCCAATACATCTAAACCATCGATGGTATAGTGTCTTATCAAAACAGCATTTTGTGGAATTGGCTGTGCTAAATATGCAGTAACACTAATCCCAACAGATTGAATATATGGAACAATGCTAGAACCGGTTTCCAAATTATGAAAGCCAATATGTTGTCCGCTGGAATCATTATAAACCATCCACGTTTGCGGATATTGCAAAGAATAGCCGAATGTTGCATTTGTATAAGTTAGCCATTGATTTGTTGCAGCATATGCTGATGTTCTTATTCCCTGCACAAAAACAGTTGAAATAAGTACAAAAGTAATAGCAGTTAATACAAGAAACTTCTTGTATGTGCCCCATAAAGAATCATGGGGGGGGGGGGAGGGGTAATAGTATACACCACTTGAAAACTCCTTACTGTTTGTAAAAACCCTAAAAAACCGATATTTTTACTAAAAATATCGCAAAAAATTATACGTATAATCAGTATGTGTAGCTAGCTGAAAGTATGGTATCATAGCATTTAATGTTTGTCAATACATTTTTTATAGGGATGTTATTATGCATCAAATTATGGATGTAGCGCCGGGAATGTAGCCCCCTAAATATGGTAAGATACAAAAAAACATATGTGGAGTGAGGTTTCTACAAGCTATGTCTGAAATGCTGCCGGAATTTAATAAGCAATATGCCGCTTTAGTAAGTGATGTTTTCCGCGCAATCGCAGAAAACGCCGCACAGAACGGCGAAAATATTTCTGCTTTGGCCGGTGAATCTGCCGAAAAAGGCAAACCAGATTTTACGCTGGCTTATCTGTTGATTACTGATTTGAATGATACAGAAAAACGCGAAATTCTGGCTAAGGCGTTTGAACAACGCGCTCAATTATCGGAAAAGAGGGCCGCAGAGTTTGACGCAGAGTTTCATCGACCGTTTCCGCTGATTGGCTTAGAGGCGCAAAAAGACCGCTCAAGCGCAAAAGCTGTACGCGCCGGCAAGCCTATTAATCTGCATGCGCGCGCTGCAAAGCCATTAAACGCACAATAATCTTTGCGCAATAGCCGCGCGTATTTGCTTGGCGGCAAGCAACATATGTAAACAAGTTATGCAGTAACCACATTGCTTTGAAAAATTGGTTAAATCCGGCGAAATTTTTCGGTGAGATAAGATATAATAAATGTGCATGCTTTTTTAGATTGCAGCAGGAATTTTTTATCACTACTCATGCTCTAAACCGCAATGCGTCCGGATCTGCGCATTTTTCTTGTAAAAATGCGCCCGTTTTGCTTTGCCACAGCAGCATTTTTTTGTATTGCAAATTTTATCAAAAACAGGAATTTCCATGACAGAAATCAGAGCCTTCAAAGGATTTCGCTATTCCGCTGAGTTCGGTTCAGACATATCTGCGCTGATTGCGCCACCATACGATATTATCTCTCCGGCGCAGCAGCAAGCGCTGTATAAACGAAATCCGCATAATGTTATTCGGCTGGAATTTGGCGCCGAACTGCCGGCTGATACGAAACTGAATAACCGCTATACTCGCGCTGCCGCCGATTTCGCCGAATGGCGTTCGGATCTGTTGCTAAAGCAGGAATCTGCTTTGGCGCTGTATGTGTATCGCCAAACCTTTAAACAGGGAGCAAAAAGTCTGCGGCGCGTTAGCCTGATTGCGCAAACCCGCCTGGAACCTTGGGACGCAAAAGTTATTTTGCCGCACGAAAAAACGCTGCCAAAAGCAAAGAGTGATCGCTTGCAGATGCTGCGCGCCTGCGCGGCGAATTTCAGCCCCATTATGGCGCTGTATGACGACGAAGATAAATCTATCGCTATGACGCTGAACGCTATTACAGAATTACAGCCAGACGCGACTGCCACCGATGATGAAAAGACGTTTCACGAACTGTGGGTTGTTACCAATGCAGATATTGTTACTCGCCTGACAGCGCATTTTCACACGAAGCAGCTGTTTATTGCAGACGGCCACCATCGCTATGAAACCGCGCTTGAATATCGGGATGAGGTTCGCGCAAAACGTTTGGGGCTGAACCCAAATGACGCCGCAAATTTTGTGATGATGGCGTTGATCGCCACCGAAGACGCAGGTTTGGTTATTTTACCAACGCACCGAATGATTTCCGGTCTTTCTGAAAATACATTGGCGCAGTTTGTGAAAAAACTTCCCAACTACCTTACCCTCACAGAATTGCCGGCGGATTGTACACCAGCGACGATTGCGCAAAAATTGCAGCGCGCAACAGCCGAAAATATTCCTGCGATGGCGGCGGTTACTGCAGAGTCGGTTTATTTGGCTGTTCCAAATAGCGCGGGACAAAAATTTTTGAAAAAGAACTTTGCTCTGCCGGCTATGCAATCGCTAGACGCCGCCGCAGCGCAGGCAATTATTTTAGGTGACGCGCTTGGATTAACTGCCGACGATATCGCAAAAAGCGGATCGGTTACGTACACACACAATGCAGCCGATGCATTGAAAGCAGTTCGCAGTGGGCAGGTTCAGGCAGTGGTTATATTACATGGCGCACGGCCGCAGCAGTTGCGTGATATTGCCGCCGCCGGCGAGCTGATGCCGCAAAAATCTACCTATTTTTATCCCAAATTAATAACCGGTATGGTTATTAATCCATTATGGTAAACTAAAAATTGCGAATTTTCAGCTGAATATGCCGATACCGTTCGCTTTAACAGCGCTGCAAGGTTGGTTCAACGAAATACCTATTTAGATATCTGAGCCTAATAATGGTAAAAGAGAAATCTGGGGACACCCAAGCTCTGTCAGGAGGCATTGCCTCCTGCTTTACGTATGCTCAGGTCTGTAATAGCGTTGCCGCGAACGTGTTTGGTGTATATTTGAATATCGGAGAGGTGTGATTATGCCGCGTTTTGTATTGGCGCTAGATCAAGGCACGACCAGTTCTCGCGCAATATTGTTTAACGCTGCTGGGGCAGTTGTAAAAACCGCTCAGCAGGAATTTCCGCAGATATACCCTGCTCCGGGTTTAGTAGAGCACGATCCCGAAGCAATTTGGCAATCGCAGTTTGCAACCGCCCAAAAAGTTTTGGCAGAGGCCGGAGCAACAGCGGCGGATATTGCAGCAATTGGCATAACAAACCAACGCGAAACGACCATTGTTTGGAATAAATCTACCGGCGCCCCGGTGTATAACGCGATTGTCTGGCAAAGCCGGCTTACAGTTCCCATCTGCGAGGCGCTTACCGCGAAAGGTTTTGACGCAGAGATTCGCCGCAGAACCGGTTTGGTTACCGACGCATATTTTTCCGGCACAAAAGTGAAATGGATCCTTGATACTGTTCCCGGCGCCAGAGAGCAGGCAGAACGTGGTGAGCTGCTTTTTGGCACTGTAGATACGTTTTTAATGTGGCGGCTTTCCGGTGGACGTATTCACGCGACTGATGTTTCAAATGCGTCGCGGACGCTGCTGTATAACATTTATGAGCAGCGCTGGGATGATGTAATTTTGCGTGAATTAAATATCCCCGCTTCGATGCTGCCCGAAGTGCGCCCTTCAAGTGGAATATTCGGCTATGCCGACGCGCAGTTTTTCGGAGGACCGATTCCAATTGCCGGAGCCGCCGGCGACCAGCAAGCGGCAACGTTTGGTCAGGCTTGTTTTGAAGAAGGCATGGTAAAAAACACGTATGGCACAGGTTGTTTTATGTTAATGAATACCGGCGCAAAAGGTATGCCATCGCAAAACGGTCTGTTAACTACAATGGGATGGAAAACCGCAGGTGTAATAACCTACGCGCTGGAAGGCAGCGTTTTTGTTGCCGGCGCCGCAGTGCAATGGCTTAGAGATGGTTTAAAGGCAATATCCAGCAGTTCCGATGTTGAATTGTTGGCGCAAAGTGTGCAAGATAACGGCGGTGTGTATTTTGTGCCGGCTTTTGTTGGCTTGGGCGCGCCGTATTGGGATCCATATGCGCGCGGTTCAATCAGCGGACTTACCCGCGGATCTACCATTGGCCATATTGCGCGCGCAGTTTTGGAATCGATGTGCTATCAAACGCGCGATGTGCTGGAGGCGATGACGGCGGATAGCGGTGTGGCGCTGAAAACTTTGCGCGTAGATGGCGGCGCGGTCGGCAATAATTTGTTGATGCAGTTCCAGGCGGATATATTGGGAACTGCGGTGCAGCGGCCGAAAGTTGCGGAAACAACGGCGCTGGGCGCAGCTTATTTGGCCGGGCTTGCGACGGGCTTTTGGAGCAGTTTGCCGGCGTTGGCGGCTATGTGGGAAGTAGATAAGGTATTTGAGCCGCACATGAGCAAAGAACAGCGGGATGAATTATATGCGCGCTGGAAAAAAGCCGTAGAGCGATCGCGCCGATGGGCAGAGGATTAAACGCGCTGGCCTCCACCCATGTGTACCGCGCGGCGCCATACGCCGGGGATTCGTAAGGGGCAGCCGCCCCTTGCGCGGGGATTGGGGCGCCTCCCCAAAATAATATTAAACAATATTCCACAAGATAATAATGGTAGCCGGGAAGCAAGGGCGACCGCAAGGGTCGCCCCTACCGGATTGCATTGCCTCAATGTGTACCGCGCGGCGCCATACGCCGGGGATTCGTAAGGGGCAGCCGCCCCTTGCGCGGGGATTGGGGCGCCTCCAAAATAATATAAAACAATATTCCACA
>JAJYBV010000124.1 GCA_021778805.1 Chloroflexota bacterium | reverse complement strand
TTGGTTGCACAGTGGGGAATGCCAGCCAAGAAGTCATTCGACACTACATTGAAACACAAGGGTAAGGAACGGCGATTCTTCCACGAAGCTAAAGACTTCGTGGTTTTCTCGCTCGGCCAGTATAAAAAAAATGGCTTCCTTGCCAAATCTGCCGCCGCCGCTATGATTATTTTTGCGCGCCGACAGGTTGCGCTTCGGCGAGTGTAGCCGATTGAGCTTCATCTGGTATAACTTTCTTTCCGCGCAACGATTGAAACATTTTGCTGATTGCCCCGCGATCGACAAATACAAATGTATCGGCTAAGGTATAGTTGACAATCATAGCCAGCATAATTGCCACAGCATTATCTAGAAGCGGGAAAGCAATAAAGTGACGCAGCAGCGCATACAATAAAAAGTTTGCAATGATGCTCATTGATGAGGAAAGATGGAATTTTAATGCGTTTTGCGCTAATCCTCCAAGCGATGTGCTTCGCTTATCTCTCCAAGTAATTAAATTATGCAAGGTAAAGTTATTCAGGGTTCCCAATTCTGCCCCAATAATTAAAGCAAACCATTCCGCAGCCCCTATATGCAGCAAATACGTAAACGCCGCTAAATTGATAACCGTGCCGCAAAAACCTACCAACAAAAATTTCCAAATCCGCGCCGCATGCGGAACTTCGCAGATTAACCGCCACATATGCTGCAGCGCCATAAACCCTTGTTTAAAATCAGCTTTACTTTGGCCGCCGATACGCGCATGAAATTGATAGGGAACCTCGCGGATAATACTCCATTTGCCTCGAACAAGTATTTCCAGCGATATCTTATAACCAATCGGGCGCAACTCCACACCACTGATAATCGATCTGCGTATCAGGAAAAAGCCCCCAAGCGGATCGGAAACAGATTTTAACGTTTCAGGAAACAAAATCTTTGCAGTCCACTTCATGCCCATGGATATTAATTTTCTGCTGACTCCGTCTAATCCTTCATAACTTCCGCCGGCTTTATATCGCGTAGCCATAACAACATCGGCGTTATGCTCATACGCTTCTTCATATAAATTGCGCAGCATTTGCGGTGGATGCTGTAAATCGGCGTCAATAATCGCTACATAATCTGCTTTCGCCTCGGCAAGTCCTAAACATACTGCGCTGCTTAATCCACCAGCGCGATCCGGACCCGGTTTACGGTGTACGCAACGAACAGATAAAGATCCCCGCATTTTTTTTGTTACTCGTTTAATAACATTTGGGGTATCATCATCGCTGTCATCGATAATAAGAACTTCTGCCGGAATACCCGCCAATGCTATTTGCAGCTCGTTCAACAGCGTTGGTATCGTTTCACGTTCATTGCGAGTTGGTGTAATAATACTGATTGCGCAGTTAGTCAAAGATTTCATTTTAATCTATTTACCTCAAAAAATCTGCATTTCTAAGAATGCGCATTGCATATATTTGGAGCTGTTTGCACATAAGACGGCAACGGCTTGTTGATAATTTGCCCGGCGTTAATTCTATAGTATACTTGCACGCCGTTTGGCTGCGTGAGCATAAGTTGAAACTGGCTGGTAAATGCGCTTCCGTTTACATTTACCGCATTCCATACTGCGTCTCCGGGTTTAGTTACTATCCAGTTAACATACGCCGCAGGATTTTGCAGCGATTCTGTCCATAATTTTCCGGATCCTTGTGTAATAATATCTTTAATATCCAAGCCGGCGCCGGCGTAATTAAATAATGTTTGATACGGATCATTCAAAATGTATCCCCCATTATAATGCGCCGCCAAATAGCCGGTTGTTTGCTGCACAGGTGAGCACGATAAGCCGTATTGGCCATCTTGCAGTGAAATAATGCCGCCTCTGGCAGTTAAAATCGTTTGCGCTGCTAAAACTATGACAAAAACTATTTGCCCCAGCGGCCATCTTTTAATTGCTGTCGCTAAAAACAGCGCGGCGGGAGTTAAAGCTTCCACACCAAACCGCGCATTATAAAATTGATGCACAGCGGTTGCCGAAACAGCGCCCGGAATCAAAATAATATCTTGGCCGCCATACAGCGCATATATATAAAACGGAAACGCTATTAGGAAAGGTAACGAGGCCAGCATATTTATTGAAAAACGTTTGCGAACAAAGTATATAATCATACTTATCAACGCCAAGGCAAACAACGCCGGCCCCATTGTTTCGATCACATCATACATAAAATAGCGGATTGACTGAAACAAATTATGATATGTTATAACCTGACCCGCAAGAATAAGACTGGCTTGCTGTGCTTGAGATGAGTACGGCCCATGCTGGAAATATAATGGATCCCCAAAGATAACCAAGTTCCACACAAACCATAACGCAATTCCCAAACCACCGAGCGAAGTAAATAATATGTAGTTGCTTTGAATACGCTGCCATGTATGTTTGCGCTGCCAGCCGATTATTCCGATAAGTACCCACATTGCCAAAAACAGCGGCCAGCCATCATAACGCGCCAATGTCGCCAAAAATGTAGCAAATGCGCACGCAACAAGATATTTTTGCTGATCTTCTTGCGCCCACACAATAAAGTAATATCCTGCAGCAGTCATTGTGGCAATGAGCACAGGCTCTGAAAGAGGAGTTGACTGAAGATACAGCATATTTGGGTTTAATGTAAACACCAAGCTTGCCAAAAAACTGGCTCTGCCGTCTGAAGTTAATCTATTTAAGGATGCATATAAATATCCGGCGGCGGCAATAAAACAGGGAATAGATGAGAAACTTCCGGCAAGCCCGGTTCGCCATAAATAATCCGAATAAATAAACGGCATCATAATAATATGCGGCAGCGGCAGCCAAACCGCGCCAAATTGCGCCAGCCCCGGTGTAACATTATCGATAATACGCCGCGCAATGAGCATATGCGAATAAGAATCGCTATACAGCAAAATATCATTGTGCGCAAAGTAATATAAAAAGGCGCTGACACCGGTGATCACCGATACAGCCAGCGTGGCCAGCATCCAACGATCGATTTGCAGCAGCCAGGTTACAAAAGCAAATTTTGTTTGCTTCCGTTGAGATATTATTTTTTGTGCGGCGGGCAATGCCGTGGTTACCATAAACCGAATCTCCAATACATAAACTGTACATAAATGGCCGATTGATATATTTGCGCAGGATTGCAGAAAGTAATTCGGGCAAAAATAATATCAGTATCTTTGCCTCGAAACAAATTTTTTTTGCAATTCATTGCGAGGTGATGAAACAAAAGGCGTGTGTTTCCCATTCATCCGTAGGAGGAAAGCGCATTGTCGGAATTATATGGTTTCCGTTGCAAGATTCAACTGCTGTTCCTGCATATGCTGCTGCTGTTTCTTTAAATGCAACCCATGTTTGGTTTTTTCCCAATAATGCGGTTTTGTTACCAACTGCCAAGCGGCAACTGTTGCTGCAATACTCATCATTGCCCAATATACCGGCGCCAGCAGCGCCCATTTAACCAGCCAATATGTGCCGCGTTTCGCTGCGCCCAGCAGGGCCATATACAAAAATAAGAAATTGCCAAATACGAGTGAAACAACACTGGCATAAAACGTTGGCGCAGGGTACAGCACATGGTAAAGCGAGCTGACATCTGTCCGGAACAAAATATACATGAGAAACATAATCCACAATAAGGGATTTGTCAGCAGCATAATTGATTTTGCGCCGATAACAAATTGCAGCGAAAGGAAGCCGCGCAACCCGTTTTGCCGAATATAGCGCGCGGGATTCCGCATATGCGTAAGGTATGTTTGCATATACCCTTTAATCCAGCGAGAGCGCTGCCGAATCCAATTTTTAAAATTGGGATTTGCTTCTTCATAGGTTGTTGAATCCAGCATTGCAGTGCGATATTGCAAACCAGCCAGCCGCAGACCCAAATCGCAGTCTTCCGTTACATTATAGGGATCCCAAGCGCCGACTTTCCGCAAGTGCGAGATACGAAAATGATTGGATGTTCCGCCCAACGGAAGCGCGAAGCGCATCCATTGCAATCCGGGCAGAAGCACATCGAACCACAATGAATATTCCATTGCAAACCAGCGGGTTAAGAGATTTTGCGCAGGATTATAGAAATTTAATTTGGCCTGTACGCACGCCGTGTCTTCACCTTGTTTTGCAAAAGTTAGCACGGCTTTCTTTAACTGAAGCGGATCGGGAATATCTTCAGCGTCATAGATCACTACAAACTTGCCCGTTGCCTGAAGCAACCCATAATTGCAGGCCCGAGGCTTTGTTCTTGGCTGACCATCCGGCACGGTAATTACGTGAAAGTGATTTGGCAGCTTCATGGCAAGCAGCGCATTGCGAGTTTCGGCGTCGTCTTCTTCGGTTAAAAACAATATTTGCAGTTTATCAACGGGATAGTCCATCGCAAGCATAGATTGAACAAATTGCGGAACTACCTCTGTTTCTTTGTAAAGCGGGCATAAAACCGTGTAAGCTGGCCATTCGGAGTAAGTTAAAGCCTCTACTACGCGATCATCTATATGCGTTTCGGGAGTATCACCAACCATACGGGTAGCAAGGAAGGCGTGGATAAGCGCGTCTCCGGCGTAGATTGCCGTTAATAAGCCAATGGAAACGATAATAGTTGTTATGCCCCACATTATCAGCGCGCCGGCCCAAACCAGTATCAACGTGGCAATTGCAGCTGTTTGCACGGGAGTTATTGTTTTAATTGCTGAGTATTGCGGGTTATACGGGGCAAAACAATTAATTTCTTTGCCATCTATCAGAACTTTTTCAGTAGATCTTGTATAATACTCTTCAGCTTCCTTTTGGTCTTGCGCAGTATCTCGGGTTTCCGAACTGGTTTCAAGCCATTGCCCAAATACCCGAATAGAGTCTTGCAATTCCTGATATTCATCTTTCCCCGTATCATACACATGATGAAATTCACGGGTCGGACCGGCAGGAACAACGCCGAAAAATTTTAAGCGTTGAATCATGTTTGCAAGCACACGTGTTCCCCTTGAAGGCGGATTATGTTTTATAATATCCATTTCAAGGGTTTTTGCGTCATTATAGTTAATGAGATTATTTTTTGTTGTAACTGCCACTGCTCAAACTCACAATCTTATATCAAGAATCCGCCATAGTACAACATAGTTGATTGGTAAAAACCAAAATAGGGTTGCGTTTTGCCGATTGGTGCGAAATGTATATAGCTCAGCGACATAGGTGGGCTAAGATAAACACATAATTCCGTTATGTGCTTATGAGGAAAAGTGTGAAACGAAATCTTTAAAAGTGTAACAACTTTCCCCAAAGAATTCCGTCAATTAGATTATAAGCAAGCAAAGGGGTAAATAGTCAAGAAAACGGCAAGTTTAGTACTTTTTGCTCGAGCAAACTGCGATAGTATTATTCAAATTTCTATTTTACAATAATCCTCAAGGAAAATAATTTTTATGATGAATTTTATTAGAATATTTATTCTAATTTTTGAATTTATGTGTTAAACTTTAGGACAAAAATATAATCAGTTTTTTTTGAATCATAATTTTCTGACCTATTGCTGCATCGATTATTAAGTAGGTAATTTGGTTGAGTGTTTGCTTGAAATAAATTTGGTATTGTATCTTTAATAATGGATTAACAGTAATATTAATCTTAACGGATTTCCTCTACAATATATATCAGCGTATTCTCATCTAAATACTCATTTCCCTATTCTAAGCCTTTATATGCGCCGAAATAGTAATTGATTTCAACAATATCGCGCTATGTTGAGAAACGCGGATCAGGATGATACCATTTTTATTTGTACGTGAGGGCAAAGCATGCAAAAATCCCCGCAAACAAAATTGTATATGTTTCTCTTTACAATTTTATTTTTATTTGGCCAATTTATGGCCGCTCATAGAACAGCCAACGCCGCAACAGTAGTTTCTGCTACATTTACACCTACTGCCTCGCCAACAGCGACATCAACGGCTACGGCTACACCTACTGCCTCGCCAACAGCGACATCAACGGCTACGGCTACACCTACTGCCTCGCCAACAGCGACAAGCACATCTAACCCAACTCCAACACCGCAAAACGGAACAGCTCCGGCATACAACAACGAGGGTACCAGCCCAGATACAAACACCACCGTCGGTAATTTTGACGGTGGCGGCCGCAGTTATTCAACTAATGCATTAAGCGCCGCAGGAGTTAATTCCAACGCTGCGTTCACCTTCGATGGCGTTACCTTCACGTGGCCGACAGAAGCGGCCGGCAGCAACGATAACTGGCGCACGGCCGGTCAAGTCGTTCCAATCAGCGGATCCGGCGCTGATATTGCTCTGCTAGGCGCTGCAGCCGGCGGGCAATCTACCGGTACCATTTCAATAAAATACTCCGATGGAACCACTCAGCAGGTAAGCGTTACATTCAGTGATTGGACGCTGAACGGTGGTTCGGTATCTCCGGCTTCCGGCGACTATATCGCCGCTTCTTTGCCATATCGCAACACTGCTACGGGCAAAGATACCACCAAATCATATATATTTATGGCATATGCTGCGCTAACATCCGGCAAAACTATTGTCAGTGTCACTCTGCCGGCTACAGTTACCGGCGGCGGCATGCATATATTTGCCATTGCCACCGGTTCAGTGAGCGTTCCTCCAACAACACTTCCGGCATACAACAACGAGGGTACCAGCCCAGACACAAACACCACCGTCGGCAACTTCGACGGCGGCGGCCGCAGTTATTCAACTAATGCATTAAGCGCCGCAGGAGTTAATTCCAACGCTGCGTTCACCTTCGATGGCGTTACCTTCACGTGGCCGACAGAAGCTGCCGGCAGCAACGATAACTGGCGCACGGCCGGTCAAGTTGTTCCAATCAGCGGATCCGGCGCTGATATTGCTCTGCTAGGCGCTGCTTCCGGCGGGCAGTCTACCGGTACCATTACAATAACCTATTCCGATGGAACCACCCAGCAGGTAAGCGTTACATTCAGTGATTGGACGCTGAATGGCGGATCGGTATCTCCGGCTTCCGGCGACTATATTGCTGCGTCTTTGCCATATCGCAACACTGCTACGGGCAAAGATACCACCAAATCATATATATTTATGGCATATGCTGCGCTAACATCCGGCAAAACTATTGTCAGTGTCACTCTGCCGGCTACAGTTACCGGCG
>JAJYBV010000123.1 GCA_021778805.1 Chloroflexota bacterium | reverse complement strand
GCACGGTACACATGGGTGGAGGTGGGGAAACAAGCCACACGATTCATCGTGTGGTGTTCGTTCCGTGGCTGCTCCGTTTCCTACACCGCGCGGTACACATGAGGCGATGCAATCCGGTAGGGGCGACCCTTGCGGTCGCCCTTGCTCCTCGGCAAACAATATTTCCCCTCGGAAAAATACAATAAAAAAATCATTTGGGGTGTTTGATCTTATAATTGGAGATATTATTGCAGAGACTGTGTAAAGTGAACGATATAGGTATGATATGTGTACAATATGGATAAGACCATTCCAAATGTTTAAATAAATTTTATGTATTCCTATTTTTCTAGCAAACGGATGGCGAAAACTATTTCGGTAAGATATTTGACATACCGGCCAATAAGATTTATAGTATCCCTATACCATTCATGAGGCGGATAATGACATCACTTCCCACTACTAAACCTGAAGAGCAGGTTACCAAACCGCGTATAAAAATTACTTTAAAGCCGAAACGGAATGAGGCAAAGGAGCTTCTTCGCAAAGCCCCGATGAGTTATGTGTGGAATCAGATTGCGTCATTTTGGCTGTTTGGTTCTTCATTTATCTTCACTATTATATTAACCCATGGCCTAAGCCCATCAGATTACGGCAATATTGGCAGCGCTCTTACTATTTATAATACCGGAGTGTATATTGCCGCGTTTGGTTTAGAGGACGCTACTACGGTTTTTGTGCCGCGAATTTATTCCGAGCATGGTAAAGCTGCTGCTGCGGAAATTATTCGCAAAACATTGCTTACCCGGCTGATAGCGCTCTTTCTCCTATCTGTAGGTATGCTAGCCGGTATACCGCTGTTGGCGCACGCTTTGCAAATCCTGCGTATACCAGGCACTGAAAATCTGCAAAATGTTACTTTGGTGCCGGGATTAAATGCATTGGTATTTCCGGTTGTATTCTATGTTATCGGCACTGGTTTTATGAATGTGTTTGCTGCGGTTTACACATCCATTATGCGCACCCGCCTAACCTTTTTAGTTGGAAGTGTTTCGCAGTTAGGTGTTATTTTGGCGGCTTTTGCGGCAATTCATACCTTTCATGATATCGGTATGATTTTGTGGGCTGTCGGTGGCGTTACTTTTGCAACTGCATTAGTTTACTTTTTTTTGATGTTGCCTCTGCTGCTTACAAAACCAGATCCAAAAGAAGTAAAGCAGAAATTTGCGCCGGTGCTGCAAATGGGATGGACTGCTTGGCTGACCAATTTAATTAATGGCGCGTTACTGAAACAGGTGGCAATCGGTTTACTGCAGGCGTTTTTATTCGGCTCGGTAGTTGTGGGTTATTTTAATTTGGCGTTTCAGCTGAGCCATGCGGCGGCGTATCTATTGGTCGCCGGGCTTGGCGGTGTAGGTATGGCGGCCATGGCGGCTTCTTACGCCGAAAAAGATGTTGCCGCGCTGGCCTTTGCTTGGCGCGCGGTAAGCAAAGTGCAAGTTTTATTGGCTGTGCCTCTGCTGGGTTTTTGTTTTATTTATGCACAGCAGATTGCCGTGGTGTTATATGGCGCACAATATGCCAATGTTGGCTATTTAATGCAGATATTCTTATTGTTTAACATCGTCCAGCGGCTTGGCGGCGGTGGTTCAAACCAAGCAGCGCTTTTTGTTGTGGGCAAGCAGCGGCTTTCGTTGTGGACCCAGTGGATTGGATTGCTGATAACTATTGGTTTGGGAATTTGGATAGTGCCCAATGGCGGCGCTGGTTTTGGAGGAGCCGCCGGCGCATTAATTGCGGTTGGTGTTGGACAAGTATTTTCCGAAATTACGCAGCTTATCCTCAGCGCTTATTATTTAAAGCGGATATATCCCATCCGTTTTAGCCTTAAAGTGCTGCTGGCGCTTACACCGCCAATGCTGATTACGTATTTCCTTCGGCCTTCACGCTATTTAAAAATGAATATTTCCGCAGGATTTATTCATATTCCCGGCTCACTGATAGAAATTATTGCCGCAGTACTTATTTTTACCTTGGCGCTTATCGTATGCTTGGCAATAGTAAAACCTATTGAAATCGATGATATAACGATGCTGTCACAGGTCAATCCAAAGCTGAAGCCGGTATTATCACCATTTGCGTCTGGAAACGCCTATATAGAAGAGCAGTTATAAGAAAAAAGACCGGTTTATAAAAAAATTGCTTAAAAGTTACGGCAGCCGCTCTTGCATTCATGATATGCTGAATAGTGGGCTAGCGATGGTTCCCAATACAAACCAGAAGCTTTCGGCGATATTGCCGGTGATTTGCCCAACAGAACTTTATTGAATATGCTTCAATGTAGTGAGGGCTTTTCCCTTGACGATTATTATCGGGTCATCAGATGGATTATGGGAAATTGAAGAGGATCGCCGCAGACGTTTTTCCTCCAAGCGCCAAAAACGCCATTTGCTGCAAGGGCGCAATATAACTGCTGTTGCCGCGTTGCCACGTCTAGGCGCTATTGCCGCATCAGCAGATGGTGATTTTTGGGAACGCAGCCCGCAATCGGGGAAATGGGCGCCCCTGCCGGAAATGCAGTTCCCTCGGCTGCAGCCCCAGCAACTTAAACCAACTTCCTTAGTTTCAGCTATCGATGGCGCTGTTTGGATGGGAACCTGTCCCGCCGATCTTTGGAAATTTTCCTTTGATAATCCGCGCGATCGCCACTGGGAACATATCTCACAGTTCAAAGATTTCCCCGATGCTCAGCATTGGTGGGGCGCACAGAACGCTAATCTTCCCTCCGTTGTTGCGCTGGCGGCAGACCCGGATGATCGCCGCAAAGTTATTGCGGCTGTTTCCGTTGGCGGTGTGTACGAAACATCTGATATGGGCGAGATCTGGCAGCCGCAGCATGATGGCATTGCGCAGCTGCATCAGCCAAATCTGCCGTATAGCGGCGCTAACCGCGATATTCTATGCTTACAGCGCGATAGCAATCGGCCATATATCGTGTTTGCCGCTACGGAAACCGCGCTTTATCGATGTTCCACACGCGCAAAAACTTGGCGCTGGCAAGAATGCGCTCCGCCTACTATTGCTGGAGGTGTCTCGCAGCACAGCATGCTGACGGCAACTCCGCGCCTGCGAGAAGATTTGTTTGTTATTGCTCCGGCGCAATATCGTTCGCGTGAATATGCGCTGTGGCGCTTTACCTATGGGCAGGATTGGGATAGAGTGTTCAGCGCACGGCTTCCGGAAATAGAGCCAGACCAGACACATCGGGTAAATGTACTGCTGCCGGCTCCTGATAACAGTTCTGAAATAATATTGGTGTGGATTGCTCCCGGTGGCGTCCATTTTATACAAAATAATCTCTCTTTTACATGGGAAGAACTTTCAGCGCATTCTGTTAACAACGCTATTTGGATTTCTTCGGCTCATGTGGTATAATAGCTACAGTAAGTATTTTGCTGATATACACTTGGTTTGTGAAGCAAAATAAAGATTGAAACGCCAGATATGTATATTAACACCCACAGCAGAGAGAGCCGGAATTAGCTGTGATTTGGCTTTGTGTTTGTGTTGATGTGTACCACTGGCATGTGATACTTCGCCTCAAAATTTTTACCGGTTTAATTGCTATTCCGTTTCAAAAAATCTAAGGCGCTGCGGTTGTTCCGTTATAGCAAAAATGAGCGCACGTTTCAAAAATTTTACACATGCAAAATTAGGAACGCATGAGAAAAGAAAAATGTGCGAAATAAGGGTGGAACCACGATTTGCCGATATTGGCCTCTCGTCCCTAGGCGGACGCAGAGGTTTTTTTGTGCCTTTTTACGGCCGCCATGTGTCGATAGCACAGCTTGTTTTGCCGCATAACAAAATTTTCAGGCGGCACGAAAGGAAATGAGTATGCCAGAAGATGTAGCGCAGGAAATAAACGCATCGGTAAATTATACGCCGGTGCAGCGAATGCGCCATTCCACAGCGCACGTTATGGCGGAAGCGCTGCAAGAACTATTCCCCGGAATTAAGTTTGCCATTGGCCCCGCCATTGATGACGGCTTTTATTATGACGTTGAAGCGTCACGGCCAATTACTCCGGAGGATTTTCCCGCAATTGAAGCGCGAATGCAGGAAAGCATCACCAAAAAACATCCATTCAAGCAAAGCAAATGGGATCGCAATAAAGCGCTGAATTATTTCAAAGAGCATAATCAGCCTTACAAGGTTGAAATTATTGAAAATTTGGCTGACCAAGAAGTTGGTATTTATGAGCAAGGGCCGTTCCTTGATTTATGCCGTGGCCCCCACGTAAACAATACCGGTGAAATTGGCCCGTTTAAGCTGATGCGCGTTGCCGGCGCCTATTGGCGTGGCGATGAACACCGCCCGATGCTGCAGCGCATTTATGGCACAGCTTGGCAGAAAAAAGAGGAACTTGAAACCTATTTGTGGCAGCTTGAAGAAGCCAAAAAACGCGATCACCGAAAAATTGGCAGAGAGTTGAGCCTATTTACCTTCAGTGAAGATGTTGGCCCGGGATTGCCGCTGTTTTTGCCGCGCGGCGAAATGATTCGGCGGCTGATGGAAACGTATATGCGCGAAACTCAGGAACGCTATGGCTATTCGCATGTGTGGACCGGTAATATTGCTCGCGTGCGCCTGTATAAGCAATCGAAGCACTGGGAACACTATCGCGACGCAATGTTCCCTAAAATGCAAGAAGAGCGCGACGCAGATGAAAACGAGTCGCTGGAATCGCTGGAAGATAACAGCTTTGAATTAAAGCCGATGAACTGCCCTTCGCATATTACATTGTATAAATCGCAACGGCACAGTTACCGCGAACTGCCGATTCGCTATGCAGAATTTGCAACATTGCATCGCTTTGAGAAAAAAGGCGAGCTTTCGGGTCTTACCAGAGTTCGTTCGCTTACGCAAGATGATTCACATATCTTTTTGCGTCCCGACCAAGTGATGGATGAATTTAAAGATCTCGTCAATTTAATCCGCGAAATATTAGGCGCGTATGGGTTGACCGATTACCGCGTGCGATTGTCTTTGCCCGATTTAAATGATCATGAAAAATATCATGGCGATGTGGCCTTGTGGGAACAGGCGGTAACCGATTTAAAAGCAGCGCTGGACGCGACAGGTTTTAACTATGAATCTGCTGAAGGTGAAGCCGCATTTTATGGCCCTAAAATGGATCTTATGGCAAAAGACGCTTTGGGTCGTGAATGGCAGCTTTCAACTATTCAGATGGATTTATTTCAACCGCGCAATTTTGAACTCGAATATATCGGTGAAGATGGCGCCGCGCATCGGCCCGTCATTATTCACCGCGCTATTATGGGATCTACCGAGCGGTTTATGGGTGTATTAATAGAGCATTTTGCCGGCGCATTCCCAGTGTGGCTTTCTCCGGTGCAGGCAATGATTATTCCGATTACCGATCGCCATATTGATTATGCAATGCGCGCACAAAAGCAATTGCAAAAAGTTGGGATACGCAGTGAGGTAGATTCGCGTTCGGAACGTATGAACGCCAAAGTGCGCGATGCGCAGCTGCAAAAAATACCCTATATGCTTGTGGTTGGCGATAAAGAAGCTGAAAATGAATCGGTTTCTTTGCGTTTGCGAACAAATGAAAATGTTGGCGCCGTTCCGCTGGCTAAGTTTATTGAACAAGCGCTGCAGATTAGCTCTTCAAGAAGCTTAAACCTGTGGCTGAAGGAAGAAAACGCCGCCCAATAGTTGCGCTAAAAATCATGTTTAGCCCCGCACAAAAGAGAAATCTTATGGCGCGGGGCTTACTTGCAGATTAATTGCCGGCGCCGGAAGAAAGCGATAGCCGCAGCATGTTTAATGCGCGCAGCGCGGCGCGCCTTTTTATGTCATGCCGATCTCCCGGCATTTGGAATTGCTCCGCCGTTTCGGCGTGTGGAGTAACGATAGCAATAAACACTAAACCTACCGGTTTGCCTTCTTGTGAATCGGGGCCGGCCACACCGGTAATACCTATTCCTACATCTGCATTGCACTGCATTCGCGCGGCGCGCGCCATTTCCAACGCTGTTTCTCGGCTGATAACTCCGTATTGTTGAATCACATCGGCAGGCACACCCATGCTTATTTTGAAGTCTGTGGCATAGCTAACGATGGCGCCGCGCATATATTCAGAGCTGCCCGGTGTATCAGTAATGGTTGAAGCGGTTAACCCGCCTGTGCAAGATTCCATCACTCCTACGGTCCACCCGTGTTTTTTCAGCAAATTGCCCGCAACACTTGCTAGCGTATCTTTATTCTCCCCGAAAATGACTGAACCCAGCACGGAACGGATTTCTGCGTCTGTGGTGTCTACCATTTCCTGCGCTTTGGCAATGTTTTCTGCTTTGGCAGAAATCCGCACATCCACTGCGTCAGATTTAGCGTAGGTGGCAACGGTTGGGTTAGTTAAGTGAATAAAATTGATAATTTTTTCTTCAACAATAGATTCTCCCATTCCGGAAATGCGCAGAATACGGGTAAAAATTGTTGCGCCGGTAAGCGCGGAAAGTCGCGGCTCGGCTTCATTCTCCCACATTTGGTACATTTCTTTGGGAACACCGGGCATAGAAATGATAATATGGTTATCGTTTTGCACAAACCACCCTGGCGCTGTTCCCGATGGATTTTTTAGCGATGAAGCTGAGGGAATCAGCCAAGCTTGTTTTATGTTTGTTGCCGGCATAACACTGCTAAATAATCTGTAGCGATCTTTTAATACTTCTGCCAGATCTGCATCTACCTGCGGCGTTTCTTGCAATAAATCTGCAATAGCTTCTCGGGTAACGTCATCTTCCGTTGGCCCCAGTCCTCCGGTTGTGATAATAACATCCGCGCGTTCCCACGCTTTGCGTAGTGTTTCAGTCAATCTGCCTCTGTTATCCCCTACTTGCGAAACAAAGTGCAGATCGATCCCCAGCGCGGAAAGCCTTTGCGCTAAATATACTGCGTTTGTGTCGGTTATATGTCCTAATAATAATTCTGTGCCAATGGAAATAATTTCTGCTCTCATTTTTTGTGACTTTTCTCCCGATTCTTTTAACAGACTACTTTTTATACTGGCCGAGCGAGAAAACCACGAAGTCTTTAGCTTCGTGGATGAGTCGCCGTTCCTTACCCTTGTGTTTCAAAGTAGTGTCGAATGACTTCTTGGCTGGCATTCCCCACTGTGCAACCAAAATCGCCATCACTCCAAAAGGTGCGTTCTTTCCAAAAATGCTGCTTGAGCAG
>JAJYBV010000122.1 GCA_021778805.1 Chloroflexota bacterium | reverse complement strand
TTTAGATTTGTATTCAGCAATCGATGAGCGGCAAAATACCCATTATGGCGCTGTGAAATAAGTATATGAAAACTTCCCCAAAAGACAGCTCTATCAATTCCTGACGATAGTATAACATAGATTTTTCGTAAATTCAATACACAAACAAATATCGGGGGTGGCGAACATTTAAAGATAATCGAACTGAAAGACGTGAGCAGGATAGCATGAATAAATCCGCCGGTAAAGTTGCGCCGGTTCCAGGCAAAAACAAACAGCTAGACGGCATCTCGCAACACCTGAATGGAACGAGGAAAACACCGAGAACGGCGTACCAACCGAGTTACATAATGGCGCAATTCTGCGAGAACCCTGGATTTTAGCACATCTCTAGTTCGCCACTCCATTATTCTATACGTGCGCGGAGAAAATTTCCCCCAAAAAACACACAGAGACTGCCAAAATAGCAGCCTCTGCACAGCGAGATATGAGTTGGTTATTTGTTGATGATGCTTAGCATTTCATCCACACGTGTTACTTTTACACGCGGACGGCCCTGCTGTTTACCCATGTTAAGCTCGTATTCATTTAATTTTTTCCAATCGTTACTGTTGACAATAACAACTCCGCGTTCCGCCAAAAGAGTAGATATCTTCGCGGGATCGCGGTTTTCATCATCAATTGGTGTAACGGAAGAAATATCTTCCACCATTGCGTCGGCGGTGGCAATAGAATCGGGCTTATTGTTGCCGATTAATCCGGAGGGGCCGCGTTTAATCCAACCCACAACATATTCACCAGCTACCGGTTCCTGTGTTGCAGGGTCTACGACCCGCCCGGCAACGTTGGCGATGGTGGCGTTTGCTTCATTAAACGGCACATCTGCCAGCGGTTGACCTTTATAACCGACAGATCGCAGAATCATCCCGGCGCGAATGCGGTCTTTTACGCCGTTTCCAATCGCTTTCAGTCCGCCTTTTCCATCGGGGACGAGCTGGTTGCGTTCAATTACCACTCCGGTCATTTTACCGTCTTCGCCGAGTATTTCAACCGGTGAATAGAGAAAGCGCATATAAATTCTGCGCGGCGCAGGGAAGGTGGTTTTCAGGGCATATTCGCGCAGCGTCTCCATATTTTTAGCGGCGACACGGTTTTCAGCCAAAGATTGTTCGCTTAATTCATCCAACGCCAAATCAGCGGGGTCTACCCGTACATCTACCCCTGCCAGTTCACCGAACTCTTTTAATTCCGGATTGGTGAAAGACGATTGCGCCGGCCCGCGCCGGCCCAGCATCATAATTTCTCTGATTTTGCTTTTGCGCAGCGCTGCCAATGCGTGATCTGCGATATCCGATTTCGCTAATTCATCGGGATCTGCCGCTAAAATGCGAGTAACATCCATGGCGACATTGCCGTTGCCCACCACAACAACCCGTTCGCACGATAAATCGAACTCTAAATCTCGGTAATCGGGGTGGCCGTTATACCATCCGACAAACGCAGTAGCCGGAAAACTGCCGAGGAAATCTTCTCCGGGAATGCCCATACGGCGGTCGGTTTGCGCGCCAACGGCATAAATAATTTGGTCGTAATAGCGTTTTATCTCATCATGGGAAATATCTTTTCCGAAGGTAACATTGCCAAAAAAGCGGACTTGCGGATTTTCTAAAATTTTGTCAAAAACACGTGTCACCGATTTAATCGATTGATGATCTGGCGCTACGCCGTCGCGCACCAATCCATATGGAGTGGGAAACCGGTTAAATATATCAATGGAGCATGTTAGGTTTGGCCGTTTCAGCAGCGATTCCGCCGCATAAAAGCCTGCCGGGCCGGATCCTATAACTGCAACGCGCAAAGGGCGTTCTGCAGAACCAAGTTGTGCCGCCATAGGTGTATCATTCTTTCTTTTGAATAGTATTTGTTGCTCATGCATAAAAACGATAAGCGCTACCAATAGTATACGACGTTAAATAGTATGCTTCAACGCCGAACCACTGCCGCAAAATTCAGAAAAAATCGCTGATAAACCGGCGCAATTACCGCAGCCAGCGCAAAGCTTGCCCTTGATCGCTGATTGCCCAAGCCTCTGTTTCGGTGCGCCACGCTATTGAAACTAACGTTGTGTTTCCTGGAATGGTTTGGTTTACCGTTGTCCATGAAACACCGTTGAACCAAACAGCGGCTCCGTTATCGCCCACTGCCCAGCCTTCGTGCTGCGAATTGAAAGATATCGCGCGTAAATCGCCGGTTTGCGAATCGGGGCCGATTTGCCATCCTTTATTATCGACATGCAGCAGCAATCCGTTGGCGCCGGCAACCCACGCCGATTCCGGCCCATCGTGCGCTACGGCGTACAGCTCACCCCAACCGGTGGAATGGGAAAGCGCCTTCCAAGATCCGCCATACAGCCGCAGCAGCAAGGAATGAGAGCCAACCGCCCAGCCGTCACCAATATCATCGATAGAAATGCCATATGTTAATCCGCGGCGCATGGGGGTAGTATTCAGTTCATTGTCATGAAACTCAATAAGCGCGCCGGATTGCGCGGCAATCCAGCCCGAAGTTGGTGAATCCAATGCAATGGCTACGAATGGCTCGTGGATTTCTGAAGGAATGGCAATCCAGCGATTTGAAGTAAAATGCGCAATTAATCCGTCTTCACCGACCGCCCAAATATGTCCTTTGGCAACTGCGGCCGCCAAAAATGCTTTTTCTGTTGGAAAGGGCAGGTGCGTCCAAGATTGGTCCTGGTCGTTAAAAACCAGCGCCAGGCCGCGGTCTCCGCACATAACAAACCCATGCCCGGGTTTGCCGGCTACCGCACGCAAAAAATAATCCGGCTTGCTTTGCGCAACGGCCCACGAAGAGCTGGCTGTTTTGGTGAAGTTGGCGTAAGATTGGGAGGACCGCCCCAGATTAAATGAAGTTGATGATAGCTGTGAAGGTGGCGGCGGTTGAATAATGTGTGTTTCCCCATCCATATCCAGGCCGGGGGCCGGCGAGGAACAGCTGATGCAATAGGAAGCCTCTGGTTTATTGCGGGTGTGGCAGTTTGGGCAAAGCCAAAGCGCCAGTTGTTCGGCAGATTTACTGCTCGCTGCGGCGTAACCGTTATTTTTTTGCGACATATTGCTTGTGCGGCGATTGGCCATCAGCAATGCGCTTTGCATATCTGCGGCGGTTTGAAAGCGGGAAAGCGGGTTCATTTTTAAAGCGCGCAGCACAATATCTTCCATGGCGGGAGATATATTATCTTGTAGCTGCGAGGGTGGAATAAGCGTGTCTTCCGGCGCACGGCTTGGCGCATCCGGCGGTATGACGCCTGTCAGCAAGTTATAGATGGTTGCTCCCAGCGAATAAATATCGGATCGGCCGTCGGTGCTGCCTTGTCCGTATTGTTCTAACGGCGAGAAACCGTCGGTAACGGCGCGCGCGGCTGCCTGAGTTGCCCCACCGGCGCGATAGAGCTTGGCAATACCAAAATCTACCAGCACGGCGAGATAATCTGAAGTTATTTTAATATTAGCCGGCTTAATATCGCGGTGAATAATCGGTGGATGCTTCATATGCAGGGTCATCAGCGCATCGCAGATTTGAATAGACCAATTGCGCACATCATCTTCTGCAATATGTTTTTCAATATCCAAACGGCTTTCCAAATCGTCACCGTCGATATATTGCATAACTAAGTATTGTCCGCTGTTATATTCAAAATAATCCCAAACCGCCGGCAAATTCGGATGACTGATTCCTGCAAGAATATTTGCCTCTAGCTGGAACTGTTCCTGCCCTTCCGGTGATTGATCGAATGTTTCTTTAACAGCGCATGTTCTCATTTGATATAAATCCGTAGCGACGTAAACCGCGGCAAAACCTCCGGATTTAATTAAGCGTTCAATACGATACCTCTTTGTGAGCATTGTGCCTGATGGGAGCACGCGATGAGACATATATGCGTTGTTCCTTCTTTTTATCGGCAGTTTGTGTCTCGGAATAGTTCGGGGAGCAAACTGCGCAATAGCTTTTTTAGCCGTCGTCGATTTTTTGCCAACTGCGCTGTTGCCGGCATATAGCTGATTCTGCGCTTAAATAGTTATGGCAATGTTAAAAACGATAACTCTCTCTACCATTAAAGATACTACATAGCGCAATAAATGCAATATTTTTCTATTTTCGGGGGATATTTGGCGAAATTCAGCCGATTCTTTGCACATTAGAAAGCGGCTCTAATATTTCTTCACCGGTATCCAGTCGAATTACAGCTGCGCGCGCAATTATGCCCGATGGAAATCGCCGCTGCGCTACCGGTATCGCTTCAACTATTCCTCCGGAGCCTGCATACGAACCTTGCGTTATCCACACCCGAGATTGTACCGCAACAATTGGATCTGTCGCCCCCAGCGGTGTTTGCCGGGCGTTTTCCTCAGAGTAGATTAATTCGGGCCGTGCGCCGGAGAAAATATTGCTGTATCCGTTCATCAGCGCTGTTTGCCCGGATAACGCAGAAAGCTGCCGGTAAATTTCCTTTGCCATTGGCCGGTTTTCAAATCCGTGAGCTAAAATTATTGTGCATGGCGGCGGCTTAAACAAATGTTGTGCGCCATCCAGCAGCGCGGTAACATCTGCTTGCAGGAATTCACTAAGCAGCTCTGCCGGAGCCCCTGCGGCAAATATGCCCCCGGCGCGATTAGATACCGCTGCGCGCAATAAATCTGCGGTGAGGCTGCCGCTGAATACCGCTATTGCTTCGGGTGATATTACAGTGTTGGCGTTTACCCCAAGCTGCGGCAGTATCTGTATTTTCCCGGCGCATGATGGACCAAACCCTGCCAGCCCGTTTATTACCATTGCTGTTCCTTCAATAACCGCGCCATATTCCAGAATAATGCGCAGTATTTTGCCGCGAAAACCGGCCTTTACCGTTTGTTCAGTTTCAATCGAACGCGCAATAATGTCTGTTGGTTCAACCAGATCTCCCGCGGAGACCAGAACGGTGCCACGCCCTTGTGATAATCGGCGTTCGCGAATAACATGCGTATTTGGCGCTACGGGCCATCCAAACGGATATTCCATAAATCAGTCGGCGTCTTTCTTCTTACAGAGTTTATTGGGCCGCCAAGGTTTGCAGCCATATTTTTCTTTGCGCAATATAGTCCAGCGCGTCGGTTGGGTTTTCCTGCTTTTGCCCGCGGGTATCGATGATAACACCAACGTATCCGCCTTCAATCGGATTTTCTGTGCGGGCGGCTTTGCCGGGGCCTTGCCCCACATCGACTCCCGGAGCGGGCTTTAGGGTAAGATATCCGCGCTGCCCATGACCCAGCGGCAATTTTGTCATACTGCCTTCGGGCGCGCTTGCTGAAAACACATGTCCGTCTTCATACTCAATGTGCGCTTCTACTGCCGGTGTTCCGGCAGGCGGTGTTCCGCTAGCGGTGACGCATACGCCAAGTTGAATGACAAATACATCGATATCTACAATATCAGCTGCGGCAAGTCGATCTAATAACGAAGCTCCGCCAAGCGCCGCAAACATATTAGCGCGATCCAGCAATAAGTTTGTTACTCCTGTTGGCCTCGCAGCGTCTATCAGCATTAAAGCGGCTTCGGCGTAGGTGGGGACGTGCGCAAAAACACCGCCGGATCCAATGATAATATCAGCGTATTGCGCTTCCGCGCCAATTTCGCGCACAATGCCGCGCGCTGCGCCAACCGCCAATGCGTGATCCATCTCCAAATCTTCCTGCTCCGCCGGAACCGTCCATGGGTGCAGCATGCGGCGCAGAGCTGCTTCCGCCATTTCCTCTGATGTTTTTTCCTCACTCAGGAAATTGACTAATTGCTGCGGGCTTTCTTTTCTTAAAACCGCGCCGGCGCCAATGCGCACTCCGCTTAATGGTTTGTTTTTTGCAATGAGCGCTCCGGATGATGTTGCATACGCCGCTATGGCTGAAGTGGCGCCCACACTAACCACCAGTGTATTCATCTCGTAGCGCTGCGCGATAAAGCGGGTAATCCGACCGAGAGATGAAATTTCGCTTATCGGCGCTGCCGCAACCCACGAGCGAATATTGGCGTATCCGTTCATGCCTGCTAAAACTTTATTTTCATATATCGATAAGATACTTTCATGCAACGGCTGATGTATGGAGTTTCGGGTATTGATAAAGGTAAATTCTAAATTGGGGAACGCTACGCGAATTTTCATTGCGTCTTCCTGAAATCCCAGCAATATAACAACCGGCCGATATGGTGTCACCTCAAATATATTTTGCAGCATTTTCAATTGAGTATCTAATAACTGCTGTTCCTCCGGAGTCATCGGACGATCTACTGAAGTTGCAATAAGTACTCCATGCGGATTCCAAATACTTAGCCCCGACATTATTTCTGCCAGTTTTGCGCTATCGTAGGTGGTAATTTCAACCGGCAGATTCAGTCCCGCGGATGCAATGCGATTTTTTATTTGTAGAACTCCCGGGCCGGTTAACGTCAACCTAACATTTATGGCGCCGCTGATTACAACAGCTATGCCATCAACTCCGTCGCCAAATTCGTTTTCAGGTATGATCGGCAGACCATGATCAATAAATTGTCTGCCGGTTTTTGTAGTAATATCATGCAGCGCCGCGCGTGCGCCGGCAATAATATTGTAAAACGGCGCTCC
This sequence comes from Chloroflexota bacterium, assembly GCA_021778805.1. GTDB lineage: Bacteria > Chloroflexota > Ktedonobacteria > Ktedonobacterales > JACDGC01 > JAJYBV01. Next base: position 607 of record JAJYBV010000122.1, on the reverse strand, counting down.
GTATGTTGAATATGTTTCTGCCCTTGCCAGGACGTGAAACCTGCCTTCGGATGGCCCGAACAAAAAAGCCTTTGTCCAAACACTGCCGCATTCAATAACGACAAGTGAACGCTTATTTTGTTCCGGAATTTTTGGTGAAGGTGTATTTTGAACTGCATTCATCACTTTTTGGCGTTCCGATTATTGATTTGGATCTGGCGCTGCATTGTTACCATACCATCTGTGTACTCTACCATCTTGGCCATTTCCATTCCGCGGATCCGCTTCCGGCCTGGAAGGATTTTGTCCCCATGGATCCTGCTGCTGACCATATCCGGCGGCAGGCTGCTGCCCGTAGCCCATCTGAGCGGGATTCTGCCCCCATGGGTCTTGTTGCTGACCATATCCGGCGGCAGGCTGCTGCCCGTAGCCCATCTGAGCGGGATTCTGTCCCCATGGGTCTTGTTGCTGACCATATCCGGCGGCAGGCTGCTGCCCATAGCCCATCTGAGCGGGATTCTGCCCCCATGGATCCTGCTGCTGACCATATCCGGCGGCAGGCTGCTGCCCGTAGCCCATCTGAGCGGGATTCTGCCCCCATGGGTCTTGTTGCTGACCATATCCGGCG
>JAJYBV010000031.1 GCA_021778805.1 Chloroflexota bacterium | reverse complement strand
GGCTTTTCCTCTTGCTGGGCTGTTGATTTGTGTTTTGCCATACTTGTTTCCCTTTGTGCTTCTCTCTGCTTTTAGTATGCCTCATTTTGTTCCTTTTTGCTCATCCTGCGTAAGGTGAGTTACTAATAATCTTTCCAATAAAACAGTCTTTATGATCCGATACGTTTATTCCGATGTATGAATGAGAGGATATCTAAACCGGAAGAACGCATGCATGTACAGAATGGTTATCCTTTCAAAATATTTCGGATGAAAAGTGGCGTCATTGCTATGTTACAAATGATGTTTGAACGCGATACGGCTTGGCATTCACTAAAAATTGCATTGATTGTCGGGACAATTCTCACTTTAATTAACCATATGGGTGATTTGATGTCGCGGCATATTACAGCGCCGCTATTGTTTTCGATTCTATTAACCTATTGTGTGCCTTATGTTGTTGCGGCTACCGGAGTGATTCATGGCAAAGCCCAGCTTCGTAATCTTCAACGTAATTCTTGATGTAAAACAGGCTGCATTTTTAAAAATAAATGCCTAGGAAAATGAAAAATGACTGATCAACCGGAACAAACACTGGAAGCGCAATTACAAAAACTGCGCCAAAGAACTTCAGCGGAAACAACCGTTATTTATAATAAAAGCGTGCAAGATTTAATTGCCACGAATATTGAAAAAACAGCTTTGCAGAAAGGTGAGTTGGCGCCGGATTTTTCGTTGCCAAACGCAACTGGCCAAACAGTAAGTTTAAGCGGCTTGTTGCGAAATGGCCCGGTTGCGCTGACCTTTTACCGTGGAGCTTGGTGTCCGTATTGCAATATTCAGCTACGTGCGTATCAAGAAATATTACCTCAAATTCATGAATTAGGCGCGGAATTGGTTGCAATTTCGCCCGAATTGCCGGATGGATCATTAACAGTAACGGAAAAGCATCATTTGGCGTTTCCGGTGCTTAGCGATGTGAACGCCGTAATTCTACGGCAATATAAAGTGCTGTTTACAGTTCCGGAAAATATTCGGGAAATATATTTAAAAGCTGGGCTGGATGTAGAGAAGGCTAACGGCGTTTCAACATGGGAATTGCCGATACCGGCAACATATGTAATCGACGCCGATAGAATCATCCGATTTGCGTATACCAAGCCAGATTATCGTGATCGTCTGGAACCTAAAACATTGCTGGAACAGGTAGCGCTGCTGCGGAAATAACGCTATGGAGTCGGCAGTGTTAAAGCAAAAACACTGCCGTTGCCCGGCGCGCTGCTTTCAAGAATGAACGATCCGTTCATTGCTTCGATCAATTGGCGGGAAATATATAAACCAAGCCCATTGCCGTCTATACCATTTACGGCGTCGGCGCGCTGGTACGGCTGAAATAATTTTGCCTGTGCGGCAGAGTCTATACCGATGCCGTTATCAACAATGCGAATGGTTACCTGCCGCAGGGCTAAATTTGCCATTGCTTGAATAAGGATATTTCCACCCGAGGGACTATATTTAACGGCGTTGCTAATGCTGTTATCTAAAACTTCTTTAAGCCCATTGCTATCAGCTAAAATATATACATCATCCGGCGCTTGAACCGTAATAGTATGGCTCAGCCGGCGCGCTTTAATCTGAAGTTTCCATTCATCGGCGCTTTCGGTGATAATTTCTTTAACATTTGCAGGCGCCAGCAGTACTTTTTGCAATTCGGGATTTTTAGAATACTCTAAGATGTGGTCAAGAATGTCTTCCATGCGTTCCGCGCTGCTGAAAGCATCTGAAAGTATAGTTTTTGAATCATCGGTAGCGTGTGTTTCCTGCGCCAGTTCAATAAATCCTTTCAGCCCGGTTAACGGAGTTTTTAAATCGTGGGCTAATCTGCGCAGCAAATCATCTTGCCGCCGTTTTAGTGAACGGGTTTGCTGATATGCTTTATCCAGCTCCAAGTACGAGCGTGAATTTTCAATGGCGCTGGTTGCTTGTGCGGCAAATAAATCCATCAGCCACATATCCTCGCGTGATATCAAAATAGTTCGCTGCTCATGGTAAATTGGAGCCGATTCAGTAAAAATCAGGTTAATAACACCGATAACATTTAACCTATACTTCATAGGAATGCTCATAGCGGCTTTTATGGCTGGGCTGTCTGTTTCCGGAATATAGTACGCCGAATGTTTATAATCTGACTCAAAGTAAATCTCGCCGGATTGGAACGCCACTTTGGTCAGCGCGATTTGGCGGAAAGCCTTGGTGTCATCTTCTGCTGCCCCAATAACTGCGATTTGTTCAAGATTTTGCTGTGCGTTGTTCCAATAAACAACATTTGCTTTATCGGCGCCGGCCATATCTATCATCTTTTTGAGTATATTCAGCAGTAAATCTTGCGGATCTTGACCAAAGCGCCGCGCAGAATCAAGCGCCACATTATGCAGGGCAACCATTTGCGCTACTCGTTCCTGCGCTGTGCTGGTTTCATTTCTTAGCGAATTCAGCCGATTAACATAACTGGTAATATCCGAGGCTTCGATATTCAGCAGCATATTTTTTTCATCTGCAGCAGGTAAAACCGAAACAATAAATTCCCAATATGAAATGCCTCCGGGCAGCCGCAGCGTTAATGTTGAGGCATATTTTTGCTGTCTGTTTTGCTGCGTGAAGGAATTTAACTGCAAATGACGGCGCAATTCAGAGGAAATTTCCGGCAGGGCTGTATCTATAGTTTGGCCCCAAAAATCCGGGCCGATTTGAAATAAGTTGTCAAAAACAGCGTTTGTATAGATGAGTGTGAGATCCGGAATGGTAAGAACTGCCTGCAGATGCGAGGAATACGCCAAAGATTTTTCATAAATCTCTTGCAAACCGGCCAAATCACTTAAAGTATGCAGAGTGTGCGCGGCCATTGAAATATAATCTACAAAAGCGTCGATTAATTCAACATGTTCATAGCTAGGCTCGGAGCTTGTGCCAACAGCCAGTACACCAAATGGCTCTCCCTGATAAAAGATGGGAGTTCCAAAAAAAACTTCGATTTGGTCAGGATTGACTTCAGCTGACTTCGCCCATTTACGAACTTGAAAATCACTTTTGGCTTGATCAAAACGCAGTGGCCGGCCGGCAAGCAGCGCGCCTGAAATTAATTCGCTTGGCTCTCGGCTGGCCCTTTGGGGAATAGCGGGCGAACGCGGAGAAACCCACGCCAGCAGATGCATCTGATCTGCGTGGTTGCGTTTTGCCCATGGAATACGATCGATGAGCCACAGTTCAACCAATGTTTCATCCATATTTGTAGCAAAAAATGTGACAGCGGTTTGCAGAGCGTCTTGAAAAGACAGCTGAGGAGTGTGTGATTTATCACTGGCGTTGCCGCCAAATAAAATTCTGCGGATTTTCTTTTCAATTTCAAGAATCCGGTCTTGTTCTCTGCGGGAAACGATAATAGAATCATCATCGGAATTTGAGAAAGCAGGTATTTGACTCACAATTTCCCCTCAGTCATACTAGCTGAAATATTTCTTGTATATCATTAATAATACTGAGATCACCTAAGAAAGATAAGGAAAAATAGTCAGAAAGTACTAATAAAAACTATTGTAATTTTGGAACAAATGTTTTATACTCAAGTACAGAGAGGATGAAAGAACGTCGAGCTGGCTGACAATCTTTCATTTCCTCTCCATCATGTTCCAACCATGATGCTATGCCGCTGCTCCCAGCAGAGGCAGCCGGGTGGCGTGAACCCCTTTGCGGCGCCCGGCGCAGCCGGAATAGTAAGTATTTTTCCGTAGAAGAAGCAACTAGAACATTATTCGCCGGAATGTTCAGTTTGTTCGAGAGATCCGATGACAAAAAGTTGCTGCCCTTGGTTAACTGCTTGCCCGGCAGTAACGGCAACAGACCTGATAACGCCATCACGCGGGGCCAACAAATCATTTTGCATTTTCATTGCTTCCAGAACGGCAATGCGCTGATTTTTGGCTACGGTTGTATTTGGTTCAACCAGCACTGAAACAACCAAACCGGGCATAGGCGCTTTAACCACAACATCGCCGCCTGCGCCTGCGCGCGAGACTGATTTTGTTAGTGATCGCCGGTGCTCATCGAAAATAATAACGGAGTGCGGGACACCACTATTAGTAATATCATAAGATCGTTGTTCTACAGTTTGCGTTTCGCCGGGAGTATGCGAAATATAAAAATCGAAGGATGCGTTTTCGATTAAAAGATGTGTGTGTCCGTTTGAAACTTGATATTTGTTGATAGTGACGGGTTTACCATCGATAACAGCCTGCCAAATGCCATGTTCGCCGGGTTCTATTTCAACCCGATGTTCTGCGCCGTTTACTTGAACGGTAAATATCTTTCCCAAGAAAATAGCCCTCCTCCGATTTCATTATATCATCCAGCGGATGTTTATATACAGTGTAAGCGCCATGATGAGCACAAAAAAGAGCATAACCGTAATATCGACAGGTTTTAGGCGCAAAATCCGATATTTAGTACGATATTTACCTCCGCGATAAGATCGCGCTTCTAAGGCTACCGCCATATGTTCCGCTCGCTGAAAGCCATTCAGCACCAGCGGAATAAGCAGCTGGCTGATGTTTATGGCGCGGATGAAAAAATTCCCCTTATCAATGCTAGCTCCGCGCGCTGCTTGTGCTTTAATCGATTGTTCTAATTGCTCGATAAACAGCGGCACAAATTTCAGAGCAATCATAATGGTAAGCATATACTCTTGTACGGGAACACCAATTTTTTGCAAGGGCGCCATCAGCGAGCCAGCGCCATCGGTTAATTCAACAAACGTGGTCGTGTAAGTAATCAAATTAATGAAGACATAGAATAGAAGTGACCGAATATCAATTTTAATGCTGGCGATGATGCCTTGGATTGTAATGTGTAAAATCCACCAGCTCCAAAGAACACCTTGATTGCTTGTTTGCTGGTAGAAAAGAATTTGGAAAATCCCCATAAAAGCTATAAAAAACAGCGCTGGCCGCAGAGTTATAAGAATAAAGCGAAAGGTTAGTTTTGAAATTGGTATCAGTACAATGGTAAAAAGCGCAAGCGCCGCCAACGCAGTAAATGAGCTGACAATAGAGGCGACGATGATAAAAGTCACTGCTGCCAGAATTTTTATCCGCGGATCGAGTTTATGGATGATACTGGATTGCGGAACATATTGCCCAATAGTAACAACACGCGAAATTTCTATCATAGCAAGTTGAATCCTTTATCCTGGCTGTTAGGTCTGGCGTATTGCAGCAGCGCGGTTTCCAGTTCATGCAAATTCAGCGAGTTTTCGGCAAAATTTGGTATTCGCCGTTTAATTGCTGTCGAGATGCGGGTAACCGCCGGCAATCCGATATTCATGTGCGCGATTGTATCGGTGTGCTCTAAAATTTCTTTGGGAGATCCGCTCATGACAACTTTGCCGTTTTCCAGCAGGTAGATAGTATCGGCCAGCCCAATAATATCTTCCAGATTTGCGGTCATGTAGATGATGGTTAATCCGCGCTCGCTTCCCAACTGCCGCAGCATGTTCAAAAATTCGGCGCGGCCCTGCGGGTCTAATCCTGCGGTTGGTTCATCCAGCGCCAATATTTTTGGGCGCAGCGCCAGTGCGCCGGCAATGGTGACACGTCTTTTTTGGCCGCCGCTCAGTGTGTAGGTATAGCGATTGCGAAATTCTTCGTAATTCAGACCGACACTTTCTAAACTTTCCTGCACTCTTTGGCGCGATTCGGCTAAAGAAAGCTTTAATTGCCGCAAACCAAAGGCAATATCTTTGCCGACGACATCTTTAATAATTTGCGCATCCGGTGATTGAAAAACTACGCCTACTTCTTTTCGCAGCGCGGATAAATCATATCCGGGAGTATGAATATCTTTTCCTTGGTAAAAAACCATATTGCGGCCCGGTTTCAACACACCGTTAAACGAATCCAGCAAAGTAGATTTACCGGAACGGGTTGGCCCAACGCAGGCGATGAATGAGCCTTGCGGCACACGGATTGTAATACCGGCTAAACCAATTTGGGCAAACGGGGTACCAGCTTTATAGGTAAAACGCGCATCTTTTGTTTCAATAATGGCCGACGCAACTTCGGCGTTTTTTTGTATGCTTTCAGAATTGCCGAAAGTGGACCCGGTCGTTTCTGGATTGGTGATGTGCGCGCTATGCACAAAGACATCCGCAAATTGTTCTTCGTTTAATGGCATAACTGCGGATGCAGACAAAGAGGTTTTTATCCGCTGATATATCTCTGTTACCGCAGGTATATCCAGCCCATATTGGCGCATGGCTATAGCGTCTGCAAAAATTTGGCTGGGTGCGCCATGGCGGACGACGCTGCCGTTTTCCATAACAAAAACGGTGTCACAAAACGGAACCTCATCCATATTGTGGGTGATATAAATAACACCTAGATGATATTCGCGCGCAAACTTTTGAATGATTTGCATCAGCGCTTTGGTTTGTTCCGGGCCTAAGGATGTAGTAGGCTCATCAAAAATCATATAGCGCGGCCTCATTGCCAAAACGCCGGCAATGGCGACCATCTGTTTTTGTCCATAGGTTAATTCATGGATTGGGTAATCTATTATCGATTCAAGCTGCAATAATTGAGAAATTTCTTGGATGCGTGATTCAATTTCGTTGCGAGGTATGCCCAGATTTTCCGGACCAAAAACAATTTCATCTAAAACATTATTGGATATAATTTGATCATCGGGGTTTTGGAAAACAATCCCAATGCGGCTGCGCACTTCCCACATTTCTTTGGGAACGCTGGTAGAATAACCATCTACCAGCGCTTCGCCAAACTGCGGTTTTAATATACCTGAAATAATTCGGGAAAGTGTGCTTTTGCCTGATCCGTTTTTACCAAGCACAGCGGCAATTTCGCCTTCATGAAAAACCATATTCAGCGATTGAATTGCCGGAGCGCTGTCTTTCAAGCGGGCATTATACCGAAATGTCACGTTACGTAATTCTATCATGTGACATCTGCCCCAATATTAATATTCCATTTTCGAGCGGTCTTTTTTATCCGGCGCATACAGCATTTGGTTGCGTACAATGGTAACAGCGCGAACGATTGCGACTGTGGCAATGATTGCCAAAACTGCTTCACCAATTACCTGCGGAATCGCAGTATAAACTAATTGAATCGGAACATATCCGCGGATGACTGCTATAGACAGCACAAAAAAGGAATTTGTGAGTGAACCGACTAAACCGGCAACTCCGGCAGCGAAATCTGATTGAATATGTTTTAGCGGCTGATATACCAGCCAGGGTGTTATACCAATAAGAATACGCGGAAGAATCGCCACCCAAGGATCTTTAAATAAAGGTAAGGTTGCCCGAGTAAAACTAAGCAAACCAAAGGTTAATCCGGTAATTCCGCCAACCAATGGGCCTTCTAAAACCGAACCTAAAATGGTGGGGATATGTTCGGTAGTTGCACTGCCAAATGCATTTGGCAGTGGAATAAAGCCAAGATTTGGGACGAAACCGAGTATTAGTGTGATAGCTATCAGCACGGCCGCGGTAACTATGCGGGAAGTTGAAAGCGTGAATGGGCCGCTGCGCTGTTCTGTCGTAGTCATTGACATAGGAAATATCATACCTCTTGGATGAATTGATGCAAACAACATTATTTGCTTGATTTAAGAAATGGTAATCACTCGCATCTGAATAAATACCGAAATGAATGCCATTTCTTGATTAAATCATTGTTATGGCCCTATTGTGTCACAAAAGCGCGATATTTGCAAGCAAGTCTTGTGAACTTAGAGATTTTCGGCAGCGCGCAATTCGTCTTCCAAAGCGTATTGCCGCAAAGAATTTTCTAAATGCGCCGGTATGCGGCCCTCCATATGTATGCCATCAGCGGCGTATTCTTCTTTAGATACTACTCCGCGGCGATGAATAATTTCCACCAAATCGCCGCGTTGAAACGGCAAAAACGCGCGAAATGGCCGCATATTTGCGGTTAATTGCGCGCTTATTGCCTCTAGAAGCTGCTGTTTGCCTTCGCCGGTGTGCGCAGAAATCAGTGTTGGATTCTGGTATAGGGAAGTATCAATCGCAGCGCGGTCTGTTACAGCGTCGATTTTATTCAGCGCGGTAATCCGAGGTTTATCATCCAATTTCAGGCTTTTCAGCACATCAAACACGGTTAAATTTTGTTCAATGGCGTTTTCATGAGAAACATCCACCACTTCCAGCAGCAAATCTGCTTGGCGGGCTTCTTCCAAAGTGGCGCGGAACGCCGAAACCAATGTTGTCGGCAATTTTTGGATGAATCCTACGGTATCGCTTAGCAGCGCTTCTTGGTGGCCGGGCAGCAGTAATTGCCTGGTAGTGGGGTCTAATGTTGCAAACAATATATTTTCCGCCAAGGCATCCGCTGAGGTGAGGGTATTAAACAGCGTCGATTTGCCGGCGTTTGTGTAGCCAACTAGCGCAACAATAGGAACCATATCAAATTTCCGCTGTTTATGCTGCAAGTCTCTATGCCGGCTGATGAGATTAATTTCCTGCTTTAATTCGGCGATGCGGTCGCGCACACGCCGCCGATTAACTTCCAGCCGCGTTTCACCTGGGCCGCGCGTGCCGATAGCTCCGCCAATAGCGCCGCCGGCTTGCCGGGAAAGGTGGTTGCGCAGCCCCAAAAGCCGCGGCAGCTGATATTCGTATTGCGCCAGCTCCACTTGCATCTGTCCTTCGCGAGATTGCGCATGGAGCGCGAAAATATCTAATATCAGCGCGGTGCGGTCGATAACATCCATCTTTAGAATTTCTTCAAGGTGCAGCTGTTGATTTGGTGTTAATTCATCATCTGCGATGATCAGTGAAGCGTCTACAGCGCTGCACAATCCAACTAATTCCTCGGCGCGGCCTTTGCCAAAATAAGTGCGCGGGTCGGGCTTTTCCAGCTGCTGCACCGCAGTTCCCACAACTTCGGCGCCGGCGGTTTTTGCCAAGGAAGCCAATTCCGATAAGGAATCTTCCACACTCCAGTGAGTGTCGGCTTTTTTGGAATTGACCGCAATAAGAAAAGCGCGTTCCTGCGGTTTTTGCCAATCAAAAATATTCGACATAACTATCCTCGTATGTATAATTTGCTATATGCCAGTTTATGCAGGCAGGGATCTGGTATAAAGCCAGATCCGCTGTTTACATGCGCCACTGCGTTTACGCCGCTGATTGAAATTTTCCAACAGAGGTGAAGCGTATCTTGCGGCGCGGCGCATTAACCGTTGCGTTTTAATTTGCCGGTTCGCTTAGCGTATTCTTCGCCTTTTCGGAAGACCCATAACCCGGCAGGTATGGATACAGCGCCGGAAATAATCAGAATGATTACACTGCTCCACATTTGCCAAATGGGCTGCCCATTGATTAAACTGCGGCGCAATCCGTCTAAAACATATGTCGCGGGAGAAATCGCTGAAAGCGTTTGCATCCACTTGGGCAATACCGTAACCGGGTAATATACCCCAGACACCAATAAAATAACGGATCGAACGATGAACCCCATTTTATCACCATATTCGGTAAACAGCATAGGCAGCACCGAGGTGATAAAGCCAAACCCAACGAATGACGCTGTGCCCAGCAGCAATATGATGATTGCTGTCCAGAAATTGGCTTGACTTAAATCAATGTGAAAGAACATCGCCATAACTACCAATTGAATTGCGGTCAGCACGAATCCGTGAATGACGGCGTAAACGCTGGCGCCAAACATCATAGTTATGCGTTTGATTGGCGCCATGAAGGTGTATTCAAGTGTGCCTTCCCATTTTTCAATAGTAAACAGCATGGCAACATCATCAAAGCATGTTGAAATATATGACCATACCGCAGTACCGATGACCAGGACCAATATAGCAGTGTTTAACTGACTTTGCGAAATATGGAATCCAGGTATTACAGCGTTGGCTCCGGCAGCGATATAGGTAACCGAAATACCATTTACAATATTATAGGTTATCCATACCAGCTCCCAAGCCCAATAGCGTTTTGTAAGGTTAAAGTTGCGCTCTAAAAATGCCAGCGCTACCCGGCTGTTTCGTTGAACCGAATGTCCAAAGGACTGCATGATTGTATTTACTCCTATTCATTATCATCTTCATCATCATCATCTTTCCACGCGCGGCCGGTATACCACATAAACACATCGTGCAGTGTGGCGGGGCCGCTTAAGCCCATTTCCTCGCCAATTTGCTTGCGCAGTTCCGCGGCGGTGTTCAGCGCGGCAATGCGGCCGTTGTCAATAATTGCGATAGAGTCGCACAGCGCTTCGGCTTCATCCATATCGTGGGTTGTTAACAAAATAGTGGCGTCGTGATTGGCGCGCAACTCCAAAATAAATTGCTGCACTTCAGCTTTAGAACGCGGATCCAACCCGGTTGTTGGCTCATCCAGCAGCAATAATATTGGTGATGTAAGAAAGGCGCGAGCAATAGCGACTTTCTGCTGCATGCCGCGCGACATATCTTCAATCGGGTGGTTGCGGCGCTCTTTGCGTATGCCTAAACGGTCCAGCAAAGCATGAATTTGCTTGCGCGCTTCTGAACCGGGGACGTTATACAGCCGCGCCGAGTACATTAAATTTTCAATGGGGCTAAGTCTGCGGAAAAATGACGCTTCTACACTTACCCTATTTATGAGCCGCTGCACAGTATCGCGTTCGGTAATAACATCGTGATCGAATACTTTCACGCTGCCCTTATCGGGGATAAGCAGAGTTGAAATTGCCCGGATCAGTGTCGATTTACCTGAGCCGTTAGATCCTAATACCCCAATAATAGTATTACGTTTTACGTTGAGTGAAACATCATCTAATGCGCGGATAACCCGCTGATGTGAGTGCGGTGGTGTTTTTTGGGAGGGCCGCAGCATTTTTTTTAAATAATAAAGCGGACCGTTGCTTCCTTTAGTAAAATGTTTACTAACATGGCTAATGATCAGCGCGTCTTGCGAGCCGTTGGTTAAAGCTTGCGCCTCGGCTATTCTGCGATTGACGGCTAATGTTTCCGGATCTTTCGCATCTGGTAATAGTTGTTGCATAACTGGAAATACCTCTTGTATATACAAATGTTGAGAGAAATTTGCGGTAAAAAGCTTACAGCAATAAGTCTTGTGTAGGCCGGATGGAAATCCCAGCGCAAAAGCACAGCGCCGCAAAGTATATACAAAAGGGAGGACCATGCGCGCGGGTGGCAGTTAGCTGGGAAAGCTCCTGCTTTGAATCGCCGCTGGCAAGTAATGGAAGGACTTAATAGATGTCTATTACAATGCGGATAGCAGGAACAAAGGCATGGAGGGGCCGTACAGCAGAGTTAGGTACTGCGGTAAGCAATGCCGATTTCCTATTATTCATCGAAGCTATCCTTTAATGTGGTAATACACTTACTATACACTATAAGGGATTCAAATGTCAAGCATTGGGGGTGAGGCAGGCAATTGCAAGAACTACTGCATCCAAAAAAAATTTTGTTGCACTGAATTGATACTATTTCATATGCAAAGAATTTGCCGATATGATACACTATACATAGTTTTCAGGCGCATTTCAGATGATTTGCGCAAAATTTTTCATGTATAAAAAGAGGATGCTATGCAGCGCGCATCAGGTTCGCAAATGATTAAAATGCTTAACGAAATGTTAGAAGAAGAGCGGGCAGCTATCGAAGCCATGATTGGCTTAACTGCCATGGCGACGGATCCCCGCGAACGCAACACCATGCAGCGAATCGGCGCGCATGAAGTGTCTATTTGTATTGGTTTGCGAGATCGTATAACGGCTATCGGCGGTACACCAAGCCAAAATATTTCCGATTTTGCAATGTATGTGCTTTCGCAGGAACTATACCCGGAGCGATTGCGTATTTTTGCTCATCATCAACGCCTTGTTATAGAACGCTTAACAGCATTGCTGCCATTAAGCGCGGCAGATCCTGCGGCTCAGCAGTCGATTTTGGAGATGCGTACAATTTTGGAAGGTGATGTTGTTTGGATTGAAGAACGCGCCACATCATTTATTGCGTCTCGCCCCAATAAAGATTTTCGCTCGCGAACGCAAGTTTCACAAAATCGTCCGTCAGATATTGCGCTGACACCTACCGCGCAAGTAACTTTTTCAAATAACGCGCCTGCCCAATCAACTACCGGCTCGTTTGCGCCGCTCTACCCTCCGGTTGAATCTACCGGAAACGGCTTTACAATTACACAAAATAAGCCTGATTTTGGCGGCTATAGCGATTCTCCGGTCGATTCATCTGCTGGTCCGGTGGAAAAACCCAAACGCGCGCGCCGTAAAACCACCGATAGCGATTCATCTGCCGGCGCTGAATAAGATTTGCAATGCGGGCGCCTTCTTGTTAAATAACGCCCGCTGAAGTTCCGGATGTTTGCTGTACCTTTGCCGCCCAGTGCACTAATTCATGTCCGTCAATTAATGTTAGCGGCCGATTCTGCGCCCATATTTTTGCGGGATTGGTAAAGGTTCCGGTTGTTACTAAATAGCCATGTTCTGCGGATCCGGCGTAAGATCCGTAAAATTCGCGGACAATGCTTTCCCCAACCGATCCTTTGTAGCGTTTGCATTGCGCAACACTGCGTTTTTGTGCGCCATTGATGATTGTGGATAATTCAATATCAATGCCGTTATCACCGGTTTTACCGGTTACTGTAACGCTATACCCTTGCTTTTGAAATAAAGAGCCAACGAAATGTTCAAATTCCATCGGTGTCATATTCTGCATTTCTTCCAGTGATTGCGCATGAATATTTCTAAGCGGATAACCCAATTGTTCTATAAGTCCTGTTGCGCCAGAACGCCGCGTTAAAGAGATAATGAATAGCGGCGCAACTATAAACAGCAGCCCCAACGCCGCTATAGCAGCTAAATATGTAAAAAAATGATTCTGAGGGTTATCAAAAACTGCGTAAAAAGCCATGAAAATGAGAAATAAGATCAATCCAACAAATGGGAAACGCTGATTTTTGCGTTTCTTTGATTTTACCATACTATCATCCTTTATGATTCGCGGTTTTTTTTCTTTTTGGGGGTATTGAGATGTTTGCAGCCATAAAAAGCTCCAAGCCAGCCGACCCCGGTGATGATAAGCAGAACTAAAATAAATCCGACTACCCCGGTGATAACTGTTGCGGCTCCATTGCTGTTTGTTTGTGTTACCGTTGGTGAACCGGGTAAATTTGGAAGATAAATTTTGGCGAGTACGAAAGATAAGATGTATGAAATAAGCGCCCCTGCAACTCCCGGCCTATATTTTCCGGTTTCGGAAGCAGGAAGATATCCGGCGATATATGTAGCGAAAACAAGAATGAAAAGACCCATACAAATTGGTATCAGCAGCCCGGGATTAGTTTGAACATTTGTGCCGCCGCTTTTAAAAATGAGTCCTTCTATAATATTGATAATAATTGAAAATACGTAACTTGATAAGCCAAGGATTCCTCCCCATTTCATCGCGCTTTTTATTTCCTGAGTGGATATAAGACTTGGTTGTTGTGAAGTCATAAACTTCTGCTCCATATACAAAATTATGCGTAGTGTTTCACAATGAACAGCGCATATTTTTTGAAATTAAATACTATGCGGCTTGTGTGCAACATCTCCGCATACCACTTGTATATTATATGCTATATTAATAAGTTGTTTAGCAAATTATGCGCTAAAAGCTTATTTTTCGCAACTACTTAGGGGTAAAGCAAGGAATGGCTATTCCAATGACTGCGCGCCGGGATACGTAAGGGGCGCCTGCCCTTTGCGCGGGGCTTGGGGTGTCCCCAAAAACTATTTATAAAAATAAAACACCGCGCGGTACACATGAGGTCACTCAATCCGGTAGGGGCGACCCTTGTGGTTGCTCTTGAATACCGCGTTACGAATTTCTTGTCCCTGTTTACATGTTAAAGACCATCAGCAATGCGGCCGGAAGCGTTGCCGCACGCTGGTTTACCAGCAAGTCGCCTTTGTTTGATGTTTTGCTTGGATGGTGGTACAATAGATCAACAGATAGAAATTTGCTGTGTTATACTGAACACGCTCGGCGCCAGCGCAGATCGCATTATTTTTTGTGTATTTGCCGCCGTCAGAATTTTAGAAAGAGAGTATTTCCATGTCCGGAAAAGGAGCCACAACTGCCAGACTGCGCGCGCGCAACAAGCGCCACGGCCTGCTTGCCCGCCGTAAACGTAATATTATCCGCAAAATGCGCCAGCGCCGTGGTGTATAACCGCCGCGCGTTTTTTGTTTATGCCGCCCCGAACTGCCGATGACGCAGATAACAGCCCATGGAAAACATGCGCCGAACATGTGGTGTATACCAATCAGTGGATGCGTGTTACTGAATATGATGTTATCCGGCCGGATGGATCTTTAGGTATTTATGGCGTGGCAGATCCGGGGGATAACGCCACAATTGCCGCAACGGATGAGTTAGGAAGAATTATGCTCATCCGTGATTTTGTGTATCCGGCGCAGCAATGGAAATGGATGCTGCCCGGCGGTTCCGTAGAATTGGGTGAAGCGCCGCTTGTCGCCGCACAGCGTGAGCTGCTTGAAGAAGGCGGCCTGCTTGCGGAAGATTGGCGGCTTTTGGGTACTTTTTTGTTAAGCGCCGGAATTTCTCCCCAGCTTAGTTACTGCTACTCTGCCGCAAAGATCACTGTTACGCAGGCTGCTCCGGAGGCTACCGAACTCATTACGCGCAAATGGGCATTTTTACGCGAAGCTGAGGAAATGATTCGCAGCGGTGAAATTCAGCATTCAACCGCTGCGCTTGCTATTATGGCATTGCTTTTGCAAAACCGGTAATATCCAAAACAGTTTTACTTCCTATTTAGGAAAGTACACCGGTTTCTTTGCCGATTTTTGTAAACGCCGCAACTCCAAAATCTAAATCTTCTTTGCTGTGCGCTGCAGATATCATTACCCGGATGCGTGCGGTTCCCATCAGCACCGTAGGGAAGGCAATTGCCATGGCAAAAACATTTTCGGCAAATAATTTTTGGCTGAATGTTTGCGCCAGAGATTCAGCGCCGAGCAAAATTGGCGTAATGGGGGTTACACTTTTGCCGGTGTTAAATCCAAGTGTCTGCATTTTTTCCTTAAAGTAATGGGTGTTTTCCCACAACTTTTCGGTTAGCGCTTCGCTTTCCTCTAATATATGCACGGCTTCTAAACACGCCGCAGTATCCGGAACGGTAAGCGCCGAAGAAAATAAAAATGGGCGCGCGCGCTGCCGCAGCCACTCTACAATGTTTGCTTTGCCGGCAATATACCCTCCGACAACGCCAAATGCTTTTGAAAGAGTGCCTACTTCAACATCTATTTTGCCTTGCAGACCAAAATGATGTACGATACCTCGGCCGCCATGGCCCATAACACCTTCACCATGGGCGTCATCAACCATCATCATGCAATCATATTCGCGGGCAAGTTCTGCTAATTCCGGCAATGGAGCAATATCTCCATCCATACTGAACACGCCGTCGGTGATAATGATGGCTTTGGTAAATTGGCTGCGTTTTTCCTGCAGCTGGGCTTTTAAACTTTCCGGGCTGATATGATCGTAGCGGATGTTTTCAGCCCGGCTTAAGCGGCATCCATCGATAATGCTGGCGTGGTTCAGCGCGTCTGAGAAAATAACATCTCCCGGGCCAACCAGCGCGGGGATGGTTCCTAAATTCGAGGTAAACCCCGACTGAAACACAATAGCAGCTTCCGCTTCTTTAAAGGCCGCCAGCCGTTTCTCTAATTCGATATGCATGCTCATCGTGCCGGCAATAGTTCGCACCGCGGCCGGGCCGATTCCATATTTGTCGATGGCGTCTTTAGCGGCTTGCTTTAAGCGCGGGTTATTTGCTAAACCCAAATAATTATTTGAGCAGAAATTCAGCACATTGCGGCCGTCTACCGTCAGCCATGCGCCTTGTGGGGATTCGATGGCGCGAATGTTGTTATATAATTTTTTATCACGCAATTCTTGCAAAGAATCATCTAGCCAACCAAGCGGATTGCCCATAGCTTTACTCCTCATCAAATAACAGCACAACTTTGCCGCTTTTGCCCGATTCCATGACGTGGAGCGCTTCCTGATAAGCGGCAAAAGGAAAAGTGTGTGTTACTATTTTTTCAAGATTTACGGCGCCGCTATGAAGTAATCCTTCAGCCTGAAACCATGTTTCCCACAGTCGGCGGCCTTCTATGCCGTGTACAACAGCGCCTTTAAAGATAATCCAATTTGCTAAGTCAAACATCATCGGTTTCGATGGCAAACCCAGCATTGCAACTTCACCGCCAGATTTCAGTGCGGTAAAACCTTGCGATATCGCCGCCGCCGCGCCAGACATCTCCAGCCAAGTATCTACACCCAAACCATCGGTGGCGTCTAAGATTTTCTGCGCCGCGCCGGGATCTGCAGAATTGATGATGATATCTGCGCCGAGCGTTTTGGCTAAATCCAGCCGATATTCGGAAATATCGGTGGCGATTACTTGGCGAGCGCCGCATGCTTTGGCAACCGGAATGGACATTACCCCAACAGGGCCGCAGCCTGTAACCAAAACACTTTTTGAACGGATATCTACAGAAAACGCGGTATGAACAGCGTTGCCGAAGTTTTCTTTTAATGTAGCCAGATAAGGTGGAAGATCCAGAGGATTCTTCCATGCGTTAACCGCAGGAATGGCAACATATTCTGCCCATGCGCCATCGCGATCGACGCCGATAATGCGGGTATTCGGGCACAAATGCCCGCGGCCGGTGCGGCAAAATTCGCACACACCGCAAACGATATGGGTTTCACCGGAAATATAATCACCGATTTGAATACTATGAACTTCGCTGCCTACTTGTACAACATTGCCGCAAAATTCATGTCCCACAGTTAATGGCGGGTGAACCCTGCCTTGCGCCCATGGGTCCCATTCATAAATATGCATATCAGTGCCGCAGATAGAAGCAGCGCGTACTTTTACCAAGATATCGGATGAACCGATTTTTGGGGTTTCTATTTTTATACGTTCCAGGCCAGGCGCGGCGGCTTGTTTGCGTATAGCCCACATGTGAGATGGAACAGACATTTTTGGCAACTCTCCTTTGAGCGCGTTTACAAAATTAAAAGTAAGATTCAGGCGATAGCTTAACAGATGCGCAACGATTTTTGAAAGCCAACGCCGCATCTTTCAGCTTATGCGCAAAGCATAAAGCCGGAGCCGCATTGCACCAAAATCGGTAATGCGGCTGAAAAAACCGTACTATAATTATAAGCTATCTGCGTCAGAAATGCATACAGTGGCGTATTTGCGGCCGATATTAGGGTTTACGCGGTTTAAACTGGTGAAACGTACTATCGGGATTGTTTGAAAGGTATTCAGTTTGTTTGTTGATAGCTTGTATATTTTGTGTTGGCAGTGTATCTACCGTCGGCGATGGAACAGAACCTTCAATAATATACACACAATCACCAATTTGAATATGGTCCCCGCCTTGAATACGCTGCGGCGCAGTAATAAATTCACCGTTCACCTGAACTCCGCTGGAAGAAAGATTGATGATGAACAATCCGGCCGGCTGTACTGCAATAATTGCATGATGGCGTGAAACAGAACTTGAAGGTATGCAGATGATATTATCGCTTTGCCGCCCAATTGTGGTGGTTGGTGGTGAAATTGGCCAGCTGCGGCCTGCTTCGGGGCCGTGTACGGTAGTGAATCTGGCGCTGATGTTGGATGGCAGGGGAATATTTGAAGAGCTTTCTTTAAAAAACTCATCGGTTTCCTGAGTTAATTTATTCGCTAAGCCAGACTCATCGGAATATAAAAATAAAAAATGCGTATCAACAATTTCTATCGAAGCGCTGTGCTGCAATTGGCCTTTTCCGCGCAGCGGCTTGCCGTTAATAATAATTCCATTTGTTGCGCCGGGATCGAGCGCAAATGCTGCGCCATTTTCAAAGAGCAGCACGGCGTGCAGCCGCGAAATTCTTTCGTCATGCAAAATGACATCATTTTCTTTGCCGCGGCCGATGGCGATTGCTTTATTTACTAATACATATGGCTCGGTGTTATGGGGATCGTTAACAATTCGCAGTGTTCCCCAAGGAACGCCGTGGCCCAGCGGCTCGATATGCCTTTCGGCAGATGAAATGGTCCACTGAGGGGCAGTAATATCGTCCTGAAGTGGTCTGGAGTCTCTGGGTGTTCTGTGAAACATATCTTTGCGCCTTCACCCTGCTGAAATTTGATGAACCGTGCGCGGCAAAAGCTGATGCCGCGTTCAAGCGGTTTGCAATACTGACCGATTGGAATATATAGATATACTGGCGGCATCTTCAATGTCAGCAATACTATGTATTTCAAAATCCTATTGTATAAAAGTATACATCAAAAATTCATTGAGAAACGAAGGAGTACTATTCATATTCATCATCATACCGATGATGATAATCTGAGTAATCCGATAAATCATCCTCTTTTGAACGATAGCGGGAACTGCGGTTTCTGGCGTTATGAGAATCCGTGCGAAATTCTGCCGGTGGGTTGTAATCTTGATCATCTTGCGCAGATTTTTTTATTCTGCGTTTCATATCCGGTTTATGGGCTGCGGCAGCCGGCATGGAGTAATTTTTTTGAATGGATGGCAATTTACTGCCGGAAGGCAGATCTCGGATAGAATGCGGAAGGCGATTATTTTTATTAACCACGCCATGAACCCGCTCGACGGCGCCGGTAAGTTCCTTCGCAAAAACTTCGTTGCCTTTACTGAAATCGCGGAGTTCCTCGGTGTCGGCGATGAGTTGATCGAGTGAGCGGAAAAGCAGCTGGTAGGTATATTTTGCGCGGTTTGCTGTTGCGTTCAGCCGTTTAGCGGCAGCTTCGGCCTGACGAGTTACGGTTGATGAGACGCGGCCGCTGCGTTGAGTATCATTTTCCAGTTGTTGTGCAATGGCCTGCATATCTTCAGCTGTTTGCTCCAGTTCAGTAACCATTTGGCGCAGCGAACCAATGCCGTTTAAGGCAGTTTTGGCGGAATCTGCCTGTTTCCAAATATATTTCATCTGCTCGCGGGAATTTTTTTGGAGGGCGCTGCCGGTTTTCAGCGCTTCTTGGGTTTCTTTTTCTAATGTCACCGTCAATTTAGAGATTGCCGGAAGCCACTTTGTGAAGAGAAACCAAATAAGAATTGCGCAAATGAGCAGAATAATGACGAGTAAGATAATAATGGATTCCATACTAAAGGATCCATCCATTTCCCTGAAAATTCACATGAAATCCATTTGGACAGTGCTTTCACAAAACATAGCGCAATATTCCTGCCGAAATGACAATTCTTATGATAAGATAAGGGAAAAGGCAAAATATCTGCCAAATTACCTGCAAAAACGCTTAAAAACTTGAAATGGCGGAACTATTGCCATATTTTATATGCGGATATTTTTTGCAGCTACGTTATCAACGCATTTATGAAAATAGCCACATGATTGGGGATATACAAAGAGGTATGTTAAGAAGTTTAGTTTTGACTGCGGCAAAATCGAAGATGATTCAAAATTTTGTCAATGAAAATCCTATGGGCAAAAATATCGCCAGCCGCTTCGTAGCGGGGGAAGATCTTGCCTCTGCGCTGCAATCTGCCAAAGAGTTGAATGATCACGGCATAACAGCAACATTAGATCATTTGGGTGAAAACACCAGCAGTATCGAGGAATCTGAAGCCACTGCGCAAGGCTATATCACCATTTTAAACGCTATCGCAGAACATCACTTAAACGCTAATATTTCAATTAAATTAACCGCGTTAGGACTGGATATTAGTGAAGACGCCTGCCTGAAAAATGTGCGCAGTGTGTTACAAATCGCCCAAGCGCAAGACAATTTTGTTCGCTTAGATATGGAAGGTTCGGCGTATACTGAGCGGACTTTGCGGTTAACACATATGCTGCACGCCGAATTTGCTGAATCTGTTGGGCAGGTTGGCGGAAGTGTAGGAACAGTTATCCAGTCGATGCTGTATCGCAGTTCAGATGATATTGATCGATTAATTGAGGAAGGTATTCGTGTGCGTTTGGTGAAAGGCGCATATCAAGAGCCGTCATCAATTGCCTTTCCTGCAAAAAATGATGTTGATGAGAATTATCGGCAGATTATGTATAAATTGCTGCAAAAAGGAGTTTATCCGGCGTTTGGCACACACGATGTACGGCTGATTGATGACGCGAAACGATTTGCAAAAGAACACGATATTGCGCCGGCGCAATTTGAATTTCAAATGTTGTATGGTATTCGCCGGGATTTGCAGACTCAGCTAAAAGAAGAGGGGTATAATGTTAGAATTTATATACCTTATGGGTCGCAATGGTATCCCTATTTAACAAGAAGGATGGCTGAACGACCGGCCAATTTATTCTTTATTTTGAGCAATTTTGCCCGCGGCTGATCTTCATTGAAACAATCTTCTTTCATCGGTAGAGATAATGTGCTTCAGTAAGAATTAATCTTTGCCGATGCAGGAAGGTTAGTTGAAAAATTTTTCAGTTATTGAACGTTTTTTGCAAAATGCTGGTTTTTGTTGCTTTTACTGCCTGCCAGACGTTATAAAGAGATATACATATTTTTTACAAAATCCGAAAAAGATAATGGCTGAGCCAGTTTAAAGTGGCAAATGAGAAAGATCCGCAGCGAGTTTTAACAAAATATTAATTTATGTGAGATTTTGCGTTTTGATAGCGTAATAACATTAGTGATGATAAAACACCACTCCTGATATTGTATTGTGCAAATTTAATGTGTCTTTTCATTGAGTCGTTCCTGCAACGCAGCAGGTCGAGTGAAAGGGTAACTGTGAGGCGTCATGAGTTCAAGTGGATGGACCGATAAGGTTTTTGCGGTAGAGCTAAACAAACATAATCCCGATGCTTTATCTGCAATTATTGAACGGTATTCGCGGGAGTTATTTTATTTTATCAAGGTCGTTCTCAACACCATAGGAAACGAACAGGATGTTGAAGAATGTTTAAATGATGTATTTATTTCTGCCTGGCAGGATATTGCTTCATTTGACGCTTCACGCGGTTCATTCCGGACGTGGCTGACGATGCGCGCCAGGTATATTGCTCTTGATAAACGCCGTTTGCTTATCAGAAAACAAATGAATACGGTTACCATCTCGCATTTAGAAAACGAACACCTCAACTTTGTTGAAGCTGAAGGTGATTCCAGCTCGTTTTTAGATCGGTACTTTGCCCAAGATATACACCTTCAGGAACCCTTAGATAGTCTGCTTGAGAAACGCGAAGAACAAGAACAGTTATATACCGCTCTTGCTCTATTGTCTGATCTAGACAGGCGTTTGGTATATATGAGGTATTTTTTACTTATGAGCGCAGAGGATATGGCGGCTGAAACAGGATTGTCACGACACGCCATTGATACTCGTATTTGGCGGGCGCGCAAATTTATGCGTGATACGTTGCGGGAGCCGGCTCATGGACGAATATAAATCAACCAATTCTCAATTTGCCGGCAATAATCGTATATTGCGAAATGGCCGAAAATTACCTATAGATTTCACTGCGGATGATGTTGAAATTGCGGAGTGTTTAAATTCGCATTTTGATATTCAAAATGAAGATTTGCCGCCACTGTATGCGCAAACGCTTTTAAGCGGTCAGTCGCACGCTGTTGCGGATGATGATCTTGAAACTCGTGTGCAAACCGGTGTATTTCAATCGTTAGGGTTAAACGTTAGTAAACACCCGCTTATCCCAAATGAACCGGCGCGCAAACGCCGCGTCATCCGCAAAAAAACTATTGCGCAGCGGGCTGTATTGGCAGTGATGTCTTTAGCTTTGATTATTTCACTAAATTCGCTGTTTAGCGGAACTGCCTTTGCTTCAATGCTGGATGTGTTATCCGGTCATACCGGCGCATTGTTCGTTCGTTCCTACCCAACGAAGATAGCTAAATCGGCGCCGGCAAATGCAAAAATTCAGCCGGATCACCGGATTTTATTTCAGCCGAATTGGGCCGGAAATGAGATTGATGGTTATCATTTTGTTGGTATGGATGTATATGACGCGCAATGGTGGACTGTTGGCGGCCTGATGACGCTGCAATATGTAAAAACAGACGCTACCGGTGTTCATCAATTAACGATTTTGCAATTTTTGCCGAAAAATCAAGTAGCATTGCAAGTGGTGCAATCGGGGTCTTCCGAACAAATTCCCGTAGGTTCTTCCAATGGGGTGTTTGTTGCTGGCCATTGGGTGCGCGTAAACGGCACACTCCAATGGGAATCCGGGGAAAGAGCTGAATTAATTTCAGGCAATATTGGCCAGCAAGGGCTGGTTACCTGGATTGCAGTTGATAATATCAGCTCGGCTGTTCCGGTTGAAACGATGAAACCATTTTTAGTGTCTGTCGCCAAAAAGTTGAGTCCATTCCAATTAGCGGATCTTGCAAATACGCTTGAAGGCATAAAATATGGCGGTGGAGTTGTTTCCATCGGCGCGGATCAGCCATTTGGGTATGATGTAATAGCGCTAACCCCAGACGCTGCTTTGAATTCAAATTCAATGATTTTTATTCGTATCGATTCGATAACTAATTCCGGAACCGATCCTAATCAGAATATACGTTAACCGTAGTTTCCATTGCTGCATTCCACCGAATATTCGGTGAGCAGATAGATCAATGCGCAAACTTATATTTGCGCTTAACTTGTACTTTTCTCACTTATGTGAGTGATTCACATGAACGCATGTGAATCGAAATTCAAGAGGAGGACTTGAGTCTTGCGAAACATGAAAGCGCGTGCGATGTTTATCAGCATGCTTGGCGTGTTGGCATTGCTTGTAGCTGCCTGCGGCGCATCGTCGTCTACTGGTAGCACAACCGGAGCCAGCTCAACGTACAATTTCAATTACAATCCCACAACTCCCAGCAAAACTGGTGGCACCGTCGTTATTGGCGACTGGGAATCACCGGATAACTTGAATCCATTCTTAACATCATCTGTCGCTTCTGTTGAAGTGTACAATGCAATTTGGGATAGCTGCCTTGTTCAGCTCCCGAACTTGTCCCTTGGCTTAGCTGGTTTCAAACCAGATCAGTGCACACAGGTTCCCACCGTTGCTAACGGCGGCGAATCAGCTGATGGCTTAACCACAACATTGAAAATTGATCCGAATGACAAATGGTCAGATGGCACCCCAATTACTGCCTCCGACTTCGCTTTCATGGTTAGCATTGGTATGGACCCGAATATCATCGGTTACCCACCGTATTCTTTCATGAAGAGCGTAACAGCAACCGATGCAACCACTTTAACCATTAAGTGGACATCTCCGTTCAGCGATTACCTGAACGCAGTGGCTGGTTTGTTCCCGTTACCGGCAGAATCCTATCCCGGAACATATGTAAACGGCGTTTATAATTCTGCTGCTACCGTAGCTTTGGAATCCAACCCCAGCTTCTTGACACAGTTCCCGAAAGATAATGGCGCTTACACTGTGAAGAGCTTTGCTCCTGGCAATATCGTTCTGCAGAAGAACCCGAATTTCCATTCCAACTTCTTCAAAGGACCTTACTTAGACCAGATCATTTTCAAAGGCACCAGCCAGAAATCCGTTTTAATTCAGGCTTACAAAACTGGCCAGTATGATAAAGTCGAAGACTTTGTTGTTTCTGACTTACCACAATTTTCCGGACTTGGCTCACAGGTAAATGTTGCTCCGCAGATTGGCGTTGAGCACTTGGAATTCAATGTTCGCCCGCAAGCGTTAAACGCTGCTTCGAACGGTGGAACTTCCATTTTTGCTAACGCGAATGTTCGTAAAGCATTTATTGAAGCCTTCAATACCTGCCAAGCTAATCAAGCCGTTGCCGGTATTCCCGATTGCAACAGCCCGTTATACAAAACAGGTGAATTGACCGCTCCTCCGGCCGTCGATTACAATCCTGCTGTTCAGTCTCCTGCGTTCAATCCAACTGACGCGCAGAATTTGATGACACAAGCCGGATTCAAACTGGATGGCAATGGCAAATTTACCTATCCGAATACTACAAAAGAAGTGAACATCACATTGGTTACCACCAGCGGCAATCCAGAGCGCGATGCTTACATCCACTTGCTTGCTGCTCAGCTTTCTGCAAACTTGGCGATCAACACAACTGTTGCAGAATATCCTGCCGGCAAATTGTTTGGCGTATATGTTAACAATGGTATTTTGGCTACCGGCCAGTATGATATTTCGCTCTTCGCGTATGTCTTTGGTTCAGATCCTTTCTTGAACTTGAGCACATTGGTTGGCACTTCGAATATTCCGACAGCAAAGAATCCTGGCGGCGGCAATTATAGCGGCGCTGATGATCCTGCTGTTGATCAAATCTTGCAAACAGATGGTACAACCTATGTCAGCCCGGCTCAGTTGAATAGCGATATGATGAAAGTCCAACAGACTTTAGCTCAGGATTATTTCTATGATCCGTTATTCATCCGCTCCAGCATTTCATTGGTGAAACCCACCCTTGGCAACTACCAGCAAAGCCCATCTTCAGCCGGCGACGACTGGAACATGAACGACTGGTTTACAACTGCTGCACAGAGCCAATAATAACTCTTTATAGGGTTGTTTTAATCCAGCGGAGCAGAAGAGAATTTTCTCTTCTGCTCTTTTTTTACTTCCCAAAAACTGATTTGGTTTAATCTGTGATACATTATATAAAGGATTATGAGGCAGAAAGAAAATTGTATTAGAAACATATTTGCACAATATGTTTTCAACTGCCATTTACTTGATTTTTTGAGATGTGCTATTTTGAAATTGACGTGATTAGTTACCAGTAGAGGATCAACAATATGATTATCGTTTTACTTGCATTCATTGGAGCGTTGGCAATTACAGGTATTTTAGCCTTGTTCCGCATTATTGCCAGCCGAAAAAAAATGAATTTTGATAAGTCATTTACTATGTGGCTTATTTTATTATTCGTGTTTAATTTTGTATTTGATTTGCTATATCTCTATTTTGGCATGCCGGCTTTAACCGGGCCGTTTGGCGGTTGGGAGTGGATATTGTGGCCGGGTGTGCTGAGCGCTATGCTCAGCATTTTTTTGCGCGGGGTATCCGGAGCGCAGGAACTCTATTCCAATATTCTTAACGCCGGCGATCGCTTTCGCGCCGGAAATAGCAATGTAATAAATTCAAGACGGCCGCGTGCGCAAACTCTGATGGCAGATGGCGCCGGCGCCGCCGGTATTTTCATGTTTATCTTGGTTTTATTTGTTGCGGTTATTGTGAATTCCGGCATAGTGGTTTCTACTACGTGGTTTGACGGCAACGCCAAAGGATTGGCAGCGCTGCCAAATGTTACTGTCATGCCATCTGGCGCACAGTTGCCGCCAACAAATGTGCAGCATATCGTGCAGGTTACACAGGCAATTGCTTCATTTAAAGGGCAGCAAACATTGGGGCAAAATGGCCAAAATCTTGGCTCTTTATATCAAGTAATACAAAGCGATTTCGTGCTGCAATCAGTTAACCAACATTTATATTGGATTGCGCCGCTGGTTTATAATAATATTTTTGTGAATCTCAGTCATTCATCTACA
Organism: Chloroflexota bacterium; assembly: GCA_021778805.1. Lineage (GTDB taxonomy): Bacteria > Chloroflexota > Ktedonobacteria > Ktedonobacterales > JACDGC01 > JAJYBV01. Next base: position 7,549 of record JAJYBV010000031.1, on the reverse strand, counting down.
CCGGGCTATGTTGTTGTAGACGCCGAAAATCCTAACGCTCCTGCTGAGTTGAAAACCGGGTATACTATGCGCTACATCCCCGGCGCGCTGTTTAATCAAGACTTGATACGCCATATTTATTTAAGCGGATATGTAAATGGAAATTTGGAGGACCCAACTTTAGAGGTAAATGATAATTGGCAGCCGTATTTTACTGTTTCGTTAATGACACCTTCGCATGGGTTTACCGGTAAAACAATCAGCAAAGTTTTGCTGGCAGATCCGCAAACCGGCGCTGTGCAGGCGTATGCGCCGCAAGATACACCATCTTGGGTTGATAGAGTGTATTCGCAAGATGTGGTGAATCAGTATATGACTTGGTGGGGATTATATCACTATGCATCGTGGTTTAATCCATCCGGAGCCTTACAGCAGCAGCCGGCTTCTGCGCCAGAGCTTGTGTATAATACTATTGACCAGCCGGTTTGGATTATTCCGATGACTTCCAGCGCCGCAAGCGATAATTCCAGCACGGGAATAGTTTTATTCGATACACGCAAAAATTCCGCACAGTACTATCAGCTTTCGGGATTAGGTATAGGGGATAATGTGATTCATACATTCTCTTCCAATCCGCATAATATCCGAAACTATGATGTAAGCGGTGTGCAGTTATATAACATTTATGGCAAGCCTACGTGGGTGGCTATTTTTTCTCAAGCTAATTCACAAGGCGCAACATTTCAGGCAATCGGTTTGCTCGACGCAAATGAACTGAGCGGGTCGAATGTGCAAATGGAACCGACTCTCAATCAAGCGTTATCCGATTATCAGCAATGGCTGGCAACGAACGCCGGGGGATCTTCTATTGCAAGTTCGCAGGGTTCGGTAGAAAATTTCAGCGGCAAATTATTGCGCATTGCGCCGGCCACCGTAAATAACGAGACAGTGTATTATTTGTGGGTGCAAGGGCAAAGCAATATTCTTACCGCGCCGCTTTCACTGTCACCGCTGTTGCCTTTAGCTCAGCCGGGTGATATGATTACGGGAACATATTTGAATACCGGCACGACAGTAGAGACATTAACAGCTTTTACTGATAACTCTGTTCAGTTAGTTCCTGCTGGTTCATCAACACCAACGGGTACAGCAACACCTGCGGCTGGCAGTTAAATTGGTATGCTCTATCACGATGGCGATTTACCTAAAACAATTTTTATTCCGCCGCAAAAAGCAGTGTTTTTAGGGACTCCGCGTATTCCCGGCTCTAAATATGCCGCAGTACGAGCGCTGATTATTGCTGCGCTGGCGGATGGTGATTCAATTATTAAAAATATACCGCAAACCGATGATACGTTTGCGTTATTGCAGGCACTGCAGGTTTTAGGAGTGCGTTGTGATACTACCGGTGAAATATTGAAAGTTACCGGATGCGCCGGAAAATTTCCTGCAAGTGAACAATCAACTCCCATTTGCATAGATGTGCGTAACGCCGGCGCAGTTTTGCGGCTGTTGCTTGGCGTTACCGCAACATTGCCCGATGTTACGTTTACCACCAACTTCAGCGCTTCACTGGGTAAACGACCCAACAAAGAGTTGTTAGATGCGCTGCGCCAACTGGGAGCGCTTATTGAATCGGGGCCGGATGGCGCGCTGCCCATTCATGTGCAGGGCGGAAATATGCATGGCGGCCGCGCGCATATTTCCGGCGCGCGTTCTTCACAATTTATCAGCGCTTTGTTGTTGCTTGCTCCTTTGCTGCTGGATCCGGTGGATATTATACTAGAAAACGGCTTGGTTTCTGCCAATTTTGTTCGCTTAACACTGCAAATGATGCAAGCAGCCGGTGTTACTGCACAGTATGACGATTCCCTAAGATGGTTTCATATTGCGCCTGGCAAATACCTGCCCTTACAAACAGAGATCCGGGCAGATTTTCCGACAGCGGTTATGTGGTTTGCCGCAACAGCTGCAACTTCGGGAAGTATGCGAATAGAGAAGCTTGATCGTTACTCCGAAGATGGTTTGGCGGCGCTGGCCGCGTTGCACAGTTTGGGCGCCGATGTTGTTTTTGAAGAACAATCCGAAGGCAGCCTAACCGCGTGGTTAACTCCGCCATATATGCTGCACGGCGCGGCCTTAGATGGCTCTTTATGGATCGATAGTGTTCCTGCGCTGGCCGCACTGGCTGTATTTGCCGATGGCGTGACGCGATTTGATGCGATTGGAAATTTGCGTTTGAAGGAAAGCAATCGCATTGATGATTTATGCTCGGAATTTTGTAAGGCCGGCGCGCATGCGGAGCCTGGAGAAGATTTTCTTCTTATATATGGATCCGGCGCAGATATTGCAGGCGGCTGTGTGGTAGACGCTCATAACGATCACCGTTTGGCGATGGCGCTGGCAATAATTGCTCTGCGCACCCAGCGTGGCCTGACGATTACCGGATGCGACCATGCTGCAAAAAGCTACCCCAATTTTTGGCGTGAACTTCACCAATTAGGTGTAAGTTTCTCGGTCATCGATTAGGCTTGCATTTATATTTTATCAACTTGACAAAAAGCTCCTGCTCATTTACATTTATTTTCGAGCAGGAGCCTTTTGACGTTAGGTAATCGATTTGCTTAGCAATCAGTTTATGTCCAGCACATAGATAGTCGAAGCGCCGTTCGTGTTTTGCGAAATCCATGTTGCGCTGTTTGAAGTAAGCGCCGGATCGCTGTTTAAAGGGATAGCCATATGATCGAATTGTTCGGGCTGACTGTTGCCAACGATGTAGATGAAAATGGATCCTTTATTGTTTTGCCACAATAGGTATCCTTGGCCGCGGAAAACCGAGCTGGCAATAGCATTGCCGTTCAATAACGGTGAAGCTTTGATCTGCGGCTGTTGTTGCCCCAGTGTTGAGGCATTGAGTTGCGCCATATCAATTGTGCCGGCCAACGATGCGTTAGAAGCATTGATGCCGCTGGTTGCGCCTCTGGTTCCGGCTGCCTCAAACCAAGCAATGTTAGCGCCGGAAGCGTCGGGTCCGAATGAAGTATTGGTGTTGGTAATTTGAATTGCCGGTGAACCGCTTTGGCTGGTCCAAATAGTTCCGTTTGGTGAACCATCCGGTCCGATTGATTTTTCCACCCAATAAATGTTTGTACTATCTACATACGGATCAACAATGGTATATGGTGGTTCTGCTACGGTAACGGTGGTATAATTGACCGTTTGCAAATCTGCTGATTCTTGAATAGTAATTAATTCCGTTTGGCTGTTGGTAAATTGCAATACACCAACTGAGCTAGTTGCGCTGCCCCAATAAGAAAGTAATTTTGCAACAGTTTGCCCGCCAATTGTTTGTCCGCTGAATACAACGGTTGCATAATTGGTGTCGGCAAATTCTTGGATTCCATCATCAATAGTGATGGGAGATTCGTTTAAAGACCATGTTCCGTTCGATGCGGCGCTGTACCAAGTGAGCATATTTCCATTGAGAGATTGCACTGCAATGGTGGTATTTACTGCAGTGGTCAGTAATGGATATGTTTTGGCGGAGTCGCGATTTCTAGCAAAAAGCATTGATTGGTTGGCAGAATTTTCTGCGGTAAATACCACATATTGCCGGTCTGCCAATGCAGATGTAATAGTTGGGAAATCCGCAGGAGCTGAAACCCGAAGTGGCGCCGTAGCGCAATGAATTGAAGTGATGCAGAAACTATCATTTGGAACAGCCAAGGAAGTTGAAGAAAGTGCAGAGAATCGCGTTAGGAACATGATAACTAAAATAGCGGCGGCGCTGGCTATAGCAGTAAATTTGCCAAAGATAATTGTACGCGGCCGCGCGGCAGTGGCCGAAATTTCACCAATGCGAGTTGCGGAACTTAATTTTACAGCTGCAGGTTTGGCGCTGGGAACGGCGTGTTGATCATTACGAAGGGAATCTTGCAATTGTTCGGCGCGAATTGCCGCAAAGACACGGCTGCGAAAATCAGCCGGCGGCTCTATTGTAGGTAACTGACGAATTTTTTCGCCGGCTACACGCGCTTCACTTTCCCATTTACGGCATGCTGCGCATGTCAGCAAATGTTTGCTGATGTTTTTTTGTTCTTCGCCAGACCAATCGCTGCGGCGATAGGCGGCTAGATGTAAGCGTACTTCTTCACAATTCATGACTTTGCCGATTCCTGTTTATATAAGGCTATAAATTTTTCGCGGGCGCGCATTAAACGCATTTTTACTGCCGAAGTGCTGATTTCAAGCATTTCAGCGATTTCGTTGCAAGTAAAACCTTCATTTTCGTAAAGCAACAAACAGATGGTATATTTTTCGGGCATCATTTCGAGTACACTTTGGATAAGGTCGTGTTCGGCGACATGCTGCTCAAATCTGCCGCCGTCGTATTGTGTGAACGTTCCGGAAACGGCCGGTTTGGCAATATCTGCGCTATCATCAGTTTGAGTAGGTAGGCCGGCCCCAATGCCTCTGTCTTCGCCAAACATAGATAAAGGCAGCCATGTAATAAGTTTACGGCGCCGGATGCTATCGGTTGCAGTGTTAGACGCAATGCGATACATCCACGAAGAAAGCGCTTTGGGCTGGATAATTGCGCCGTTTGTCAACGCCTTATAAGCTTTGATAAAAACATCTTGCGCTAAATCATACGCCTGTTCGCGATTTCCAACTAATCGATACAAAAAATTGCAAATCGGTGTTTGAAATCTCGTAAACATCTCTTCAAACTGTGAAATGTCAATCGGCGGCAGATCCGGCTGTTGAATATCTTCTTCATCAGCAAATTCAGCAGAATCTACAGTTTCCGGGAAAATGTTTTCATTTTCGTCATTGCTGTTTGTTGGGTTCAGCGAAGAGATCATGTCATATTCCTGTGATTGAGCAGATTGAACATTTTCGATATCGACCTTATTACAGTCATCATCATCTGAATTCTGTAAATGTACTCTATCATTCAAAACGGAGAACTCCCCATAATTGTCACATATTATTTTTAGGTTATGAAATTATATTGATCCTTTGGTGTATATCCTTGTATCTGCAAAATTCCCATAGACCTAAGCATATGTAAAGGATACAGCAGGAGTATCCTGTGGCAGCATGCCTGCCCTGACGGGCCGGGGTGTTCCCCAATTCCGCTTGTTCCTTTTTAAACTTAGGTCTCTAACACATATATTTTATCATTTTATGCATACGCAATTGCACATGGCAAACCAAACCAGCGCTTTAAGTGAAGCATAAGAATAACCGTAGTCTGGCAATTACAGAGCATTAATTGTTTGTAATGCGTTTTTTTATTCAAGATTTGAGTCTGTTGGCAGCAATGTTGTTTTGGTTCATTCCAAATGTTATTTTAATCCGCGAAAGTTGTATAATTATAGAGATTTTGAATCCTTTGGGTAAATTTTCAGAAATTTTTAAAAGGCGGCAGTGTGATGACACAACAATTAGCATATTCGCTGCTTGTTCCTCCTGCGCCGTGGAAACTTTCGGGTTCGGCGCTGTTTATTGCCGGTTGGCTTTCGCCGCGCGCGCTGGCAGATATTCGGCGGGAATATGGCGCTCAGCCGGCGCTGCAAAACTTTGTTGTTGTATTTATAGCTTCTTATAGCCATTCTCCGATTGGGCCGTATCAAGAGTATTTTATTGGGTCTGGGCCAAAATGGAGGATATTGCCGACGCTTAAGATATATAATAGTTTTGTTTCTACGGAACTTGCCCATACTGCCGGAAGATTACTGTGGGGCGCGCCGCATTTGTCATCGGAGGTTGCGGTAGCGCAATCGGGAAATGTGATTGAGGCGAGCTTGCAAAATGAGCAAGAAATATTTACTGTAAAAGGCCGCGCTTTGGGCAAGATTCCACCAATAGCTATGCCGGGGCTGCCTGTATATACTGAACGGGGACCGCGGCGCCAGTTGTTTTTTGTGTCTGCGGCTGCCGGTTCCATACGGCGGGTGCGGCTTCAAGCAGAGGAATGCCAAACGGAAAATTCTTTATTTATGCGTTTATTGCTGCGCGCGCCGCATATAGCGCTATATAGCGGAAATATGCGGATGAAAATTTCCCCGTCATTCGATATTTTATGATTGGGAAATACAAGAAAGGATAGAAACTGAGATGTTTTTAGATATGGAGGGAACGCCTATTATTCAGTGGGGGATAATCGGCGCCGGAAATATTTCACGTGTGGCGATTGCCCCTGCTTTTGATGAGGTTCCTTATGCAAAAATAATTGCAGTAGCAAGCAGCAGCGAGGCGCGCGCGCGAACATTTGCCGAAGATTTTTCTGTTGATAAGGTGTATACCGATTACGAACAGTTATTGCGAGATCCTGATGTAGACGCGATCTACATTGCGCTGCCAAATAATATGCATTTGGAATGGACGATTCGCGCGTTAGAGGCCGGCAAACATACACTGTGTGAGAAACCTTTAGCCATGAACGTCACGGAAGCGTTGCAAATACAAGAAACATCGCAAAAAACCGGGCGGTTGGCGATGGAAGCGTTTATGTATCGATTTCATCCCCGTATACAAGCGGCTTATGAAATCATTCAAAGCGGCGTAATCGGATCGCCCAAACTTATGCATAGCACCTTCTGTTTTACTTTTGCGCGGCCGGATAATTATCGCAATATACCTTCCTATGGTGGCGGCGCGCTGTATGATGTTGGATGTTATTGTGTTGGTGTATCTCGGTATTTACTGGGTGAAGAGCCGGCATCTGTGATGGCGCAGGCAACTTTTACCGAATCGGGAATTGATGAAACTGTTTCGGGAACGCTGGCGTTTGAATCCGGCGCATTAGCGCACATTGCGTGCAGTTTTGGCAGTGTTGAAAACCAATTTGTTGAAATAATTGGAACATTGGGCAAACTCACAATGCGCACTCCGTTTACTTCGTGGCGCGAAAATGAAACTGTTATTTCCCTAAAAATCGGCATTGATGAGGATGAAAGAATTTTTGAGCACGCCAACCCCTATGCGCTGATGCTGCAGCATTTTACCGATTGTATTATTTCGGGTTCAGAGCCGCATATTTCCATGCAAGAAAGTGTATATCAAGCAAAAACATTAGACGCGCTGTTTTGCTCGATAAAATCGCATCAAGAAGAAGCTGTGTAAGGTAAAGCCAGGAATGGCTATTTTAATACCGCATGATTTGGGGACACCCCAATCCCCGCGCAAGGGGCGGATGCCCCTTGCGAATCCCCTATACTTGTGCAGCCGCACAGTCGTTAGAATGGCATTTCCTTGCTTACCCTTTCTTAGATAGTTACTTGCAGGAATCAATTTATTTTACTGCTTGTTTATTGACAATATCCATCAATTCATGTATACTCTTATTGAGAGTTTCATGAAATTTGTGCGTCCCCTAAAAATAGCTAATATTTAAAATGCGCCAAATAAGGCGCGGAAAGAAACAAAGGGTAGTACATTGAATGGTAACATATTCAAAATTTTACGAACGATACTTGTGACAAGTTTCATCATGATTACTTCTGGAGTCGCGTTACTTCCTGCAATGAATAGAAACATAGTACCCCCCCCCCCCACTACACAA
>JAJYBV010000121.1 GCA_021778805.1 Chloroflexota bacterium | reverse complement strand
TCATGGCTGACATCTTCTAAGTGATCCGCAAGATTGGTACAGGTATGATTGTTTGGTGTGCTCACGAAATAGCTGACATATTGTTGGAGAGTTATCATATTCTCTTCTTCTCGCAAGTAACTAGCCAAAAGCGAAAGTCCTAGAATCAAGAAACTGAGAGATATTCGCATTATGATATATGTTATGGTATACTGTTCTCTAAGCCCGCAGTTACGGGCTTCCATACATCCCAAAATGCGAAGATTCAGTTTGCAGTTTTTGCAAAATTACTGCGCCAGCCATGCCGGCTGGTGAGAACAGAACAGGAGAATTGACTATGAGAGTCTTTAAACCGGAGAGTATCCGCAATGTTGCCTTGATTGCGCATAGCGGCTCGGGTAAAACTTCGCTGGCGGATGTCGCCCTCTTTGACACTAAAGCAGCAACACGCATCGGTCGAGTGGACGACGGCTCATCAGTGATGGATTATGAACCTGAAGAGTTGAAACGAAAGATGACACTATCTTTAAAGATAGCTCCGGTAGAATGGAAGGATACAAAGATAAATTTGCTTGATACACCCGGATATATCGACCTTATCGGTGATGTTCATTCAGCGCTGCGCGCCGCAGATTCTGCCGCGCTGATTATGTCCGCGGAAAAAGGGGTTGAAGTCGGCGCCGAGATTGCTTGGAACGCTGCCTCTGAATATGGCCTGCCCCGCATCATTTTTGTTAATAAACTGGATCGCGAAAATACGAGTTTCGACCGCGCGTTACAATCCGCCCAAAAAATATTTGGCAAACAAGTGGCTCCTTTGCATGCCCCAATCGGTTCTCAGGCCGGATTTCGCGGCGTGGTAGATGTTTGCAGCGGCATAGCGTATTTTTTTGAAAAAGATACCATGACAACCGGCGCGGTTCCCGATGATATGAAAGATATTGTTGAAAATTATCGCGTGCAATTAACCGAAGCCGCCGTGGAAAATGATGACGCACTGATGATGAAATATCTGGATGGCGAAGCTATTTCGGCTGATGAACTGCGCGCCGCGGTGTGCGCCGGTGTTCGAAATAACGCCTTAATTCCCGTGTTAGCCGGATCTGCCGCAAAAAATATCGGTGTTCAATTGCTGCTGGATACTATTATTGAAATGACTCCCTCTGCCAGCGATACCATTCAAGCAATGAAAGAACTGAACCACACCGGATCCGCAGCGTTTATCTTCAAAACTTTTGAAGATCCGCAGCGCGGCCGAATCTCTGCCATTCGTGTATTTAAGGGTACGCTAAAACCCGATTTGCACCTATGGAATCCCCATACCCTAACCGAGGAACGCATTGGACAGTTGCTTTTGCTGCGCGGCAAACAACAGGAAGCTTTGGAAGCGCTTCCCGAAGGTGATATTGCCAGCGTTGTGAAACTGAATAAAACTCATACCGGTGATACGTTGTGCCAAGATAAAGACCATACCGCTGAACTGCTGGGAATTAAGTTCCCGAAACCGGCGTATACCGCGGCTATTGAACCAAAAAGCAAATCGGACCTTGACCGATTAAGCACCGCGTTATCGCGCACATGCGAGGAAGACCCAACGGTGCATGTCAGCCGCGATCAGGAAACCGCCGAAACACAATTAATGGGCTTGGGTGAATCGCATATTGAAATTACCCTTGAGCGGATGCAGCGTAAGTATGGGGTTGAAGTGACAAAACATAATCCGCATATTCCGTACCGCGAAACCATTAAAAAACCAGCGCAGGCAAACGGCCGCTTCAAAAAACAATCCGGCGGGCATGGCCAGTTCGGTGATGTAGTTTTAGAGGTTGCGCCGCTGCCGCCGGGAAGCGAGGAAACGCTGATTTTTGAAAATAAAATCGTCGGCGGTGTTGTGCCAAGGGAATATGTGCCTGGTGTTGAAAAAGGTGTGCGCGAATTTATGCAGCACGGATTCCTTTCCGGCTGCCAGATGATCGGGCTGCGCGTGGCGCTGATAGACGGTAAATACCATCCGGTCGATTCATCGGCGCAAGCGTTTGAAGTTGCCGCAAACTTGGCTATGAAAGAAGCTATGGCTAAAGCTATGCCGGTTATTCTGGAGCCAATGATGCGCATTACCATTTATGCTCCAGAAGCTTTCGTGGGCGATATTACCAGCGGTTTAAATACGAAACGCGGCCGTATTTCCGGTATGGATTCCGCCGCAAACGGTTTGCAGATTATCAACGCGATTGCGCCAATGTCTGAAATGATGCACTATGCCACCGATTTGCGTTCCATTACCCAAGGAAGAGGTTCGTTTACTATGGAATTCGATCACTATGAGGAAGTTCCGCCTTTGGTGCAGAAAGAGATTACAGAAGCGCACGCAGCAACACGGGCGCAAGCCAGTTAATAGCGGTATATGGCGGCAGTATTGCTGCTGCGCTTAGCTATTTTAGGGGCTTGATGAGTATTACCATCAAGCCCCTTTTTTGCGTGCTTTTAGGATGTACAGTCCCCAAACCCTGCGCAAGGGGCATCCGCCCCTTACGAATCCCTCGCGAACGCGGTTGTTTATAAATAATGATGTTTTTGGGGGATGTTTGTGCTCCGGCGCGGTATTGGCGGCCAAGTGGCCCCGAAACGAACACCACACGATGAATCGTGTGGCTTGTTTCCCCACATCCACCCGAGTTGCCGTGCGCAATACGCTAACTTTGGGGTGAATTGCAATGAAAGTTCAACCACCGCGCGGTACACATTGAGGCAATGCAATCCGGTAGGGGCGACCCTTGCGGTCGCCCTTGCTGCCCGGCTACCAATATTTCCCATCGGAAAATAAAATAAAAAGAAATATTTTGGGGACACCCCAAACCCCGCGTAAGGGGCGTCCGCCCCTTACGAATCCCCATGTGTACCGTGAGGTATTTTGTGTAAAAAGATATATTTGGGAGGCGCCCCAAACCCCGCGCAAGGGGCGTCCGCCCCTTACGAATCCCCATGTGTACCGTGAGGTATTTTGTGTAAAAAGATATATTTGGGGACACCCCAAACCCCGCGCAAGGGGCGTCCGCCCCTTACGAATCCCTGATTACGAAATATATCTTGTCCCTATTTAAAAGTGAAAGTTCATCATCGTGTGGTGTTCGTTTTGTGGCCGCCTTGGCGCCTATACCGCTCTGAAGCAATAGCGCTGCCTCAAATCGTTTGTTTTAGGGCATACGCCGCGCGGTACACATTGAGGCAATGCAATCCGGTAGGGGCGACCCTTGCGGTCGCCCTTGCTGCCCGGCTACCAATATTTCCCATCGGAAAATAAAATAAAAAGAAATATTTGGGGACACCCCAAACCCCGCGCAAGGGGCATCCGCCCCTTACGAATCCTCGCGGGCATCTTTATGCCGTTTGCTCGTTTATTGCAATTGTACCATCACCTTCAGCGCGGTACGCTTATCCATTGCTTCGTATCCGGCGGGAACACCGTCTAAATCTACCGTCATATCAAGGACTGGGGATGGATCCAAAACGCCATGCAAAACGTCTTGCAATAGTTCCGGTAAATAGGCGCGCGCAGGCGCAACACCACCGGTAACAGTAACATTGCGTAAAAATCTGTTGCCCAAATCGGGGATATGATCGATATGCGCAACACCAACAAAGCTGGCGGTTTTACCCGGCCGGGTAATATGCAGCGCCATATTAATGCTATCTAAGGTTCCAACACACTCAAGCACAGCGTCTGCGCCGCCATGCGTTTGCTCCAGTATTTCCTGCTCGGCTTGTTCGCCGCGCGCAAGAATAATATCGGTTGCGCCGAATGTTTGCGCTAATTTCAGCCGCTGTTCCTGGTGTCCGATTATAAAGATGCGTTCAGCGCCCAATCTTTTTGCCGCAAGCACCGCGCATAACCCAACTGCGCCATCGCCGATAACCGCGGCCACACTGCCTTTGCCAACTTTTGCGGTAAAAGCGGCGTGGTGGCCGGTTGCCATTACATCTGTTAGCGGAAGAACTGCCTTTAGCAGCTGCTTATCTCCGGCAATTGCCTGCGGAAGCGCCACCAATGTGCCATCAGCGTATGGAACACGCACGGCTTCACCTTGCCCGCCATCAACTGCTCTGCCCCAAACCCCCACATGTACGCAGGAACTATGCAAGCCTTCCTGGCAAAACGCGCATACTCCGTCTGATATTAAAAATGGCGCGATAACACGGTCACCTTTTTTCAGTGTCTGCACTTCCGCGCCAACTTCCTCTACAATGCCCATCCATTCATGCCCCATGCGTGTTCCCGGCTTTGGCTGGTCTATACCGCGATATGGCCAAAGATCTGAACCGCAAATGCACGCATGGGTGATACGCGCGATAACATCGGTTGGTTTGTGAATAATGGGATCGGGCACTTGCTCTATGCGCATATCTCTAGGCCCATAATAAACTGTTGCTTTCATGTATGAAAAATACTCCGGTTTCTTTGACAGTGATGTTGCCGAAAATCCTTAGCGGCGCTTGGATGTTTTATCCATTCAGTATTGTATACAATTTGGAGGAAATGGTGACAGATCAAAAAAATATTCGTTCATTTCAATGCATTGCGCCAATGCCGGTAAACCAATGCTGCTTCCGGCAATTGCGCCGGTTAGAAGATATCTGCTATACTGCAAAGAGACAGAAATATCAGATGCAAGTGTTCGGCTAATACACGCAAATATATAAAGAAAGGCCGGCGAACTGCGAAAGCATGCGCCGAAAATACTCTGAAATGGCGGCTCAACCCGATTTATATTCAGTTAAAGTTCCTCCATCCTCACTGGTGGTTCTTGTCGGCCCTGCCGCTTCAGGGAAAAGTTCGTGGGCCAAAAAGCATTTTGCGACATCACAAATTGTATCTTCCGATGCGCTTCGTTCTACCGTTGCCGATGATGAAGCAATGCAAGAAGCCTCTGCCGATGCATTTATGCTGCTGCATAAAATTGTAGAAGCGCGCCTGCGCCGCGGTTTGGTCACTGTGGTAGACTCTACCGCGCTGACAACTGAATCTCGCCGAAAATTGCTTGCGATTGCCGCTGCGTATGGCCGTTCTGCCATTGCCGTCATCTTTCAAATCGACGAAAAAACACAATATGACTGGAATGATAAGCGATCGCGCAGCGTAAATCAGCGTGTGCTGCATGAGCACCGCGAGCTTGCAGCTGATGTAATGAACCACCTACCAAACGAAGGCTTTTCAGCGTACTACACCATTCATTCACCGCAAATGATGGAGTCCACTCAAGTTATCCGCAATATCGTAGATGACGCTGGGCCGTTTGATATTATCGGCGATGTGCATGGGTGCTACAGCGAATTATGCGATTTATTACTAAAATTGGGGTATCAGCAGCAATCTCCGAATCAATTCCTCTGGAAACATCCACAAAACAGAAAATTAGTGTTCGTGGGTGATTTATGCGACCGCGGACCCGATACGGTTTCAGTTATTCGGCTGGCGATGGAGATGCAAAAAGCGCGCTTAGCGTGGCTGGTACAAGGAAATCACGATTATAAAATCGCCATCAAAATCGACACTAACGATCCCCTGCCGGAACAACCGCAGAACGCCGGTGAAATTACCGTGCGTGAAATTTTGAACGCCAGTGCAAATTCGCCGCAGTTGAAGCAGCAGATTATTCATTTGCTGAAGTTTGCGCCCGGTTATCTGATTTTTGATAAAGGCGAGCTAGTAATAACACATGGCGGTATTCTGGATTCGATGATCGGCAGCTGGAGTCCGCGAATTAAATCGTTTTGTATGTATGGCGAGGTATTTTCACCTAATAATACCGCCGCCGTTCATTTGGACTGGATCCATCGGCGCCAAGTGCACAAAACCAGCCCATTGATTGTGTATGGGCACACTCCGATGCAAAATCCATTTATTTTCAATAAAACAGTAGATATTGATACCGGCTGCTGCTATGGCGGCAAATTAACCGCATATAGATATCCCGAACATATAACAGTAAGTGTCAGCGCCAAGGCATCTTATGCGCGAAAAAAACGCAAAAATTTTCTTTCGGAAAAAGCAATAGCCAAAGAAAGAGGCGCTGATTGACCAAACAAAAGCCGAAACGAAACTGGCGTATACTCCCTTTTCGGCGGCCAAAGCCGAATACAAAACTTTCTACCAGAAATGAGGATGAACGCATGGCTACATATCTGATTTTTAGCGATCTGCATGTAAGCGGAGGCGGCGCGGCAGATCCATGGAACGCTCGGCGGCAAAAGGCATTTGAAGAAATTACCAACGCTGCATTACCCGGCCAAAACTTTGCCGATGATTCGGTTGAACTTATTTTTAACGGCGATACCTTTGATTTTTTAAACACTCCTCCTTCATTAATCAACCATTCTGCCGCTGATGTATCTTCGGCGCATGAAAAATGGTCTGCCATTGCAGCTGCGCATGAACCATGGTTTCAAGCGCTTCGCGCATTCACATCTATTCCCGGCCGTAAAATCACGTTTCTTATCGGCAACCACGATCTCGAATTGTGGTATCCATCCATTCGGGCGCGCATCCGTTCGGCTATTCACGCCGCGCCCGGGTTAGTGCAGTTTTGCCTCACCCAATCTTACCAGCCAAGAACAGATTTGGTTATAGAACACGGCTGCCAGCAAGATATTTTTAATCATATTCCTATTATTTGGGAGCCAACAACCGAACCTTCTGGGCCGGATCATCTGGAACACAACGATATGAGAACTGCACCGGTTGGCGATATTAAACTTCCATGGGGATCGCGCTATTATTATCTGATTTTAAAGCCGATGCTGGAAATGTATCCTTATTTTATTAACATGGATCCGGAATTGACGCTGCCAGAACAAATTGCGCTATTTTGTTTACTGCAGCCGGAAAGCGCGGCGCAAAACGCCATAAAAACACAACAGCTTCTTACATCTCCGGTTACTTTGCCAAGTTATTCCGCCGGCGATATCGCTAAACTTTTTGCGGATATTACCCAATTGCAAAATCAAATTATCAGCGAACTAAATGAAACAATTCCTATGCCTGCCCCAACATATGATTCACTCGAAGAATATGATCGGCTCTTAAATATATTAAAATTTTCCAGCGTTTCCGATGCTTTACGAAGTATTATTACCACTCATCACAATGAGCGCCCGGTTCATTTGGCTCCGCAGAACACAGCTTTTTATATTTATGGGCATACGCATTTCGCAGGCAGATGGCGCAATGGCGCAAATCAAACGGCTATCAATACGGGAACTTGGATTCCGCAATTTGCCCGACCAAAGGCCGCAGAGTGGAATCCGGAATATGAGCAGTGGTTTATGCAACCAAATTCTGCGCCATACCCTGGGGCAGATACTTCGCGCTTTACTTTAGCGTGGACCCGCGCGTATCCGCACAGCGCATCTTCTACCGAATTAATCGAGTGGAGAAACGGCAGTTTTCAGCTGGTGTAATTTATAAGAAATATTTTGGGGACACCCCAAACCCTGCGCAAGGGGCATTCGCCCCTTACGTATCCCTGCGTGTACCGTGGGGTATTGTTTTATAAATAATATTTTTGGGAGGCGCCCCAACCCCCGCGCAAGGGGCGATAGCCCCTTAC
>JAJYBV010000030.1 GCA_021778805.1 Chloroflexota bacterium | reverse complement strand
CTCTCACCCAAAGCCAGTCCCCGCAAGGGGAAAGAAGTCATTCGACACTACATTGAAACACAAGGGTAAGGAACGGCGATTCTTCCACGAAGCTAAAGACTTCGTGGTTTTCTCGCTCGGCCAGTATCAATAAATCTGCTGCATTTTTATCTGCATAAGTATACAACTGCGGGGGGCATCTGTCAACTTGATAGATAGCTTAGCCCCGCAGTTGTTATATCGGATCTAAAGCAATCTTTATGCAGAACTTTGAGTAGCAATTCGTTTGCTGAATTGGTATGTTTGCAGCATCGGAGCACATACACACACAATAGGCAGGAAAATAAGCCCAATATCAGCAACTGGTATAGCGATAGGCAACACAAGCACACTTAAACTAGCTATGCTCAAAATCATTAAAAGCGCCGACCAGCGAATCAGCCACTTTGCCCCATATTGATTGGTCTTTTTCCAAACTTCATCTGATTGAAACGCAGATTTAAATCGAAAACCAAATGTGGCGTTGCGCGGCGTATTTCCTTTAAGCAGCGGTACACTCAAACTAATCAACAGAAACCCGAGAAACAGGTTCATCATGCTTCCTATAATGATTCCGACAACCATTGTGTGTCTCTCCGTTCTAGTCTATTTATAATTTTCCTGCAAAACAAACTCCACAAAATGATGGTCTTTATCAATGAAAGAGGGACAAGATATACCTGCGCAGTATTCTAATGCGGCCATTGCGGTTTAACATTCTGAGTAGTTACCATTTCATTCTGTTTGCTAGCCTTCATTCATATCATCTTCTGCGTCATCATCGTAAATATTAAATTCAGGCAAATCAACATCTTGGATATATTTAGTTTTTGCGCCATCTGGTAATTCTTCGCTAAAAACACCTTTTGCAAGGAGGAAACGCAAAAATTCAAAATTATGCATTAGTTTCGGTGTGATGATTAGAAATTCCTCCATATTTTTGTTAGGAGTTTGCAAATAGAGTTCTCGAGCAGATTTGATGTCTAAAGCTACGCGGGCGTATAAAAGCGGCAATAATTCTCGGTAGGTATTTAATTTTGCTGTTGTGCAGAAATTAATTTGTAAATACTCCGCGGCGTCACTGCTTTGGAAAATATTTTTGTCGCGGAAAATAGCGAACTGTGTCTTTAGAAAATTGCCGCTTTCAACAAAGATGTATTGAATCAGCGAATTGTGTTGCGCATGTTTCCCTGCGGCTTGAATAGTTCGTGTTAGCAGTATATTTTTATTGGCATAGGTTTTACGCTGCAGCGTAATTTTTACGGAAATTTTATTTCTGGTTCTTTTGGGAAAAAGTCTTTCCCAAAAATTTTTTACCCGTAAAAGTTTATCTTTCGGTTCACTTTGTGGCATATGTCATCCGCAGCTTTCCATGAGGTCTTTGGCATTCGGTCAGCGCCACTGTATAAAAAAACTAATGGTTGTTTTCTTTAGCGTAACACTTTTACCAAAGCTTCGTCAATAATATTGCAAAACCAAATAGCCTAAGTATGGTTAGAACTGCACTGTTCCTTTCCCTTAGATGATACGATGAAGTATAGAAAATACGTAATTAAAAAGGGGCTGAACATCCGCTGTGTTTTACATAAACATCCTCGGCGCTGTTTTCCCTAACCGGTATTTTAGGTAGTGGAACCTATATACCAAACAAATAAATTTAATTCAGGAAATGCGATTACTTTGATGAAAGCTTCATTCTTGCAATTTTATAAACAGCATGTGCGGTTATTTTATGGCCTGTATATTGTTCTTGGCGCCGTGTTTTCCGTATGGGGATATGTGCGCGCATATATAATATCCGGTGGCGTCAGCCTGTGCGCCAACGATTTTGGCAACGTATTTCTGCCCAGCGCAAGTTATGTAGCGGCTGGGCATCCCTTGGATATGTATGCGGTGCGGATAGGGATATATCCTAACGCTAACGGCCCTTTAGGTGAAATGGTTATTGGCGGCATTCTAAAAATTGGTTATCTGCTAGGTTTAGAGCGTGTTGGTCAGCCGTGCCAAATTACTACGATTGAAATGTATTGGTATGATGACACCGTTACCCTACGGCTATTGTTTATTGCTTTTTTTGCGCTGCTGTATTATGTTTTGGTTTTATTATTGTTAGATTTGATACGGAAACGCAAAGATCATACATTTTCGATTTATGAGCAAGCATTTATCGCCCTTTTGCTTATCGTCAGCCCAACAATGTATGACTGCCTGATTTTTTACGGCCACTATGAAATTATTATTGAATTACTGTGCGCAGTTATGGGGTTGCGCGCATTTCTGCATAATCGCCGCGCTGAAGCAGGTATTTGGATTGGCTTAGCTGCCCTCACCCGCACTGCGTCGGTGTTTATTGCTATACCGCTTGTGATTGCGTTGGCCGTCAACCGGAAATGGAAAGATGTTCTTTTCTTTTCTGCCGGCGCTATGGTTACGCTGGCAGCTGGATTGCTGCCCTTTTTATGGAAAAGCCGCGCCGATACCATATATTCCTTAGTTACCTTTCGCTCATCAGAGCCGATAATGGATGGTTCTTTCTGGACTTTTCTGCGTAATACCCATGTTGGCGCGCTGCTGCAAAACTATGATTCTACAATCGCGATCATTTTTGCAGTAATTGTAAGCGCTGCATTGATTATAGCAGGTAAAATCCGCGATACCGATCCGCTCCTTACCGGTGTCATTGTCATATCCCAGCTATTTTTTGCGTTATTCTTAAAAGCGACATGGGGATATTATTTTTCCGAGCCATTTGTTATTGGCTTAGTATTTATATTTATGGCAGCGCAGAAACATGTTCGATTTTGGCTGTCTACCGTTTGTATTCTTTATTTTAGTGGGCTGACAGGTATTACAGAGTACCGCATTAGTCAAACGCCGAATTTTTTTGAAGAAGTTGGGCAAGTGCGGCTGATGGTGGAATGGACATCGGCCGTGGCTGCAGTTTTGATGGCGCTGGGAATTTTGCTGCTAGCCGGATATACAATTTATTTGGGGCGCAATCGGCCGAAAAGTGATCCCATCGAGGAATTACCAAAAGCCATAGAGCCAATAGTATTGCCTCCAATTGCAACAGTTGAAGTATAAATTGCGGTGAGACATTCATGAGGGATTGTTGGCAATGATATGTTCGGCGAACGCAAGGTCTTCCGGAGTAGTGATTTTAATATTATTGCCGGATCCCCGGACCACTTTTACCCGGCGGCCGCTGCGTTCAAAGCACGAAGCGGTATCAGTGCCGTCAAAATTGTCACGCTCGGCGGCGTCATAAGCATCCAGCAGTTCGGCAGCGCGAAACGCTTGTGGTGTTTGTGCGTTCCATAAACTACCGGGAAGAAATACTTGTTGAATGGAACCGCTGCTGTCTATAGCAAAAATTTCATCGCCGGAAAGCTCGGGGATGGCGGCAATGGCGCCGCCAAAATTTTCAGCGGCTCCTAAAACATCGTCTATCATCGCTTCTGTAGTGAAAGGTCTGGCTCCGTCGTGTACCAAAAGAAGATCAATTTCATGATGCGCTATGCGCTGTCGCAGGGTGTTCAGCGCATTCATTTCGGAGCGTCTGCGGGTGGTTCCTCCGCTTGTAATGCGCGTAATTTTTGAAAATTGATATGTTTTTAAAGCAGTATGCTGAAAATACTCTATTTCATCCGGGTGCGCGACAACAACAATCTCATCGATTGCTGCGCTGCGCTCAAAAACCGCCAATGTTCGCGCAAATATTGGAACGCCGCCAATCTCTAAAAAGATTTTATTTTTGCTGGCTTTCATGCGTGAGCCTTGTCCTGCGCATAAAATTATTGCAACTGTGTATAGGTGTTTATGCGGAATCATAAGCGCACCCCATTTATAGAAAAATGTTTGCTAAAAATTTCGCGGCGCCGTCTTCATCGTTGGATAACGCAGTGTGTGTAGCCCATTTTTTTACTTCTTGGCTGGCGTTAGCCATGGCAACACCAATGCCTGCTGTTTGCAGCAGTGAAATATCATTTTCACCATCGCCGATAGCAATAATTTTCTGTTGTGGAATGCGCATAGTCTCTGCAATTAATTGCAAGGCCGCGCCTTTATGAACACCAGGCTCTGAAAATTCCAGAAAATCAACCGAAGTTCTGGTGATTTGTGCGGTAAATGCGTGGCGTTTTGCGGCGGCGTTACGGATGTTGCCAAAGTCTGCCTCACTTCCGGTGATAAGAATTTTTACCGGATCCGGCAATGATTGAAAATATTGTGTATATAGCGGTTTGGGTTCGTGATAGGCTTGCAGCAGTGCGCTGAAATCAGGATTAATGCTGGTAGTATAGATGCTTTCGGGCGTATACCAACCTATGGGAATTTCCGGATTGACTTCCGATAGCAGTGTTAGCGCATCATGTATCGATTTTTCCTGCATAAGAAACGTCTGCAGGAAATTTTGTGATTGCGCATCTGCAACTACAGCGCCATTACAAGTAATTTGCGGCCCTGCCATCTGCAGTTCTTGAATAAGCGGTTTAATGGATTGGAAAAGTTTGCCTGTCGCCAAGGAAATTTGCACGCCAAGTTTTCGCAATGTTAATATTGTTTGGCGTGTGTATTCGGTAAGCATGTGATTGCTGTTTAGCAATGTTCCGTCTATATCCAAAACCACTAATGAATAGGGTAGATCTGAATGCGCATGAACGTGTTCCAAAATTTTTTCCTCGGTCTTTACTTAACCTTCTTGGAGAATGCTTTGGGACTCATTATGACCGTTTATAAGGTGTCCGTTGTGCCCGTTTGTAGGGTTAACATCAGCTGCAGGTGGAGTGATTGCGTCGGCGCCGTTATGATTAGCTGCTGCATTCTCAACATGTGAGCTAGGGATTTCAGTTTCTTTTTGCTCGATTTGGTCTGATGAAATATAAGAAACAAACTTTTCCAAGTTTGTTTTATCGAGTAAAAAGGTGATCATAAAATCTTTTTTGAGTATCAATGTTTGTAAATCTATAGCGGTATCTTGCTGACAGATATCATAGGTAATACCTTTTTTAGGCGAAGATATAGAAACGATCTGCAGCGGAACCGGAGAATTGCGCAAAAATTCATCAGCAGATTTGAGCACGAATTTTGAATCTTTTAATAGAGAAAAACTGCACAGCACTCGGTCTGAATTATTGTTGGCAATGATGATATCCAGATTATTGGGAATATGAATATTCGTGTGCAGATCGTTCGTAATCTTTCTTATAAGATCTTTTGTAGGGCTGATGACGGTAAAATTCTCGTTTTCAAACAGAGCCATATTATCTACATTATTAACGCGCGCATAGATAGCGCATGAGCTGTTTAAAGTTCGGGCTACTTGGCACATCACCAAATTATCTTCATCTTCACCGGTTGCGGCAATAAAATGAGACGCCCTATGAACGCCAAAATATTCCAATGTAGAAACTTCACAAGCATCTGCCAATTCGCAATAAGATTCGGGAATTTGGTGATTTTTCAAATATTTAATGCGTTCGGGATTTTTTTCCAGAATTAAAGGTTCTTTTTGCTCTTTGAGCAGTTTTTTAGCTAATTGCAGACCAATTTCTCCGCCGCCGCCAATAATATAAATATCATTATGGGGATCATCCAAATGTATTTGTAGTGGTTTATCGGAATTGGGTTGATTTGAAATGTTGGAACTGAATTCAGGGACGATATTTGTACTCAGTTCTGAACATTTTTGCAGTGATAAGCTAGTGGGGCTGAAACATTTGATACCATAATGTTCGGTATAAATTTTGCAGCGCTGCGGATCCAGGATGCGGCAAAAAATATTTTGCGCTTTATACGTTTTTTGAGCGATAAGGCTTGCAAAGATATTTCGGTTATCACCGGACATTA
Source organism: Chloroflexota bacterium (assembly GCA_021778805.1). Taxonomy (GTDB): domain Bacteria; phylum Chloroflexota; class Ktedonobacteria; order Ktedonobacterales; family JACDGC01; genus JAJYBV01. The sequence continues at coordinate 28,588 of JAJYBV010000030.1, read as the reverse complement.
AAGCAAAAAAATATGAGTCTTCTTTAAGGTCCAGAGTTTTTATAAAAGAAGGATCAACCATATCGCCAATGATCATGTTTAGGTTTGGGTATTGGATTTTACTGAATTTAATACGATTAAAAGCGAGGGGATTTTTATCGATAATAGTAACTTCATAATTTGGGTTGCCTGATAATTGTTTGGCTAAATCAGCGCCAACTCTGCCGCACCCGGCTATATAAAACTTCATAAAAGCTGCTCAAATTCTCAACATTTAAATAAATATGAAACTTGGCAAAACGCCAAGCCTAAAAATTATATCATATTCCAAGATTGTGTAAATACCTGAAAAATGAAAAGGCGGCATTATGCCGCCTTTTCACCAAGGAAATTACGGAATATTACGGTAGTTAGTCGCGTAATCGATCTAGAACTTTTGGGTTACGAAGTTTGGCTAATGCGCCGGCTTCGATTTGCCGTACCCTTTCGCGGGTAATACCTAATTGTTTACCAACCTGTTCGAGTGGGTATGAATGGCCGTTGCCCAAGCCAAAGCGCAGCTCTAAAACAAGTTGTTCGCGCGGTGTAAGTACATCGGCCAGTACATCGCGAACCTCTTGAGTAAGCGTGTTGGCAGTGGCAGATTCCTCCGGAGATGCGCTGGCGTCATCGGCTAAAACGTCGCCAAGCTCTTGTTCTTCATCTTCTCCGACTGGCGATTCAAGCGAGATGGGAGCGCCCGGAGCAGATTCCAGTTCATGCAATCTGTGCACTTCGATACCGACGGCGTCTGCCAATTCCTCATCGGTTGGCTCGTGGCCCATTTCTTGGATGAGGCGTTGGCGTTCGCGGCGCACGCGGTTCAGTGCGGTATTAACATAAACCGGAAGCCGGATGGCGCGGCCTTTATCAGCGACTGCGCGGCTAATAGCCTGGCGAATCCACCACGTAGCGTGGGTGCTGAACCTGTGGCCACGGCGCCAATCGTAGCGTTGCACGGCGCGCATCAATCCGATGTTACCCTCTTGAATGAGGTCTAACAACGTAAGGCCGCGGCCGACATAGCGTTTAGCGATGCTGACAACGAGCCGAAGATTAGCCAGCATAAATTTACGGCCGGCTTCTTTATCTCCGTTCTCAATGCTTTTAGCAAGCTCAATTTCTTGAGAATGCGTCAGCATAGGCACTCTGCCGATTTCTCGGAGATAGGCCGTAATGGCGTCGATTTCTCCTTCGCTGTGGCTGTCGGCCTCGTTTGCGTTATCACGCCCGCGAAATTGGCGGCCAAATGCGAAATCACTTTCATCTTGGAACTCCAGATCGGAGTCAGTTGTATGATCCATATCGTTTTCAACCTCATCAGGGTCCCCGTAATCTTCAATACCCAATTCATCGAATGAATCTTCCTCTATGACTTCGATATCTTCCTGCATAAAGCGGTCGATAGCTTCATCGATATTCTCGAATTCTTCGATTTCAAAGGTAACATCCAGAGTCGGTTCGAACCCGCTAACCGGCGCTGAATCTTTATTCAAGTTATCAAATTCGCGTTGATATGCTGCCGCAATATCCGTTTGCCGCACCCATCCCTGACTTTTGCCTTCAATAAGAAGCTGGGAAAGTGATTTTACACTTTCCTTCGACGCCTTCACTGAAGGAGGCGTTTCGGTTCGAACCGGATCAGCCTTTTTTTTGCGTTTGTTGTTGGCTGTTGTTTTTTTCTGTGACATTGTTTTCATCTTCCGCTTTACTTATAAAAATAAAAAATACCATAATTGTCTGGCCGATAATGTTCGCTCTGTCAAACCACCTTTAAATACTCTTTTCATACTTCTGGCAATTTCTTTGTAAATATGATATACATACCATTAGGCATAGTTATGCTATAAATAAAAACGCATAAGCAGCCACTTTTGTTGCGCCAGTTTTTATTTTAAACAGAAGGCGGGGCAGAATGACCATTTGGAGATATCTCCAACATCTATATATACTATAGACTACGCTCCAAATGTTGATAATTGGCGGTGATAAGCCAACTTTCGGCTTCATTGCATTGTTTCTCATGTGCTGGAGAACGATTATCATCATAGAACACGCTTGCGATCCTTGCATTTGCTGGTTAGCAAATGGAATTGCAAGTTTGGCGCCAATAACTCCGTATGAGATAGCTTTGCATGACATATTTTTACATTAGATATTATAACATAAAAGTTGTTAAAAGATTATGCCATAGTACGCTTTTCTGACTGCTATTTTATGGTATTTTTTCACTATTTTACATGTGAGGCATGAAATCTTTACGTTTTCTGCTTTTGTGTGTTTTTGTGCGGCTCCGCCGCGCTTCTTGGCAGATTCTTAACAATCTGCCGTATAATCAGCGGTTTAAGCGATTTTGCTTTTATCCAAAAGTATGCCGCTTGCGCCCTTGCTGATTATGTTGGGGTTGTGTTCTAGTCTTTGCGCTTGACACTGCATGTTTTGTGCAGCCGCATTTGTTGTTCAGGCAAAAGTCCTATACAGCGCTGTATTCCGGCGCAGATAAAAAATTATGAAAGAGGCTTTCATCGTGGGGAAGGATAAGTCACTCGATAATTTATGGCTGGCCCAAACGTTGTTTGATATCGGCGCGGTTGAATTCGGTGAGTTTTCAATCAGCCATTCTGCGGCAAAGTCACCCATTTTTATTAATCCAAAAAAACTCGTCAGCAATCCTATGGCTTTGCGCGTCGCCGCTACCCTTATGCAACAGGAGATTGAACTTTCGCAAAGCCTGCGCAGATCTCGCATCAGCCAGTTTGAAGTGGTTGCGGGCATCCCTGTAGGCGGATTGATTTTAAGTGTTGCCTATACCCTGCAAACATCTACTCCAACTATTTATCCGCGCATGCAGCAGCAAGGATCCGGACAACGCGGTATTGAAGGTAAATTTCAGCCCGGCGCGCGCGCGCTGATTATTGATGATTTGATTACTACCGGCGGCAGTATTATTGAAACCGCTCGCTTTCTTGCTGATAATGATATTATTGTGAAAGACGCTGTTGTGCTTATTGATAGAGATCAGGGCGCAACAGACTATTTACGGCAGCATGGCTATAATTTGATGAGTATTTTGAAATTGGATGTTATGCTGAATTATTACCATACACACAGCATGATAAAATCAGAAACATATGAGCAGTGTATACATTATTTGCGCGAACATCGTGCGCCGGAAGTTCCCCCGATGGATGTAATCCCCGGGCCGGATGACTATGGTGTGGATGCGTCTCAGGAACATTAAGGCAGCCCATGGCGGCTTTTTAATGCTTCAGCAGCGTTATATGTGCGCGCGTTTTTGCTCAGAACAGTTGCAGTGAGGTTTATAAATGGATTTTCAAGTCGGCCTGATTGGTTTTCCGATTGTTAACTCGCTTTCACCGGCTATGCATAACGCTGCTTTCCAAAGCCTTGGCCTAAATATGGAATATCATTTGTGGAACACCGAACAATCCGATCTTTCACAACGCATTGCTATGCTCAAAAATCCCGAATTTCTTGGGGCAAATGTTACTGTTCCATATAAACAAACTGTTTTGCCGCTGATGGATGTTCTTGCGCCATCGGCTCAGCAAGCCGGCGCTGTTAATACTATTGTACATAGAAACGGCCTGCTCGTTGGTGAAAATACTGATGTTTCCGGGCTGTTACAAGCCCTGCAGGAATTGCGCCGGCAAATTAGCCGCGCCGTTGTTATCGGGTCTGGCGGCGCCGCATACGCTGCTTGCGCCGCTTTGGCTGAATTAAACACCGGCCACACTGCAATTTTTGCAAGAAACGTCCCCGCGGCAGATCGTATGATGCGGCATTTTATTGCTGCGCAGCCGGAGTATTGGAACGCCGATTCCATTTCGCATGTTTTGCCGGGATCACCCGGCGCCGCAGAGCAATTAGCCGCGGCAGATTGCGTGATTCAAGCGTCTTCATTTGGGGCTGCGCATAATTCTGGCTGCCCGCTTACTGCAGAGGAGATTGCGTTGCTGCCCGATACTGCGCTGGTTTACGATGTTATTTTATACGAAACTCCGCTGGTTCAAGCCGCGCGCCAACGAAATTTGGAAGCGGCAAACGGCGCATCAATGCTGCTATATCAAGGCGCATTGGCGTGGACGATGTGGACCCGTTGCAGCGCGCCCATTGAAATTATGCGCACGGCGCTGCAAACTGCGCTTGGTGTCGCGCAGTAATGGCAGCATTGTTTCAATTTGCAAAAATCATTGTTTGTGATGGCGCCAAGCTTCTATGCAGCTGCCGGCGCCTCAAAATAGATATTAAATAGATATTCCGGAAAGGAAAAATATCCAACATATATGGCTACCGAAACTAGAGATTTTCAGGCAGAGGTGCAGCAACTTCTGCGCCTGATGATTCATTCGTTATATAGCAACCGTGAAATATTTCTGCGGGAACTGATCTCTAATGCGTCAGACGCAATTGACCGGTTGCGCTTTCTGGCGCTTTCTGATCCCGATGTATTGGAAAATGACAGCAATTACGCAATTCATGTGGAATATGATAAAGACGCCGGAACCGTTTCCATCCACGATAACGGCATTGGCATGTCTTATGACGAGGTGATTGCAAATATCGGATCTATTGCAAAATCGGGCACACGTGAATTTTTACAAACCTTGTCGGAAGATAAAAAGAACAGCGCAAATGCAATCGGTCAATTTGGTGTCGGCTTTTATTCCTCTTTTGTAGTGGCAGATAAAGTTGTGCTGTTTACCCGCCGCGCCGGGCTTGCGCCCGATGAAGGTGTGCGCTGGGAATCTGCCGGGGAAGGCACGTATACAATCGAACGCGAAGCGCGTGAAACCCGCGGCACAACCGTTGTGCTGCATATTCGCCAAGATGACGCAGATTTGCTTAATGGCTATACGCTGCGAAACATTATCCGCAAATATTCCGACCACATTAATGTGCCAATTTTTATGAAACAAGAAGGCGGCGAAGCAGAAACTTCTGAAGAAGAGCAGGTTAACCAGGCCGCTGCGCTTTGGACACGTTCACGCAGTGATCTTAAGGAAGCAGATTATTTTGAATTCTATAAGCATATGGCGTATGACTCAAACGATCCCTTGCTTTACCTGCACACCAAATTGGAGGGCGCGTATGAGTATACGTTGCTGCTTTTTATTCCTTCCACTGCCCCGTTTGATTTTTGGAGTACAGAACGCCGTTCAGGCATTAAACTGTATGTAAAGCGCGTTTTTATTATGGATAATTCGGAGCATTTAATGCCGCGGTATCTGCGTTTTGTGCGTGGCGTTATCGATTCCAATGATTTGCCGTTAAATGTTTCGCGCGAAATTTTGCAGCAAAATAGAGTTATTGAAATTATTAAAAATAATGCTGTAAAACGTGTTTTAGGCGCATTAAGTGATATGGCGGAAAAAGATCCCGCAAAATATCAAACTTTTTGGAAAGAGTTTGGCCGGGCGATGAAAGAAGGAATAATGGAAGATCACGCAAATCGCGAAACGATTGCGAAACTTGCGCGTTTTACCACTTCCGAAAGCGCTTCAGAAGAGCAAACAGTATCCTTGGCAGACTATATTTCACGGATGAAAGAGGGCCAAGATAAAATTTATTATAATGTTGCGGAAACCTATCAAGCGGCAAACCGCAGCCCTCACTTAGAGATTTTTCGCAAAAAAGGCATAGAAGTGCTGCTGCTGAGCGATCCTATTGACCACTTTATCACTGCGGAAATGCGGACATTTGAAGGCAAGGAATTTCAATCTGTTACCCGCGGCGAAATTGATCTTTCCAATATTCACGGAGCAGAAGAAGACACCGAATCCGAAGATAAGCAAACGGATGAAAACACGCTGCATCAATTGGAGAAACGGTTAAAAACGCTGCTGGATAATAGAATTAAAGATGTAAAAACTTCTTCACGCCTGACCGATTCTCCCGCATGCCTAATTCAAAGCGAGGAAGATCTGGATCCAAGTTTGCAGCGCTTATTGAAATCCACGGGACAAATGCTGCCAACCATGAAACCAATATTAGAAATTAATCCATCGCACACAGTGATTCAAAATATGCTGCGTATTGAGGATGATACAGAATTGCAGCCATGGGCCGAGATGTTGTATGGGCAGTGCATGTTAAGTATGGGTGAACATTTGGAAGACCCCACTCTGTTTGTGAATGCGGTAAATAAACTGCTTGGCAAATAATTTCTGCAAAATACAGTTCTGCGCTATAGAGGCGCCCTGCTTATAGATGCCTCTATACGCCGCGGCTGTGTTTGAAGTACACTGTAAACAGGAACTGTTTTTGCAGCAGCGGCATGTTACTGCCGTTGAAAATTTTGTTTTCTGAAAGGCGGATCTTTTATGCCTGTTCCCATAGATGATGTGCTGAACCTTATCGGGCAGCAAAACGCATGGCGATCCGAATGCGTTAATTTAATTGCCAGTGAAAATACTCAAAGCCCTGCTGTTCGCAATGCGCAAAATAATGATTTTATGGCGCGCTATGCCGAAGGGCACCCGAATACATCCGAAGAAACCCGCCGATATTATCAGGGCACAAAATATATCGACGCAATTGAAACAATGGCCGCCACAGAACTGAAAGAATTGCTTGGCGCTAAACAAATTGATGTGCGCCCTATCAGTGGCAATAACGCTAATACCGCTGTGGCGTTGGGTATGCTGCGCGGCGGAGACAGTGTGATTGTAAACTCTACCGATGGCGGCGGCCATATCAGCCATGCGCCTATTGGGGTTTTTGGCCGCCGTATACAAGTTCGCGGCATGGCGCTGAAGGCAGATGGCGAAAAAGGGCTTCCGCTGCACTATTGGCCGCTTGCTCCGGATAAATATCATATGGATACCCCTGCCGCCATTGCTTTGGTGGAACAGGTAAAGCCCAAACTGGTTGTGCTTGGCAAATCACTGTTCCTATTTCCCGAACCGGTAAGCGAAATTGCTGCGGTGTGCTCGCCGCTTGGCGTTCCTGTGCTGTATGATGGCGCTCACGTGCTGGGTCTTATCGCCGGCGGAGAATTTCAGCAGCCACTTCAGGAAGGCGCAACACTGCTGACCGGCAGTGTGCATAAAACCTTTCCGGGACCGCAGCGCGGCATAGTAGCGGCAAATTTAAATCCGGAAGACGAAAAGAAGTATTGGCAGCCCGTAGATCGCGGTGTATTTCCGGGATCTTCCAGCAACCATCATTTGCACACACTGCCCGCGCTGTTAATTGCCACGCGCGAAATGCGTGAACATGGCAAAACATACGCAAAAGCAATTATTGCTAATGCCCAAGCGTTGGGCGCAGCGCTGGATTCACTGGGGGTTCCGGTGGAAGCAAAAGAGTTTGGCTATACTAAAAGCCATCAAATTGCTGTCAATGTTACTGCGTTTGGCGGCGGTTTGGAAGTGGCAAAAAAATTGGAAGCGGCAAATATTATTGTCAATTATAATATGCTTCCCGGCGATACGGATCCGCGTTCTCCTTCGGGATTAAGAATAGGTGTTCAGGAGATGACCCGGTTTGGAATGGATACCGCTGCAATGGGAGAATTGGCTCAGCTTATGGCGGATACGCTGCGCAACAAAGATACTGCTGCTGCAGTTATCGCGTTCCGAAAGCGCTATCAAACCTTGCGTTACGTATAAACGCAAAGGCGCATGCGCCTTATCTATTGCGGCGTCAAAGACTGTGCAATTTTAGGAGCAGTTTATTGGCGCTGCGCAATGTATTTATTCTTTTTGGCTTTATTCCAGCGACCTGAGCCTAAAAAAGGAACAAACGGAATCGCGGGGGAATACCCCTGCACCGTCAGGAGGCGCGCTGTCTCTGGCGCTTTCTGTTTTATGCGTTACATATGCTCAGGTCTATATTAATAATATGGGTAATAATTATTCGTGAATCAAGTTATTCACAATCAATCAGATGCTGCGCAGATACAGGCAGAACAATGGCTGCTGCCGCGCTTCCATCGAGTAATGTATTCGCTGTTCAGCGCCGGTGTTGCTATTGTGGTAGTGGCTGCGCTGCTGCCGGTAAATATGCAAGGAACGCTGGCGCTGGCGCAGTTGCTGAGCGGCAAATATTCCGTTGCGGTGTTTGCCGGCCGTTATTGGCTGTTTTTTAGCATATTGCTGGTGGCGCTGGCTGCCGCGGCCGTTGGTTCATATGCGCTGGCGCATCGGATCTATATAATCCGCCAATGGCGCGTGTACTTACACGCCGCCCGCAATGATTTTAGAATGCGCTTGGCGGCAAGGGCGCCCTTGCATGGGTTGGGCTATACCGCGCAGTGTTTATATATTGCGCCGGAAAAACAGCCTGCGGAGATTGCGCTGTCTAAATTACTTTCCACTGTGCCGCAAATGGTAATTACAGGGCCTGGGGGATATGGAAAATCTGTAGAGCTGCAAAAACAAATGATTGCAGTGATAGACTCGATTTCATTTTGGGATATTTTGTTTCACCGCGCCGATCTTCCGGTATATCTGCCCATTCCCGCATATATGCAAACTGAAGAGGATTCAAATATTTACTATACTGCAATATCCGGAATAATCAGTTCATATGGTTCACCGGCGCTTGCAGAGCACGTGCGTGCGCTTACGCAGGCCGGCAGAGTGATCTTATATTTTGATGGATTGGATGAAGCGCCGGAACCAATGCGGCATGAATTTTTGAATCGGCTGGGATTGGCGCTGCATGGCGCGGAAAGTTTATTGCGATTTGCAATTACAACTGATGATTTTGCCTATAAAGAGTTGGAGCCATTATCACCTTTGCTGCGCAGCTTGCCACGCGCCGAAATTCATGAGCTGACTCCGGAAAATATTAAACAAATGGTGTCGCAAGCATGGAAGATAGGGTTGATAAAATCATCCCCAGAAACACCGGATATGCTGAGCGTTATAGCGTCGCAACGTCTGTGGCCGATTTATGCAAACCCGGGTTTGCTGGCGTTGGCGCTGCAATTGGCGCAAAAAGGGATTCCGTGCCCGCAAAGCCGCACAGATATCTTGCGGCAGCACGTTGCAACAGCTTTTTCTTCAATTGGTGTGTATGATGAAAGACTGGATCGTTCGCAGCGCGCGCTGGGTTTTCTAGCCATTGCTTTTCGCCTGACAGGATTAATTGAAATTACCGGCGCACAAGCGTGGAATGAACGGAAGGCCGTGCGCAGTTTGCTGGCAGATTCGGCAAACACTTCGCCATTAGGTGAAGTTGGGTCGCGCGCGCTGAATTTGAACGAAATTCAGCTGACAGAAGCCATTGACCTTGCCTGTATGGCTGGCATATTAGAGCGAAGCAGAAATGGGCAGGGGTTGCGTTTTCGCAGTGGATTAGTATTATCATATTGCGCGGCGCGGCAATTTAATGATAACGATTCCGGATTTGGCCGGATGGCTCCTGCGCTGCTGCGCCGCGAATGGCTGGAAATTATGATTATGTGGGGCGCATTAACGGATGATGTGCCGGGAATGGCGCAGCGGCTATTGCGTTTAGCGGCTTCTCCTGCGGCGCGGCGAATTGCTGCTGGTGTAAATGGCCCCGCATTAGGAGACGAACTGCCTTTGGCGTTAACTTTAATGATTGCAGCAAACGCATTATCCGGCGCAATCCGGTTTCCCGAGCGGGCGGCGTTTGATAATCTTCAGGAAATTACCCGCGATATTTGTGATAAAATGCTGAATTTTGGGACCACACAAAACGAAGAGAGCGAACGCCGCCGCGGCGCCATTAGTGAAGCGTTGCAATTATGCGAAACATCTTCAGGAAATGAACTGGCTCCTGCGCTGGGAAGCATCGTAAAAGCTGAAAAGGCCAATCGCCTGCTTCGCGCGCAAATTGCGCAGGTTTTGGGACTGCTGGCCTCGCGGGAAAGTTTGAATGAATTAACCGCGCTGCTGCTGGAGCAGGATCCAATTGTGCGGGAATCGCTGCAGCGCGGCTTTCGCTATGCCGGATCTGACGGCGCGCGGCCGTTGCTGCAAATTGTCGCTGAAAGTGAGCCTTCCAGCGCTATTCATCGCCGGGCAATGGAGGCGTTAGCCGCAATTGGTCAGCCTGCGGCAGAGGTAGCGGCCATAGTGGCGCAAAATAACGACACTGCGCTGAATATTGCCGCCATAGAGGCTTTGGGTGTTTTGCGCGGCCGCGAATCGTATGATATTTTGGTGGCGCAGATGCGCAGTGCGAATAAACGCACGCGGATTGCGGCAATCTATGCGTTGGGGAAAATCGGCGACTTGCGGGCGCAGCCTGCGCTGATGAAATTTTTGCAAACTTCCGATGATGAATTGCGGATCGCCGCTATAGAGGCGTTAGGGATGATGCGCAGCGATAAATCGCTGGAGAGTATTTTGGCGGCGCTGGAAGATCGTAACCCCAAGGTGCGCGCCATTGCCGCGGAAGCGCTGGGGCGAATTGGCGATAACCGCGCGATCGATCCCCTGCGCAAACGGCTTTCCGACAGGGATTCTTGGACTCAGGCGGCGGCGGCAACAGCGCTGCGGGCGCTGGGTAAACGCTAAGCATGCTGTTTTTGCGCGTTGCGCTGAAAAAATACTGTTTAAATGGCGCGCGTAGCATATACTGAATAGTAGTATGCGGACTATTCCGCCTTGCGCCGCAAACGCAGGCGCACTTTTTTGCAGGAGTTTAATAATGGGTAATCCCTTAAAAATTATGACGGTGTTTGCGCACCCGGATGATGAAACCTTTGGCTGCGCCGGAGCCTTATATCGCGCAGTGCGCAGCGGTCACCGCGCGGCGATTGTATGCGCTACCCGCGGTGAGGCCGGCGAAATAGCCGATCCATCTTTGGCGGCGCCGGAAAATTTAGGCGCAGTTCGCGAAATGGAGCTGCGCCGCGCGGCCGCCGCCGTTGGTGTGCAAGATGTTTCGTTTTTGGGGTATATCGACGGCCAGTTGAAAAACGCCTCAACTGAAGAAGCATCAGCCAAAATTTTAGCGCATTTGCGCCGTTTTCGTCCGGATGTTGTTATTACTTTTGCGCCTAATGGCATTTATGGGCACCCCGATCATGTGGCAATTCACTATTTAACACTTACCGCTATTGCCGCTTGCGCGCGGGAAGATGAATTCCCGGAGTTTGGCGCGCCGCACTTGGTGCGGAAAGTTTATTACTCTTCACCATCCCGCGAAATGATGGTTCAGATGACACAAATGATGCGCAGCAACGGCCAACCAAATTTTGTTCCGGGCGGCAACGCCGCAGGTATACCGTTTGAAGAAATGGGTGTGCCTGAAACCGAGCTGACAACCCGCTTGCAGTTAACGCCTGATGAACTTGCGGTAAAGGCAAAAGCAATGCGTTGCCACGCCACACAGCTTCCTCCGGGCAACCCATTTACCGACAGCAGCAATGAAATTGAGTCGATGCGATTGAATATGGAAACTTTCGCGCTGGCCCCGGAACCGATTTCCGGCGAAACATTTTCAACGCCGGAAGACGACTTGTTTACAGGGTTAAACTGAGTTTTTTGCACACGAAGTTTGTTTTGCCCATATTTCTTTTTGGCGTTTATCATATCGGTCCGGAATAAGGCGCTTGTAGTTTAAGCGCCTTCCGGTTCGTTAGGGTCTAAATGAGATGACGCAAAACCAATGGTGTTTTGTTTAACCGGCAACGCTAAATGTACCGTAGTGCCTTGATCGTTGCCGCTGCGCACTGCTAGCCTTCCGTGATGCGTGCGCACAAACGCCGCAACTACCGCCAGCCCTAAGCCTAACCCCGAAGTAACGCGGGTTGTGCTTGAATCTACCTGATAAAATGGCTGAAACACATATTTATGGTGTTCGGGAGAAATGCCGATGCCGGTGTCGCGCACCACAAAAATCACCCAATCCTGCCGCATTTCTTCAATAGGTATTAGCCCTGCCGGAATAACCAAAGAAGAAACGCCATTGTTGTCGATGAAAGAAGCGTCGGCAGCGTTTGCGTGTTTTAGCGCGGTAGTGAATGTAATAACGCCGCCGCGGGGAGTGAATTTTAGGGCATTATCAATTAAATGGCTTAATGTTTTGCGCAGCCGTGTTGCGTCGGCGTCTATCAAAGGGATATCGCGCAATCCGCGAAAAATCAAACGCTGATTATTTTCTTCGGCGCGTGGTGTCCAGCGTTTTTCAATTTCTGTTACTATGGAATGGATATTTACGACATTAATGTGTTTGGCGGGGTTAATGAGGTAAAGCAGATCATCAATAATGTTGGTGAGCTGTTCTGCGCTGTTGCGAATGCTTAAAATAAGCTGATCGCGGCGTTGGCTGCTTAACTGTTGATTTTCGGTTAAAATTTGTGACGCCATATTAATAACGGTTAACGGGGTAAGCATTTCATCATTAAATACATTAAAGATGTTTTGCTGACTGCGGTTGATTTGTTTTTTTGCTTCATTAGCTTCGTGGTGTGAACGCAAAATGGCTTTAACCCGCGCTTGAAGTTCCGGAATAGCAAACGGTTTCACCAAATAATCTTGTGCGCCGGCGGAAAGCCCGGCTACACGTTCCTCAATATCGCCGCGCGCGGTAAGAAATAAAACGGGAATATCTGCGGTTTGGGTATCTTTTTTTAATTGCTTGCACACAGTTAGTCCATCAGTATCAGGCAAACCCACATCTAAAATAATAATATCCGGATTGATTTCAGGAGCCAAACGAAGGGTTTCAGATCCTTTTTCCACTATTGTAGTGTTATATCCTTCAGATTCCAAATGACGGCGCAAGAAATACGCAAGAGTTTCATCATCTTCGGCAACCAATACTACTTGTTTGTCATTATCATCCATGGTTAGAGGACCTACTTTTCTCGAAATTTCCCTATAAAAAGCAAACGCATGTGTAAAGATTACGGTTATTGCCGGAATTTGCGCTGCAAAGCATATATTAAAATATTTGCAATCGCAAGCCGGCAAGTTTTGCAAAACTTCTTTCATTGCCTGATATTGCCAGCGCCGCAGCCACAACATCTTAGTGTAGTGCTTGCGGAACCCATTTGAAAACAATACCCCCGCATACAATACGCGCTATTGCTATTATACGCAGGTATTCGCCAAAAATATGCCAAATTGGTTGATAGTGTGTAATAATGAAGGAAACTTCAAGAAAATGGAATGTGAGCGGCGTCACATTTGATTCCATTTCTGTTGGTTCTGTGCTTGAAGATATTCTATAATTAGGAAATAGGTAACACATCCGGAAACGCTGTTGGCAAACTTGCTTGGCGCGGCTGTTTTGTTGCAGCATTGCCGAGGATTAATGGCAGAAAAATCTAACATGCAGGAACCATTCTATTGTTGGATTTTTGCGGTAGCGCAGGATGTAACTCATCCCGGTATTATTCGCGGAAAACCCCCATGAATACTTGGCAAACCTTTACTGATTTAAAGGAACTATGCGAAAGCAAAATTCTGAAGTTAAAAATGAGGAAAATTATGCGGCACTTACTTCCCGAACTTTCCGGCGCGAAATCGATGCGCCGTTTTTTTGCGGCAGCGCTGCTTATGACGCTGGTTATTTTTGCGGCTTGTTCCCAAGGAACTACAACACCTCCGCCCAGCGCGGCTTCACTGCTTTCAAAGGCCAGCGCGGCGTTTAACGCTGATACTGCGCTGCATTTTACCATTACCGCTTCGAATATTCAGCCCGGAGTGTTTGCTATAGCCAAGGCAGATGGAGATTTCGTCCGGCCGGATTCTATGAAAGTTACGGCCGATGATAATATTTTAGCGGGTATAACTCAGCAAATACATGTTATTTTTATAAACGGAACCGTATACGCCGATCTTTCCGGAACCGGTGTGTACAGCCAAACAACATTAATTCCAGATGTATCCAAATTATTTGATCCACAAGTGGGAATTGGCGCTATTATTACACAAATTCAATCACCCAGCGCTCCTTCCTCCGATACAGTTAACGGCGTAAGCGTTTGGAAAGTTTCCGGAAATATCAGCAATTCCGTTGTTGCATCCTTTTTTGGCGGCGCGTCGCAAACCACACCCATAAGTGTAACGTTGTGGATTGGGCAGAAAGACAGCCAAATTTATCAAGTGTCGCTGAAAGGCATTATAGTATCCGGAGACACGAATGCTTCGGAACGAGTTATTACGCTTTCTCAGTTTAATGAACATGTAACTATTACCGCGCCATAAATTCAATTGGAGCGTACTAACAATATGGATAGCGTTTCAGATACATCTGCGGACGGAGCGGTTATTGCGCCGGGCGTCGATTCAGTTAAAATCAATTTGCGGCCGGCGGCGCGCGCGGTTATTATGGCGCTGCTTGGCACCGCTGTGTTGTTGACAGCGCTGGATCAAACCGTGGTGGTTACCGCGCTGCTTCCTATAGCCAACACCTTTGAATTGCCGCCTGAACCAAACTTGCATGCGCTTTCGTGGGTGGTAAGCGGTTATTTGCTGGGATATGTTATTGTTATGCCGTTGATGGGCCGGGTGTCTGATATTTTGGGTCGCCGGCGAATTTTACTTGCATGTCTGTCATTATTTGCATTTGGTTCGTTGCTGTGCGCCGCCGCGCCAAATTTAGGTGTTTGGCTGCCGCTGAGTTTTTTGGCAAAATTGGGGATAAACAGCCCAAGCGATGGGCTTACGTGGCTGATAATTGCGCGTTTTTTGCAGGCAGTTGGCGGCGGCTCGGTAGTGCCGGCAGCTATTGCGATGATTGGGGATATGTATGGAGAACGCCACAGAGGCACAGCGTTAGGCATTATCGGCGGAGTAACCGAGGCCGGTGGCGCACTGGGGCCGCTTTATGGCGCCCTGATTATTCAAAACGCCAATTGGACGTTGGGAATTTTCTCTGTATCTTGGCAATGGATATTTTTGCTGAATATTCCGCTGGCGGCGGCAATCTGCGCAGCGGTACTATTTCTTTGGCCGGCGCGCGTCGATGCGCATTCAGCCCAACAGAGCAAAATGCTGGGGCATATCGATTGGTTTGGGTCGCTGGCGCTGGGTGTATCACTGCTGCTGCTTAGCTCCGGATTAAGTCAAGAGGCTGGCGCGCTGGGGTCTTTTAGTGGCGCGCAGGCTCCGCAAAATAATTCTCTGCTGATTATTTTGGGAATAGTTGTGTTTGCGCTATTTATTGTTTGGGAAATGCGCGTAAAACAGCCTATTATTAGTTTGCGGCTTTTTGCAAATATCGCGTTCAGCGCCGACGCGCTTTTCAGCGCCTTGATAGGTGTTGTTTTGATAGCTGCGCTGGTAGATATTCCAACGTATATTTTAACATTAACCAGCGGGTCAGGATATTTAAGCGCAGGTTTGGCGTTGCTGCGCATGACGGCGCTGATACCATTCGGCGCTTTTTTCGGCGGCATGCTAACATCGCGGTTTGGCAGCCGTTTTGTCGGCTTTTTCGGGTCTTTATTGATAGCGTTGGGCTTTTTTGTGATGAGCAGATGGGGATCTGTGATAGACTGGAATATGGTAACGCTTGGGGCCATTATATCTGGTACAGGCTTTGGCTTGGTTGTTGCGCCAATTAGTGTAACAGCGTTAAACGCAGCGCCGAAACATTCCTTTGGAGTTTCTGCGGCGGTTATTACCGCGCTGCGGATGACCGGAATGATTTTAGGGCTGGCGGCGTTATCATCTTGGGGTGTGCAGCATTACATACAACTGGCGCGCCAAATACCTGCGCCGGCGAATATAACCAATTTGCAGCAGGTTCAGGCGTATGGAAATGCCTTAACCGCAGCTGCCGCTCAAACATTAACGGACTTTTTCAGCGTTGCCGTTTGGCTGGCGCTGGCGGCGGCGGTTTGCGCGCTTTTCCTTTGGAAGCCCGCAAAAGGATCTGAAACTGTTTCGGAAACATTTTCCATTGGGTTTTAACTATTTTTCCAGAAAGTGAGTCTCACTGCACATGAATTATCCATCAGCGCCATATGGCGCAGGGAATCCCACAGTTATCAGAAGTGTCATTGTAGATGCGGCAGATTCTAAGTTAAAAGAACCGTATATTATAGCGACCGGAAAATTTGAAAACGCCGATAATGTAATGGTTCGTGTCGAATTAGAAAACGGAGTTTATGGTCTTGGGGAAGGATCGCCCTCCGGAACCAGCGGCGGCGAAACACAAGCAACAATTCTTGCCGCTGCGCGCGAAATAGGAGAAATGATTCGCGGCCGCGACGCCGCAAGCTGGCGCACCATCTGTGAATTGATGACCACGCAGTATAAATCGCAATCTTCAGCGCGATGCGCAGTAGAATCTGCCGTGCTGGACGCTTATTTGCGGCATTGCAAAATACCGATGTACCGGTTTTTTGGCGGCGCTTCAACCGGAGTGGAAACAGATATCTCTATTCCAATTGTTACGCCGGATCGCGCCCGTGAATTGGCGGCAAAATATGAGCATGAATTTTCGCTGATTAAAATAAAAGTTGGCGGCAACCTTGCTGATGATGAGGCGCGTGTGGTTGCTGTACACGAAGCCGCTCGCAATGCGCGCATTATGATAGATGGCAACCAAGGGTATAACGCGCCAAACGCATTGCGCTTGCTGGATATTTTAGAGCGGCGGGGTATTATTCCCGTTTTGTTTGAACAGCCGGTGCATCGAGATGACTGGAAAGGCATGGCGCAAATGACGGCGCAATCTCATGTGCCAATAGCCGCAGATGAAAGCGTGCAAACCGCCGCCGACGCAATTCGCGTTGCGCAGGAACATGCAGCGCACTATATTAATATTAAATTAGTAAAATCGGCGTTATCCGGCGCTTTGGATATTGTTGGCGTATGCCACGGCGCAAAAATTGGGCTGATGATTGGCGCTATGATGGAATCGCGGCTGGGCGCGGCTGTTTCCGCGCATTTTGCCGCCGGTATAGGCGGATTTAGTTTTATCGATTTGGATACACCCATGCTGATTGCGGATGAAAAATACCGCGGCGGCTACTCTCAAACAACTTCGCGCTATGAACTCGCCGGAGTTGGCGCCGGCCATGGCGTGGAACGCTGGTGACATTTTCTGCAGCGCATCTGCGAAACGGCGATACAGATTTCTCTTGCAGGGTTTGGGTGAATTTCACCCAAACCTTTTTTTTTATGTTTGTGAATATGTTGATGAGCAGATCTACTTATTTTTGCGCAGCTCTATTTTCGCTACGGCGGCTTTGTGGACCTCGTCTGGCCCATCTGCAATCCGCAATGTGCGAATTTGTGTCCATGCCCGCGCTAAAAATACATCGTCGCTGACACCCATACCGCCAAAAGATTGAATCGCGCGATCTATCACGCGCAACGCAGTATTTGGCGCTACTACTTTGATCATGGCGATTTCCGCTTGCGCTGCTTTGTTGCCGACGGTATCCATCATATAAGCAGCTTTCAGCGTGAGCAGCCGCGCCTGTTCAATTTCCATCCGTGAATCGGCGATCCAGCTTTGAATTACGCCTTGTTCGGCTAATGGTTTGCCAAAAGCAATTCGGTTTTTTACTCGATCTGTCATTGTTTCCAATGCGCGTTCTGCCATGCCGATAGCGCGCATGCAATGATGAATGCGGCCCGGACCAAGCCGTCCCTGCGCAATTGCGAAACCTTTACCTTCCCCCCAAATAATATTAGACGCCGGTACACGCACATTTTCAAAGATAATTTCACCGTGGCCGTGCGGCGCATCATCGTAGCCAAAAACGGGAACCATACGCACAATACGGATGCCCGGTGTATTCAATGGCGCTATTATCATTGATTGCTGCTCATGTTTTGGCGCCGCGGGATTGGTTTTGCCCATGACAATTGCAAAGATACAGCGCGGGTCACCGGCTCCGGAAGACCACCACTTGCGCCCGTTAATTACATATGTGTCTCCCTCGCGCTGAATGGAAGCTTCGATGTTTGTTGCGTCCGAGCTTGCCACATCCGGTTCCGTCATTGAAAAGCAAGACCGCGCAGAGCCATCTAAAAGCGGTTTCAGCCATTGTTCTTGCTGCTGAGGAGATCCATAGCGAACTAAAACCTCCATATTGCCGGTATCAGGCGCGTTGCAGTTAAACACTTCGGGTCCGATAAGCGATCTGCCCATAATTTCCGCTAAGGGCGCATATTCTAAATTGCTTAGCCCGGCGCCGAAGTCGCTTTCCGGCAGAAAAAGATTCCACAATCCGGCGGATTTTGCTTGCTGTTTCATTTCTTCCATAATTGGAGGAATTGTCCAGCGTGATTCCGCGGCGTTTAATTGATTTTCATACACCTTTTCATTAGGCAGAACTACACTGCTCATAAATTCAGTTACTTGCTTTTGCAAGGCTAAAGATCGCTCGGTCATCAGAAACATAAAACGCATTTCCTTTCATATTGTGGAGACGCCGCCGCATCCCAGATTCTTTTAGCTCAGCAGCGGCGTTACATTTGGCAGGCAAGCTTTTAGCAGTGCCTGCGCGCTGGTAAATCCTGCGAATTTGGTATAGCGTCTTGAAATGTATGCGCATATTCCCAAAAGCGGAACGCATCGGCAAAGTTAGAGGCAATGCCCAGCGATACACGCACTGCTCCGCCGCTTTGCAGGCCCATAGCCGATAAAAAGGTGTCGTATTCCGGGCGATCGGCGTTTTGAAAAATGGAAACAATTTTCTCTCGAGATAGCCGAAACGCTTGTTCACCCGCGCCCGGATTGCAGAAACATCCTGTGCGCACAGAGATGTTTTCTTGTGAAGCAGTTCGGTCAACAATACGTTCATCAATAACAGTTCCATCTGGGGTAAGAAAATTTAACGCAATGGTAGCGCCGCGGCGGCTCACATCTTTCGGACCGTAAATTTCTACCACAGGCGCGCCATTGCTGTGGCGCATTTGCTGCAATTGCTCTAACAGCCAGAGAGAAAGGCACATAACCCGTGTATGAATGGTTTCTATACCAACCGAATCCATATGGTTCAGTCCGATAGAAACCGCCGGCAAATTTAAAAAATTCACCGTGCCATCCTCAAACGCGGCCTCGTCGTCGGCCATATAGACATTGTCGCTTTCAACGGAAACAGCCCAAATAGCTCCGCCGGCAAACCACGGGCGGCGCATGGTGCGCAACGCAGTTTTGCGCGCCAGCAAGCAACCAACTCCTGTGGGGTATCCAAACAATTTATAGAACGATAGGGGCACGAAATCGGGATGTATGGCAGATAAATCGAGCCGGTTGGTTGGCGCAAACGCTGCCGCATCCAACAGCACATCCCAGCCGCGCTGCTGCGCGTATGCTATCCATGCTGTGCTGTGCTGCACGCCGGAAAAATTAGATTGCGCCGGGTAGGCCAGCAATCGCGTGGCTCCGTTTGCGGGAGCGTTTAAAAGAGTTTGCAGACCAGCTTCATCCAAACGCAGGTCTGGAGCTGTAACAGGAATATATGTAAGTTCGGCTCCCTTTGCGCGGGCATATTCGCGTATTCCATTTACGGAGTTGTGATTGTCATAAGTTAGCGCGAAGTGGCCGCCTGCGGAAAACGGATAAGATTCTCCAACGAGTTTTAACGCTCCGCTGGCGTTTGGCGTAAAAATAGCGGTATATTCATTGGGGGCTGCGCGAAAAAAATGTAAAACATCTTTGCGCGCCTGTTCCACCAGCTCGGTCATTGCGCGCGAGGTGGGGTTTTCGGAATGCGGGTTGCCGAACACATTATTTTTCAGCAATTGCATATGTTCTTGCAGTTGTTTTTCGGCGTATAAACCGCCGCCGGTATAATCCAAATAGGTTTGCTTCAGGGCATCCAAACGCGCATATTCAGTGGAACGCAGTTCATCCACAGCAGATGACGCTTGAAACTCCGGAAATTGGGAAAGAAATTGCTGATAAGCTTGTTCAAAGGAATGTTTTGCGGTAATGTTGCCGGACATGGTGTGTTGTAACGGTTTGCTGCGCAATAGCGTTATACGCAAATCCGCCGGTTCGGTAGAACCGGCCCCCTTTCATGGGAAATACTTCTTTGTATATACATATTATCGCATATAGCAGCGCATGCCCATGCGGAAACGCGCGGGTGATGCTATGAGCGCAGCGTTAAAATAGTTTGTGCGGCGCAGGATGTCAAACAGTATCTTGAACTATCTCCGCTTTAGCTGCATCCGACTGCTTTTTCTGAAATGGCCAATACCAATTCCAATCTCCCAGCAGCTGCATTGTTGCCGGGGCCAAAAGGCCGCGCACCAGCGTTGCGTCCATAAAAACAGCTAAAGCCATACCCACTCCCAGCGCTTTTACAATGATCATATTTGCGGAAACAAAACCGCCCGAAACAATAATAACTATTGCGGCGGCGCTGGTAATTATTGCTCCGCTGCGTTCCATGCCGGCAGCCACGCTTTGTGTATTATCGCCAGATTTCAGATATTCTTCGCGCACACGGGTTAATAAAAATACTTCATAATCCATGGAAAGACCGAAGAGCGCACAGAATATTACAATTGGGGCCGAAGCTTCAACAAACCCCAGCGCGCTGAATTGCAACAGCGAACTGAAATGCCCTTCTTGAAAAATGAAGACCAGCGCGCCATACGCCGAAAGAATGGAAAGTGTATTCATTGCCAGCGCTTTTAATGGTAAAATAACACTTTTGAATAGAAGGGCCAGCACAATATAGGTTGTTAGCGCAATTAATAGTATCGCCAAAGGAAATTGGCTGTAGAGCGTGTTAACATAATCAACAACTCCGGCGGTTCCACCGGTAACTTCTACGCGCAGCCCCTGGAAAGTTGTTGCGCGAATATCTTGAACCAGCGCTTCAGATTGCGCTGAAATCATGCCGTATTTGCTGATTACCGAAATAACCGTAGTGTTTCCGCTCACTAAGTTTTTTAGCGCTTGGCTTAAGAATGGGTCTTGTGCGTTGGCAGGGCTGGTATAGAGGTATTCCAATTGCGTAAAAGTGAATCGCGGATCGAGTGTAAGCAATGAATCTACTCTTGTTACCGAAGGATCTTGCTGCAGCCGTGTTACCAGCGTTTCCAGATAACTTAGATTTTGCGCAGTGAGCATATTGCCATTTTGTGTTTGCACCGCTAAAATAATGGGATTTGTTTCTGCGGCGTTGAATTGTTGTGTTAATAAGTTATAGGCTGCGCGTGAAGGCACAGAATTTGGCAGGATGGAAGCGTCTGGGGCGCCAAGTTTTACTTGCAGAAATGGCGCTCCAAGCAGCAAAAGAATCACGATAACCGGAATAAAAAACTGCCATGGCCGGCGCATTACCAGCAAAGATAATCGCCGCCAAAATTTGCTTTCGCCGCTCAGCTGATTTTGTGCTGCGCCTTTTGCTGTTTTTGATTTGGCTAAAAACGGAACATGAACCGGGAACGCATTGATACGCGGGCCGATGATAGATAATATTGCGGGAAGCAGTGTAAGCGCTGCCGTAAGTGATATGACAACAACAAATGCGCCGCCGGCTCCAATAGAACGCAGCACGTTAAAATTGAACAGCAGCAGCCCAAGCAGCCCGATGGAAACGGCCAGCGCAGAAACGCTTACCGCTCTGCCGGCGGTGTTAATTGTTGCGAGAATTGCGTCATCGGTTGTTTTGCCGTGCGCTAATTCTTCCCGAAACCGGCTGACCATAAATAGCGAATAATCTACGCCCAATCCTAATCCAAATAATGTTGTAATATTCAAGGCAAATATGGAAACGGTGGTATGCAAGGCAATAAAATAGATGAGCGCAAGGGAGACCACAACACTGCACCCGCCGATAAGCGCCGGCACAATTGCCGCCACAACGGATCGAAATACCAGCAGCAAAGCAAGCAGGGCTATGGGGAATGTTAACAGTTCGGCGCGCCGTAAATCATCTTCGCTGACTTTTTGAATATCATTATAAAAAACAGGTCCGCCGCCAATACTAATTTGTAAATTTGGCTGCCGGACTATTTTGGCGCGCAGCGCAGGCAGAATATTTGCGGAAATATCGGCGTTGATATTTAGATATACCGTATCGTAAGCTGAATGCCCATTGGTAGAAATTTGCCGCGGATCCGTTGTAAACGAGCTGATACTTGTTGTTTGATTCCAAGTTGTAAGAGGCTGTACAGCTGCTTCTGCCTGAAGAATAAATTGCATATCCGTTGCTTTATATTGTGCGCTGGTAAAAAAAATCTGCACATTGGTAAATGATGTGTGCAGTTTATTTTGTAAAATGTTAGCTGCTTGAACTGACTGCATAGAATTGCTGCTGAACCCGCCGGCCTGCAGCGCCGAGGCAATTTTGGGAGCAAATGGCGCGCAAAGTATAAACGCAACTGCCCAAATACCGGTGATGAGCCATTTTCTGCGGATAGCAAACCGACCGATAACGCTTAAAAAAGACTGCGACATGCTGATAATGATCCGTTTCTTAAAATGTCTTCTAGCAAAATCATAGCGCAGATAGCAGCAAGGTTTCAAAAAAAAAGCAATTTCCGTTAGTTCAGCCTATTTTTTATGGTGTATTTCAAAATTTTTTCATACGGTTATCACCTTTTATCTGCCCGCCATCAAGGGACGGCGGCTTTTCGGGTTTATGTATAACAGGCGCTACTGGATCGCTCAGAGCCGCAATTGCACTTAAAGCAGTCTGAATGGCAGCATAGATTGAGTAAAAAATATGCCATATATCAGCAGTATTATTAAACCGACATAGGATATTGTCATTATGGAACGCGCGAAAGCGCTTATTTGGTAATAGGGATCCTTGCGGGCGTTGCTAAAATTTAAGACTAATTCGAGTATACCAAGTAGTAAAATTGCGCCATATAGTAAATTATAATGCGAAGTATAAAACAGCCAACCGGTTACTACCACACCTATTGGCCACAGCCACCTATTTATTGCGCCGGCGATTCTGCCGCCATCCAGCGGATTAATTGGCGCCAAATTCAGTGCGTTAATGAAGAATCCGAAATACGCTAAAATAAGCCAAAGTTGAACATTCGTATATTCAAAAACTACTAAGCATACAGCAGATGCCGCGGCGCCTGCAATTGGGCCGGCAATGGCTATTTCCGCTTCATCTAAAACATTTTCGGGTAATTTCAGCATATTAACAAAAGCGCCTAAAAGCGGAATAAATATGGGAAGTTTTGCCGGAAGTCCTTTTGCTTTGATAACTGCGTAATGCCCTAATTCATGAACTAATGTTAAAAGCACAATACCAAGTCCCAGCGCCGCTGAGCGAAAAAATACTGACCATGCAACTATACTGACTCCCGCCGAAGCAATAAACCAAAAAATGTTCGTTGGAGTTTCCCCAATTTGTTGTACCGACGGCAAATCTTCGGGCAAATTTGCCGAAAGCGCCGTAGCAGGGTTCGTTTCCTGCGCATTTAATTGTGTGTAGAATTCAGGAGATGGATAGGTTGGGGCGCCACTGATTTTGGAAGAATTTATTGCAGTGTGTTCTGATGTTGAGACATCATAGGGATTTTGATCGCCACTCGTCATTTTTTTAATACATCCATTCCGTTGCGAAAAGCAAGTAATACGATAAGAGCGGGTTCCGTTTATACATAAACTATACTGTTAATTTTAATCATTAAGCAACTTAAACGCCATGTTAGCGGCCGTATATGTTAACAGGCAAATCCGCAAAAAAAAAGAAAAAAATGCTCAGAGCATGACGCGCAATCATAAAGCCGGGATACGTAAGGGGCGGCGCCTGCCCTTTGCGCGGGGATTGGGGTATCCCCAAATACCTTTTTATATACAAATGAAACCCTGCACGGTACACATGAGGCCATGCAATCCGGTAGGGGCGACCCTTGCGGTCGCCCTTGCTGCTATCAGTGCCGCGCTGTATCTTTTGCTTTATGCAGATCTTGCCAATACCCACCCGAACAGTAACTGTTGTTTTTACAAAATTGCTGTGTATGCAATATAAAAAAGCGGAATTTTGTGGCAAAAACACCGCTTGGCGGAACTGGTAATAGTCAAAAATATCTGATTTTTGCCATAACTTATTTGCAGTCGGCGACAAGTATGCTATACTTTTGTGTAAGCATATTTTGTCGATTAAAAATTGCTTTACCATGTATGAATCCGCCGCCCAAATAGCAGCGGAGTTTTGGATTATTATTTATTTTTCGTTGCGCAAGCGGGAATAACAGCGCTTAAGCGGTGTTTGGAGTTGATAGTATGAATGATTCTTCGATGGATCCTTTACCAGATCGTTTTGATCTGAATAATCGATATAACATTCTTAAATTGATTAATCAGGGTGGATTTGGGAATATTTATAAGGCGCAAGATAAGCAATTTAATCAAGTAGTTGCGCTGAAGGAAGCCTATTTTAATGACGAAGACACCAGAAAGCAGTTTTTTCTTGAAGCGGATGTACTGCTCAATATCAATTCGCCTTATGTTGTTCGCGCCATTGATAAATTTGAAGAAAACAAACGATTTTATTTAGTCATGGAGTTTATTGACGGCCCTAGCATTGAAGATTTGCAGATAGATTATTTTCACAACAAAAAAACACCGATTCCGGAAGATAAAGCGCTGAAAATAATTTCCTCTGTTTGTCAAGGGGTGCAAATTCTGCATGATCACAATATTTTGCACAGAGATATTAAGCCGGCAAATATTAAATTGCGCGCTAATGGCGAACCCGTGCTGTTAGATTTAGGGCTTGCAAAACTCTACCACGACCCCGAAAGCAAAACGCTGCGCGCGGCGCAAGCATATACCCCCGGATATGCGCCGCTGGAACAATGCGCTAAAGATGGGAAATCTAGCGAAACCACCGATGTATACGCAATTGGCGCAACCCTATATTACACACTTACCGGCAGGCAGCCGCTGGAATCCATTGAACGCGCAGAATTAATGAGCGCTCATCAGAAAGAGATGTTAAAGCCAAGCCAACATTGGCCTAAAATATCTAGAGATGCGGATGATATTGTGATGAAAGCGATGCAAATGAACGCCGCCAATCGCTATAAAACCCCCGCAGAAATGAAACGAAGCATCGATACGCTTGTGGAGCGCCGGCAAAAAAAAGCCGGAAAAACTGCCGCACAGGTTTGCCCGAATTGCCGCATGGAAAATCCTCCGGATGGCTTATATTGCAGCAAATGCGGAGCCATACTATCTAATAATGTGTATAGCGCCACAGTTCCCACCGGTGGCAGCGGCAGCGCCAAAAGCGCGCAGGCGGATACCCAAATTATTCCGCAAGACGCCGCGCCGGCGCCGCAAATTCCGCCCACAGAAAATGTTAGTGTTCAGGCTGCTTCCGTCAATATGCTGCAAGCGTTGCCATCAGAGCCGGAAAAAGCGCCTAAAAGAAAAATCGTGCGGAAAATGAGTGGTTTTGCTTCAGCGTCGGTTCTATTTGGGGCGTTTTCATTTGTTCCGGTTATAGGGATGTTTTTAGGCTTTTTTGGTATTGTTACCGCCGGAATGGCAATTTCCAATATCATCAATTCGCGAGGCGCCCGCTACGGTTTTGGCCGGGCAATAACAGCAATTATTCTTTCCATCTTAGGTATTAGCGAAACAATATTTTTAGTGATTGAACTGTTACAGGGTAAATTTTTCTAAAATTGAGGCGTATGGAAAATTTTTCCAATTCGTACTGAAAACAGTTGCGGTTCCTAAAAATATGTGGTATACTTTTTACAAAAAGCCCGTAAAGCCGCTGTGGCTTTAGCCCATGCGGATGCAAGGGCTTGCGTTGGCTTGAGCCAGAGGTTGTTTTCTGGCTGAATCTGTGGTATACTTAGGATGAAGTCTGGCGAAAAGAGGCGCAAGCCGAAGCCATATCCTCCTACCGGAGGATGCGACTTCATGAAGCATTCTCCTTGCGGTACCGTAGGGCATACGGAAACAGGCCAGTCTTGCACTGGCGTAACGCTTGGGGACAGAGGGGCCGCTGGCAGTAGGGCGTGAGTCCTGATGGTAAGCCCGCTGGCTGAACCAGGAATCTGCTTTGGCTTTCGCCTATGCAGAGTGTCAAAAGAGTATACATGAAATCGATGCGAAAAGTGGGTTTATGCAGCCCACTTTTCGTTTTGTTATGCACAGAAAAAGGGCCTGCTCAGTTTCTATACATTTGAGCAGGCAAAATTTTGTCTTTTCAACATGGAAGGGGGGGCATGTACCGCGCCGAATGCATTGCCAATGCGCATAGTCATTCGGTTTTTATGGTCGTGCGAAAAGATTTATGCCTAGCAATTACAAAACAGCAATCGCGGAGCTGATTGCGGAACGCGGTCTCCCCCGCGAACTGGTTATAGAAACAGTCAGTAGAGCGCTATTAGATGTTTACCGCAGGTCTATGCGAACTTCTACAGATGACACAACCATCACTGTAGATAAAGTCGGTGAAGTTCACATGCTTGTGCGAAAACGTGTTGTTGCGCAAGTTGAGGATTCTGCGAAAGAAATTTCACTTGCCGAGGCGCAGCGTATTAAATTAAACGCCGCGCTTGGTGAGTTTATGCAGGTAGAAACCCCCGAATTATTAGAACGTATTCCTGTGCGCAGCGCCAGCCAAATCATTCTGCAACGAATTCGTGAGGCAGAACATGTGTATTTGTATGAGCAATATCAGGATCGCGTTAATGAAATGGTGGTAGCCACGATTCTGCGGCCCAATGATGATGACGGCTTTTTGGTGCAGTTAGATAAATTAGAGGGAATACTACCCGCCAAGGAAATGTCTTCCTTAGATAAATATAAGCCGCAAATGCGCATCCGTGTGTATGTTTCGGAAATTAAGAAAATGAACGGCCGGCCGCCTTTGGCTATTGTTTCGCGTATTCATATCAATTTAGTAAAAAGATTGTTTGAACAAGAAGTTCCTGAAATTGTTAATGGTCTCGTCGAAATAAAAGGTATTGTCAGAGATGCAGGAAATCGCTCTAAAGTCGCCGTAAAATCTCGCCAAGATGGCTTAGACGCCGTTGGCGCTTGTGTTGGTGTGCGTGGCGCCAGAATAAACAGTATTGTTTCTGAACTCAATGGCGAAAAAGTAGATATTATTCCGTGGAATAGCGATCCGGCTATTTTTGTTGGAAATGCCTTAAGTCCGGCCCGGCCAATTCACATTGATTTAGAGCCTAATGAAAAATTAGCTAAGGTGATAGTTCCCGCTTCGCAGCTATCGCTGGCTATTGGCAAAGATGGGCAAAATGCTCGGTTAGCTAATAAACTAACTGGCTGGCGCATTGTTATTTCCAAAGCGGAATAAATTGCGATTTTGCAGAATGGAAGGCTGAAATAATGTCGCAAGCCGATACACCGCAGAAAAAACATAAACCGGTGAAACAAAAACATATTCCCATGCGAACTTGCATTGCATGTAAAACCACGAAATCTAAACGAGAACTGCTGCGGGTAACACATACCCCCACCGGCGCTGTAGAGCTAGACCCAGGTGGCAAAAAATCCGGCCGCGGCGCGTATTTGTGCGCAAAACGTTCGTGTTGGGAAATTGCTTTAAAAGGTAAAAAACTGTTGAGTGAATTTGAAATTGCACAAATTCCGCCCGAAGATCTCGCGCGGCTCAATGAGTTTTTGCAAACGCTGCCCGCTGAAACATAAGCCAGGAATTCGTAAGGGGCGGATGCCCCTTGCGTGGGGCTTGGGGTATCCCCAAATATCTTTTTATAAACAAACACCGCGCATCAAAGTCGTTGCATCTTATGCGTTCTGTATATCTTGGCTGTCTTCGCTGATCTTGTCAGGCTCCCCTGAGTAGTTACGATTTTTTCACGATCCATTCCAAATGAATCGCCTTGTGGGTAATGCTGCAAAACTATTTTTTGTGGATATTCGTCCCGAATTTGTAGGATGAATGGCAAATACTTGCAGTTAACTCATAAATGGCGGTATACTATTCACTGTAGAGTGTTACTTTTGTCTCCTATTTGCTTTCACACATTCATCTATCTTCTTCTATTTGATAGATTTTTAAGGAATATATCCGCTTATTCCTGCTTTGCGCAATGCGTAAAGCTGCTTTTTACTGCATACTTGTGTTTATTGCATTTTTCAGGAGACACCAATGCCAATGTTTGTGGAGCGTGAGCCTATGCTAGCGTAACCAGCGCCCTGTGCGATTAGGCAGAAGCCTTTCATTATGCGCAATAGCGTGCGACACACACTTCCAAGCTAAGGAACTTTTTTGAAGTTTCCTGGCTTTTTTTATCACTTTGTTTAACATCAACCACTTGCGCATTTTTTGGGGGAAACAAGCTTTTCATGACAACCAATTCATCAGATCAGGGTTCTGAACAGGAAAAATCGGCGGCTACCACAACCGATACACAGCCGCCCGCACGCCGTCCGCGAACTGCAAAAGCAACACAGCAAACAAAAACTCCGCCAACGGAAAGTAATCCGGATACCGGCAGTTCGATGAAAACTTCGGAAGAATCTCACCATGTACCGGCGGAAGCGCCACAAAAACCAGTACAACCGGCAACTTCTGCTAATAATAATGGAGAACATCCCCGCGACAATGACCTCGCCGGGCAGCGAAGCGATCGTCCGCGCGATAATAATTTCTCGGGGCAGCGAAGCGATCGTCCGCGCGATAATAATTTCTCGGGGCAGCGAAGCGATCGTCCGC
>JAJYBV010000029.1 GCA_021778805.1 Chloroflexota bacterium | reverse complement strand
GTTCACACACATAGGTTCTGATTGAAAGTTCGAGATGTTTGGTCGGCATATTGACCTACCTTTATGTCCCTATGTTACCATGGAATATGGATGATCTGCAATCGATCCAGGATCTATGTATAACCCTCTTATTTTCCAGCTACCACAAATAACTATCTGCTCGTAGCTGAAACCCTATGCATTTTAATCTGCAACATCCCGGGAAACGTAAGGGATGGTAACGCCGCGCCGTAGTTT
The DNA here is from genome assembly GCA_021778805.1 of Chloroflexota bacterium. Classification (GTDB taxonomy): domain Bacteria; phylum Chloroflexota; class Ktedonobacteria; order Ktedonobacterales; family JACDGC01; genus JAJYBV01. The sequence goes on along the minus strand of JAJYBV010000029.1, from coordinate 34,232 downwards.
AAGCGTTCTGCGTATCTTGTCAATGTTCCAATAAACAAATTTGGCGCAGCAGGAAACCGGCATGGAAATTCTTGATAGCGCGCTGTATAGGCATTGCGCTGCGTAATGCAGTACAATAAGAGAAAACGGCGCGGCGCAATAAACTGAGTTACGATGAAATATTGCGCGCGGCCGAATATAAAGTTTGGGAAGGAAACATTATCATGAAAGCAATGCGTGTGTTAAACTATGGTGGTCCCGAAGCGCTTACGCTGGCGGAAGTTCCTGTTCCGCATCCGGGTCCCGGGCAGGTTTTGATAAAACTTGAATACGCCGGCGTAAATTTTATCGATATTTATCAGCGATCAGGTGTCTACTCGGTTCCGCTGCCGGCTACACTGGGCAGCGAAGGCGCCGGAGTTATTGATGCGCTTGGTGATGGTGTAACCGGATTTACTCTCGGTGAGCGCGTGGCGTTTGCTATGCAGCCCGGCGCTTACGCCGAATATTGTGTTGCTCCGGCTGAGCAGTTGGTTGCGGTTCCCGAACGGGTAGATTTAAGCGTCGCGGCAGCGGTAATGCTGCAAGGTATGACAGCGCATTACCTTACGTACAGTTCTTATGCTTTGCAAAAGAATGATGTTGCTGTGGCGCATGCCGCCGCTGGAGGAGTTGGCTTGCTGCTGACACAAATTGCCAAGAAGCGCGGCGCTGTGGTTATTGGCACGGTTTCCACCGAAGAAAAAGCTGAATTGGCGCGCAAAGCCGGCGCAGACCATGTTGTAAACTATACCCGGCATAATTTTGCCGAGGAAACGCTGCGCCTGACAGATGGCTTGGGCGCCCATGTGGTGTATGATTCCGTAGGTAAAACTACATTTGACGGCAGTTTGCAATCTCTGCGTCCGCGGGGCTACTTGGTGTTGTTTGGGCAATCCAGCGGCGTCGTCCCTCCGCTGGATTTGCAGGTGTTGAATGCGCGTGGTTCACTGTTTGTTACCAGACCATCTTTAAAGAACTATATCCAAACCCGTGATGAACTGCTGTGGCGGGCAAACGACCTGTTCAGTTGGATTGCCGCCGGTGAATTGGATGTACGCATCGATTCAATTTTCCCGCTTGATCAGGCCGGGAAGGCGCAAGAAGCGTTAGCGTCGCGAGGAACCAAGGGCAAAGTACTGTTGAAAATGTCTTGAAAAAACGGCGTTTTCAACGGCAAAGCTAAAAGTGGTTTATACTATGTAGTAGAGCATATTATTGTGCAGAGCGGTTTTTTTGCTATCGGCGGAAAAACTGCTCTGTAATTATCACGCGGCCCAACGCCGTGCTCGCGAGGAGCTTTATCTCATGGATTTTGGTTTAACGCCGGAACAGGAAATGATTCGGCAGACTGCGCGGAAAATTGCGCAGGAAGTTATTAAACCCCGTTCTGCTGTATTAGATGAAACGGGTATTTACCCCGAAGATATTTATCAGGTATTTAAAGAAACCGGCCTGCTGGGCTTGAATTTTCCGGAGGAATATGGTGGCAGCGGCGCCGGCACACTTGGCTTGGGGCTGGCAGTAGAAGAAGTAGCCAAGGTTGATAACGCCTGTGCGCTGATTTTGCTGTTAACAAAACTTTCTACCTCGGCTATTATGCGTTTTGGAACAGAGGAACAAAAACGCAAATATGGTCAAGGCACTGCGCTGGGTGAATTGCGCGGCGCATTTGGGTTAACCGAACCCGGCGCCGGATCAGATTCTGCAAATATTCAAACAAAAGCCGAAAAAGACGGCGACTTTTATCGCATTACCGGCACAAAACACTGGATTTCGGGAGCAAATGTTGCCGATTTCTTTCTTATAGCCACAAAAACAGATTTGCGCGCCGGCTCAAAAGGGTTTACGGTGTTTGTGGTTGATAAAGATACTCCCGGATTCCGCGTTGGAAAATCTGATAAAAAAATGGGTGTGCGCGGTGTTCCAACCTGTGAATTGATTTTCGATGAAGCAAAAGTGCCGGCCGCGAACGTTATCGGTGAAGTAAACAATGGCTTTAAAGCTATTATGTGGAATCTTAATTCCGTGCGCCCGATAGTCGCCGCGCGTGGCTTAGGCGCCGCGGAAGGCGCATTGCAATACGCCATAGATTATGCCCGGCAGCGAGAAACATTTAACAAGCCGATTATTGAACATCAGGCAATTCAAATGATGATTGCCGATGTGGCAATGCGTGTTGAAGCCTCGCGCTGGCTGACCTATAACGCCTGCCAAACCGTTGATAACGGCTTTGCCGATCGGGAGCATGCGCATATTTTATCAATGGCTAAAGCGTTTTCAACCGAAACCGCGGTAATGTCTGCCGATACCGCCGTACAAATCTTAGGCGGCAATGGCTATATGATGGATCACCCCGTAGAGCGCTATTATCGCGATGCGCGGCAACTCACCATTGTAGAGGGCACCAGCCAAGTTCAGCGCATGATCATTGCAAAATCTATTATCGATGATATGCTGAATTGGAAATAATCTGGCCGTTTATGTATACACTGCGGTAAAACTTGACATTTCCCGCAAAATTATGGATCAATATAAGCGCAGTATCTAATTACTGCGCCTTTTAATATTCAAATGTAAAAGGCACTATACGAAGGTAAAAACGGCGGTTGCTTAAAAATATGGATCGGCCACACTATTATTCACAATATTGGATAGGAATTGCGCGGGAGGAAGCAGGGATGAAGCCAGTGTCTTCCGCAGATATATCTTTGGCGGATGAAGAAGACGAAGAAGACGCAGATTATTCTGATGATATGGATCAGGATAGCGAATTTGCGATGCCGTCAAACATGGCGGAAACTACCCCGAATATAAAGGATGACGATCCTTTCGGCGATATTTTCATGACAAAAACGGCTCCCAAAAAACAGAAGCCGAAATCTACCGGCGATTCCCGTCATGTGCTAACATCCTTGTCTGAACTTGCTAAACTTGGGTTTGGCGCCGGATCGGACGCATCGGATCTTACGATTAATGAAGATGATACCGATGAGGATATTCTTTCACGGCTGAAATCAGATTTTGGTGAGGAAGATATCGATTTAAGCGGAGAAGAAGCGGAAAGCTTTGGTCATTTTCACGACGACGACGACGCTTCAAATCGTAAACCGAAACGCCGCTGATTGCTGTGCAAAGGCGCAGCGCCGCGCCTTTTAAGGGGAACAACCCGGTTGTTCCCCAACGCGCAATTGCAGAAAGTGAGCTATGCTATTTATGGCAAAACCAAAAGTGTTTGTTACACGAATAATACCGGAAGGCGGACTGAAGGTGATTCGTGAACATTGTGATGTTGATTTGTGGGTTGAAGATTTACCTCCCTCTTACGAAATGCTACTTGAACGCTCCCAAAACTGCGATGGTGTTGTCAGTTTGCTGACCGATCGCATCGATGCGCATTTTATGGATAGCTGCCCGCAAGTGCGGGTCGTCAGCAATTTTGCTGTTGGTTTCGATAATATTGATATTCCTTCCGCAACAGAACGCGGCATTTTGGTGGGGCATACCCCCGGTGTTTTAACCGAAACAACGGCAGATTTTGCTTTTGCTCTGCTGATGTCGCTTGCTCGCCGAATTCCTGAAGGAATAGATTATGTGCGCAATGATCAATGGCAAACATGGGGGCCAATGCTGCTGATGGGGCAGGATGTGCACCATGCAACGCTGGGCCTTATTGGCCTTGGCCGCATTGGTATTGAAATGGCAAAACGCGCCCGCGGCTTTGATATGCGTGTGGTGTATACCGATATGTATCGCCGGGAAGATCTGGAAGCCAGCATGGGGCTGGAATATGCTTCTTTTGATGATGTTTTGCGTTCCTCGGACTTTATCAGCGTGCATACACCATTAACACCGGAAACTCGTCACCTGCTGAATAAAGACGCCTTTAGCAAAATGAAGAAGACTGCCATTGTCATTAATACGGCCCGCGGCCCGGTTATCGATACCGCGGCTTTGATTGAAGCGCTGCAAAACGGTGTTATCGGCGGCGCCGCGCTGGATGTTGTTGACCCGGAACCACTTCGCGCCGACCACCCGTTAGTGCGCTTGCCTAATTGCATTATTGTTCCGCATATCGCCAGCGCCAGCGAAACAACCCGCACCCGCATGGCTGAAATTGCCGCATTTAATTTGCTGGCCGGGCTGCGCGGCGAAAAATTGCCGAACGGATTGAATCCCGAAGCGGTAGGCACTGTGCGGCAAACAATGCCGCGAACCTTTGAAGTACTGTAACCGAAACCTGGTTTGCGATACCATTCAACTTTTCAAAAGGAATCTCAGTGATGCGACTTTCAGAAAGAATGTCTCGGCTGGGCACAGAAACAGCCTTTGAAGTGCTGGCCCGGGCGCGCGCCCTCGAAGCTGAGGGCAGAAATATTGTTCATTTAGAAATCGGCGAACCCGATTTTGATACACCGCATAATATAATTGACGCAGGCGTTCGTGCGCTGCAAAACGGATATACCCATTACACGCCTTCTTCCGGCATGCCAGCCCTGCTGGAAGCAATTGTACGCGACTCTGAGATGCGCCGCGGTATTGCTTTTAAACCGAAAGAAGTTGTGGTTACTCCCGGCGGCAAACCAATTATGTTTTATGTGCTTTTGGCCTTGGCCGATACCGGTGATGAGGTGTTATATCCCAACCCCGGTTTCCCAATCTATGAATCAATGATTAACTTCAGCGGCGCCAAAGCCGTGCCAATTCCCATGTTGGAAGAACATGATTTTTCGCCGGATGTGCCAAAGCTGCTATCGCTTATCAACGAGAAAACACGCCTGATTATTTTAAATACGCCGCATAACCCTACCGGCAGCGCGCTGAATTACGCCGAATTGGAAGCGATTGCCGCAGAAGTGGTAAAACACCCGGATTTGATGGTGTTATCGGATGAAATTTATTCACGCATGCTGTACGAGGGGACGCATGTTTCTATAGCGTCGTTCCCCGGCATGAAAGACCGCACAATCATATTGGATGGTTTCTCTAAAATTTATGCAATGACCGGCTGGCGTCTTGGCTATGGCATTATGCCGGAAGATTTGGCGGTACAAATTTCCCGGCTGATGACTAATTCAAACAGCTGTACCGCAGCGTTTACTCAAATGGCCGGTGTCGAAGCCTTAACGGGTCCTCAAATCGCTTCCGAAGAAATGGTGGAAGAGTTTCGCAAACGGCGGGATCATATTGTCGCCGGGCTGAACTCTATTAAGGGCATCAGTTGCCGCACTCCCAAAGGCGCGTTTTATGTGTTCCCGAATATTCGCGAAACGGGGAAAACTTCAAAAGAATTTGCCGATCTATTGTTGTATGAAGGCGGTGTTGCTGCGCTTGCCGGTACGGCTTTCGGCTCGTATGGCGAAGGTTATCTGCGGCTGTCGTATGCCAATTCCATTGAACAAATACAAACCGCAATTGAACGGATAAACGCAGTGGTGAATCACGCCGCTGTATAGCGCAAATTCTGCCATAAATTGCGGCGCGCCGATAAAATATCATATACTTTGTATTGGTGTATGATAAGTTTTTCGATACCTTAAAGGACCTTCAATGTATGGCAATTCGTAAAATTGTTACTGTTAACTCTCCCAATGGGCGGGTACTGCGAGAAAAAGCGAAGAAGGTAACTCACTTCGACGCTATGCTTATCCGCCTTGTTCGCGATATGCAAGAAACTATGAAAGACGCCCCCGGTGTTGGCTTGGCTGCGCCGCAAATTGGCGTTCCCTTGCGTGTGCTTGTTGCGGAATATGAAGATGAACACGCCGTTTTGGTTAACCCGGAAATTTTAAAGCAAAGCGGTGAAGTAAAAGGCACGGAAGGCTGCCTGAGTATTCCCGGTTATGTTGGAGAAAATATTCGCCGCGCCGAACAAATCCAAGTTAAAGGGAAAAATGAACATGGCATTCCAGTTCGCATTTCTGCTAAAGGCTGGTTTGCGCGCGTGCTTCAGCATGAAATTGACCATTTAGACGGTATTTTATATACCGACCGGCTGGATGACCCAAAAGATTTTCGTGAAATTACTGATGAAGAAGACGAAGAAGAACTTGCCCCAAGCGTTTCTTAATTTCTGCTCTTTTTTGCGTATTTAGTAAAGGATCCTGGTTTCTGTTATGAGCTTTATTTCAAAAATGTTCGGTGACCCAAACGAAAAAGAATTGCGAAAAATTCGGCCGATCGTCAGCGCGATTAATGATTTGGAAGACGATATTAAAACGCTGAGCGATGATGCTATGCGCCGCCGCGTTGCGGAAATGCGCACGGAACTGGAAAACCTTTCCGTAGCAGAACAAGAAGATTATCTTGATAAACTGCTTCCCGAAGCCTTTGCAATGGTTCGTGAAGCCGGCGTGCGCGCCATCGGCCAGCGGCATTTTGATGTGCAGCTTATCGGCGGCGTTATTTTGCACCAAGGCAAAATTGCGGAAATGCGCACCGGCGAAGGCAAAACACTGGTTGCTACTTTGCCGGTGTTTCTGAATGCTTTAACTGGGCGCGGCGTGCATGTGGTTACTGTAAACGATTATTTGGCGCAGTATCACGCTGATTGGATGGGAAGAATTTATCGGTTTTTAGGCCTTTCCGTTGGATGTGTTCTCAGCAGCTCTGAACATGGCAGCTTTGAAGAAAAACGTGGCGCCTATCATTCCGATGTTACGTATGGCACTAATAATGAATTTGGGTTTGACTATCTGCGCGATAATATGTCGCAATCGCTGGAAGGCTGCGTGCAGCGCGACCTGAACTTTGCTATTGTAGACGAAATTGATAATATTCTTATTGACGAGGCCCGTACTCCTTTAATTATTTCTGCGCCAACCCTTGAATCTGCCGAACTGTATCATAAATTTGCCAGTGTAACCCATTTGCTGCAAGAAACTGAAGATTACGAAATCGATCAGCGTACAAAAACCGTACTTATTAATGAGCACGGTATAGATAAAATTGAAGCGGCGCTGGGTCTGACAGAAATTTATAGCGACCCCATTTATACCCGCTTTATGGAAAACGCCATTAAAGCGCAGGTGATTATGCACCGCGATAAAGATTACGTTGTGAAAAATGGCGAAGTTATTATTGTTGATGAACATACCGGCCGTTTAATGGAAGGCCGAAGGTTTAATGAAGGTTTGCACCAAGCCATTGAAGCGAAGGAACGGGTAAAGGTACGCGAGGAAAACCGCACGGTTGCTACAATTACGTTTCAGAACTATTTCCGCTTATATCATAAACTTGGCGGCATGACCGGCACAGCTTTAACCGAGGCGCAGGAATTTGATAAAATTTACCATTTAGATGTGGTGGTAGTTCCTACGAATCGGTCGATGATTCGTAAAGATGAAATAGATTATATTTTTAGATCTACTTCGGCAAAATACCATTCGGTTATAGAAGAAGTAAAAGGCCGCCATGAAACAGGGCAGCCGGTGTTAATTGGCACAACTTCGGTTGCAAATTCCGAACGGGTTTCAACTATGCTGTTTCGCGCTGGTGTGCCCCATGAAATTTTAAACGCGAAAAACCATGCCCGTGAAGCGGATATTATTGCGCAGGCCGGCCGGCTTGGAGCCGTTACTATTTCTACAAATATGGCCGGGCGCGGCACCGATATTTTACTTGGCGGCAATCCGGAGAAATTAGCGCACGAAATTCTGACCCAATTGGATATCGATGAAGAAGTTGCTACAGAAAATGATTGGGCCGACGCGATTGCTAAAGCAAAAGAGATCTGCGATCAAGAGCACGAAAAAGTAGTAGAGCTTGGCGGACTTTGTGTTATTGGAACAGAGCGCCACGATTCCCGCCGAATAGATAACCAGCTTCGCGGCCGCGCCGGCCGGCAAGGCGACCCCGGTGTTTCGCGATTTTATCTTTCTTTGGAAGATGAGCTTATGGTGCGATTTGGCGGTGAGCGTGTTTCCGGCTTAATGAATATGTTGAGAATGGATGAGGAAATACCTATTGAAAACGCTATGGCCAGCAAAGTTATTGAACAGGCGCAGCAAAAAGTAGAAGCGTTTTATTTTGATATTCGTAAAAATGTCGTAGAGTATGACGATGTTATAGCGCGGCAAAGAGAAACCATTTATGGAGATCGGCAATCGATTTTGAAGGGTATAGAGCTGCACGATCGTATTTTAAATATGATTCGCAGCGAAACCGAAGGTGTTTGTGAAGCAGCGTGCAGTTCCGGCGGCCCCGAAACTTGGAATTTGCAGGCAGTTTTTGCGCAGTTTGAACATTGGCGTATCCCGCTGCCGGATGATATTGTGCCGGATAACATTCATCAGCTGAAAAAAGATCAGTTTATAAATCGATGTGTTGATTGGGCTATTGCCGGCTATGAAGCAAAAGAAGAACGCATTCAGGCCGAATTGGATAAAATACCCGGAAACGATGCCGATACTTCGATTTTTATCAACGCCATTGAACGCAGTTCACTGCTGCGGGTTGTAGATTCGCTGTGGATGGAACATATTGATATGTTGGATGAGCTGCGATCCAGCATTGGTTTGCGCGGTATGGCGCAGGCAGATCCACTGGTTGAATTTAAGCGGGAAGCGTATAAAGCGTTTGATTTGTTGAAAAAGAGTATTCAGCACTATGTTACGGAATCAGTGCTGCTAACCGAATTGCAGTTTCAGGCTGCGCCTCCGCCGCAAGAATTGCCGGATGGCCAGCCGGCGCGAGAACCGGTTGCGCTTCCGCACAATGACAACAAAAAATCTGCTAAAAAACCTGCGGGACACAATAAAAAGACGAAAGCAACACATACAAGTTCTACTGTAGCGGTAATGGAAAATCCGTTGCAGCTAACGGCAGAAACGCATAAAACAAATTTAGGTCGCAATCTTGCCGGGCAGCCTGCAAAACCCAAACAGGTGATTCAACCACCAGCGAATCTTAATGATCCATGTCCTTGCGGCAGCAAGCAGAAATATAAATTTTGCCATGGAATTAGCGCCAAAAAATCGTAAATAGATTTTTCCGCTTAAATGGTGAAAAAAAATGGGCTGCGCAGCAGCCCATTTTGCGTAAGATTTGCTGAAAGAGCTAATTGGCGCCCTTTTCCAGTTTTGGCAGATTTTTGCCTTGGCTGCGAAATTCATTGATTAAATCGCGCATAATGGAAGATTCTAATTTGTTTTCCGGATGATAGGCAATTAAAATTTGCACATAAACCGGTTCTTCATTGCTCATCTTTACTAACGCTAATTTCCCTTCCTTCACTTCATCGGCAATGGCGAAATAAGGAAGCATCGCTACACCAGGCCCGGCCTTTACGGCAGATTTTACCGCCTCGATATTGGAAAAGGCGTCTTTTTGAATGACCGGAACTCTGGCGCGCCGCAGCAAACTTTCAAATATTGCTCGGTAAGTAGACATTTCTTTATCTACAACTATAACCTCATTGCTCAAATCATCGAAGGAAATGCGGCTGGAACGCTGCGCAAACGGATGGCGCGGCGCGCAGAACAGGCACATGGGGCTGCGCGCAATTGGCTCTACAGTTAAGTCGCGGTCGATGTACGGTTCTCGTTCAACCAGCAGGCCGATAGTAGCTTTTTTCTGGATGATTTCGGCGCGCACAACAGCGCTGCGCGCGGTGATGAATCTCCATCCGCCGGTTGGCATTAATCCCTGACTGTAAATAGCGTTGCGCACATCGGCCAGCAGCCCGGTGGCAAGGCTTTCGGGAAGCGCAACAATGAATTGGCCGCGGTTTTGCGGAGTATCCAGCACAGATTGCAAATCTTCAAATGAAGCAACAATTTGCTGCATATATGAAAGATAGCGTTCTCCGTAGGCGTTTAGTTTGGGGGTTAAACGCTGGTGCGGCTGCGATCTTTCAAAAAGATTATGGCTGAACCATTCTTCCAGCAAACGAATTCGTTCGCTTAACAGATCCTGGCTAACACCCAATCTTCTGCTGGCTTCAGCAATAGTGTGCCAGCGGCGGTACGCTAAAAGCGCTTCAAACCACTCAATACGGGGGTGCCTGCTGCGAATATTGGCGGAAGAATCATCCGCCGATTGCTCATCATGCATAAAATTCCTCTTTCAACAAAGAGTTATCGGCGCAGATCGTATAAAAAACAGGATAAAATACGTTTAAATACCGTGATCTGGCATCTTATTAAGTATCATACAATATTTTCCGGTAAATTTCCGGATTTTTCTGCACAGATTTGTCGTGTCATGCTCTTCTGAAGAGTGGTATTATTAAAGACATAAGCGACTACCATTGCGCTTCCGCAGTGATTCACTGAGGTATACGGCCTGCCGCCTGATTTTGCCTGGCCTAGCGCGTAGCCGTTCTAAAACTGACCGTAAATTTATATGAAAGGCGGCCTTCAATTATGAGCGCAGTGCTTGAGAAACGAGATGATTCTCTGCGCACACAAGTAGGTGTCAATAATTTTTCTATTGTTGCGGCAACGGTAAACGGTTCCGGCAGTCAAACTGCCAATTCTGTTATTACCCGCGCATTATTTAAAATGGGTATCCCTACGAGCGGCAAAAATTTGTTTCCATCAAATATTTCTGGCCTGCCGACGTGGTATATTATTCGACTGAGCAGTGAAGGATTTATTGCCCGCAGGGAAACGTCTGAAATTCTGGTGGCAATGAATCGCGCTACAGCAAATGATGATATTGCTAAGGTTCCAGCCGGCGGCGTTGTAATATATCCCACTGAATGGAAAATTCCCGAAACACGCAGTGATGTAACATACTATTCTCTGCCTGTTCTTCAGCTTGCCAAATCTTCGGGTTTAACTGCTAAGCTGCTTACCTACGCCGCAAATATGGTGTATGTTGGCGCGCTGGCAGAATTGCTGGGAATAGAAATTGCAGAAATTGAAAACGCTTTGCTGCATCACTTTAACGGGAAACGGAAACCGGTAGAGTCTAATATGGCTGTTGTTACAGCTGCGGCAGAGTTTGTGCGCGCAAATATTGTGAAAAAAGATACTTTCCGCGTTGAGCGTATGAATATGACAAAGGATATGATCCAAATTGACGGCAACACTGCCAGCGCGTTAGGCGCAATTTTTGGCGGCGTTACCTTTGTTGCTTGGTATCCTATCACTCCTTCTACAAGTTTAGTTGAAGAATTGACGCATTACGCTAAAGAATTGCGCATGGAGCCTGAAACGAAAAAGGCAACCTTTGCAGTGGTTCAAGCTGAAGATGAAATTGCTGCCATCGGCATGCTGGTTGGCGCCGGCTGGGCTGGCGCGCGCGCATTAACAGCTACCTCCGGCCCCGGCATTGCGTTAATGACGGAATACGCCGGCTATGCGTATTTCACCGATATTCCGCTGGTGGTGTGGGATGTAACTCGTATGGGGCCATCTACCGGAATGCCGACCAGGGTTTCACAAGGCGATATTTTAACCGTTTATTACTTGGGGCATGGCGATACCCGCCACATCATTTTGTTGCCCGCAAATATGGAAGAATGCTTTGAGTTTGGCTGGAAATCTTTCGACCTTGCCGAACGCTTGCAAACACCCGTGTTTGTACTCAGTGATTTGGATCTTGGTATGAATACGTGGATGAGCAATCAGTTCCAATATCCCGATAAACCAATGGACCGCGGCAAGGTGTTATCTGCCGAGCAGCTGAACGAATTGAAATCATTTAACCGCTACGATGACAGCGCTGATAAAGATGGCGTTGGCCCGCGAACGCTACCGGGTACCGATAGCCCTTATGCCGCTTACTTTACTCGCGGCAGCGGCCACAATAGCAAAGCAATGTATACGGAAAAACCGGATGAATGGGAAGATAACCTGAAAAGATTGGCCCGGAAGCATGAATTTGCCCGCACCATTGTTCCTTCTCCGGTGATAGATTCCGTTGATGGCGCTGAAGTCGGCATAATTGCCTATGGCTCTACCGACGCCGCTATTGCCGAGGCAAGATATCGCCTGAACGCTATCGGCCTGAAAACCAGCTACGCCAGATTGAAGGCGCTGCCGGCTACTCAAGAAGTTTTAGATTTTATGCGCGCATATAAACGCTTGTATGTTGTAGAAAGCAATTTTGACGGCCAGATGGCTAAGGTCCTTATGACTGATGCACCTGATTGCGCAACACGAATTGTATCTGTATCCAAATGCGACGGTTGGTCGCTTACAAGTGAATGGATTGCGGCGTCAATTTGGGAAAAGGAGCAGCAATAACAATGTCTTTACAAGAACCTCCTTCTCAGGAAGTAAATTTTATTGGCCTGAGCCGAAATGATTATAAGGGCGGCGCTTCAACGCTGTGCAAAGGCTGCGGTCATGATTCCATTTCATCGCGTATTATAACCGTTGCCTATGATTTGTCGATTAATCCGAAACGGGTCATTAAATTAAGCGGCATCGGATGTTCCAGCAAAAGCCCGGCATATTTTCTCGGCCAATCGCATGGCATCAATGGTTTGCATGGCAGAATGCCTTCCATGGCTACCGGCGCTATTTTGGCAAACCATAATTTAGTCGCCATAGGCGTCAGCGGTGATGGCGACACTGCCAGCATTGGCATGGGGCAGTTTAAACACATGGTGCGCCGCAATACCCCAATGGTGTATATCATTGAAAATAACGGCGTATATGGGTTAACAAAAGGTCAGTTTTCAGCCACTGCTGATGAAGGCCAGGAGCTGAAACACGCCGGCCGCAATGAGCTTCCGCCTTTGGATGTATGTTTAGAGGCGTTGGTTATGGACTGCGGCTTTGTCGCCCGTTCGTTTGCCGGCGATCCTCGCCAAGTGGAAACATTGCTGAAAGCGGCGTTCAGCCACCGTGGCACAGCAGTTATTGATATCATCAGCCCGTGTGTAACGTTTAATGATCATGAAGAATCTACCAAAAGCTATTCCTACGGCAAAGCGCACGAGGAAATTGTAACAGATGTTTCTTTTGTGCCGGCGCGGGAAGAACTGACGGTAGACTACAAAGAAGGTGAAGTGGCGGACGTTGAAATGTACGACGGTTCTGTGCTTCGGCTGCATAAACTCGATTCTAAATATGATCCGCGAGACAAATTTGCTGCGCTGAAAGTGTTGGAAGAAGCTCATTTGAAACAAGAGTTTATTACCGGTTTGATTTATATTAATGAGGAACGGCCAACTTTGAGTGAGCTAAGCAATCTTTCGGAAACGCCGCTGTCGATGATGAAAGAGGAACAGGTTCGGCCAAGCCGCGAAGCGCTGGCAAAATTGATGTCTGAGTTTTAACTGCTCGGCGTATGCTATAAAACAACATCAGGGATACGTAAGGGGCATCCGCCCCTTACGCAGGGATTGGGGTGTCCCCAAAATATATTGAAAGGGATTGCGGATATTTCCGCAATCCCCTTTGCTGTTGGGTAGATAAAATTGATAACTGAGCTATAGTTATTGGTGAATCAGTGTTGCTGTTTGCTGTTTAGGTATGGCTGCTCCCCACATGTTGGCAATGAACGCGCCAAGGAACCCCAGCGCCATAATCAGTGAGTAAGCATTTTGCTGCCCGTTGGCGACAAATAACATGCCACCGGTAAACGCAACGGCCACGCAAATAATGCTGGCAATGGAAGCATAAATATGTTTAGCGCTTTTTTCCATAACACTGACGGCAATTGCAGCAACACTTACTAATGTTAATAATGTTGCAAGTATCATATGTGTCATAATTGGGAAACTGTTCATAGTTCCGAATCCGTAGATATTTATATACATGCCAAAAGTGTATAGTAAAGCGAGCATCCCAATGTTCAGGATGAACGCTTTGCGTAAGAAGTCAAAACGTGAATGAGTGTTGTTCATAATGGTATCTCCAATTTTATATAGTTTTCTGCGCTGTTAAGCGCATTGCTTTAATGTCAGTTCAAATAGTCAGTATTGACTATACAGAATATAGTATATTTTATATTTGAAAGTCAAGATTCATTTGGGAAGAAGTTTTACGGATTTTTGGAACTATGCTATAGTTAATTGAAGCGCTTAAATCTGGCGGGAAAATTTTTTATTAGCTGCATGGCCGTTTAGAAACATACATGTGTTCTTTTTGTATCTGCGTCATTTTTCAGGCGGATTTTGCTTAAAAATTTGTATAATAAAAACAAGAACGAATTTTTAGACAGGATACATAGATTATGCAGCAAAATATTCCAAACATCGATCCTTCCGATGAAATAGATGAAATACCAGAATCTGTGCGCGCCGAAAGGTTTGAAAACGCTAAGAAAATATTGCGCGAAAGCCGCATACCAGTCATATTGCAGGAATTTAACACCCATTTGCTGAAAGGGCGCGGATGGTTTGAAGAATATAGTTCCGGCGTTATTATGAAATGGGGCACAGGGTATACGCGCAGACATATTTGGATAGATGTTGACGCCGACCGTATACGGGTTCGGCTGCTTCCGCATCGAAAATGTACAGAAAATCTGCTGGCGGATGAGTGTGACGGAGAATATCATATTTATTCGCCTAAGCAGTGGCAAAATACTAAACTCATGCGCGATGAGTTAAAAGCGTATTATGATAAGCCAGTTGCTGAAGCTTCAGACGATTAATATGCTTTTTTGCGTAAAAGATGTTATTCTTATCCAAAATAATTTATAATATAAAGCAGATTGTAAAGCTGATGAGATGTTTTTGCTTTACATTTGAAAGGGGGACCTCTAACGATGCCGTTCCGTCCTTTAGATTGGGCAGTAATAATGGTAATTGCGCTGCTGGTATTCGGGCCAAAGCGGTTGCCAGAGCTGGCTAGTTCGCTTGGCAAAACATATCAGGCGTTTCGCAAATCATTAAATGAAATTCAAAGCCCCATAACTCAAGCTCTTATGCCTCAGCCGGTTCAGCCTTCGGAAACATCCGCAGTTGCCGCAGTTCCCGCTCCCGAACCCACTGAGGATTCTAAAGCATCCGAAGTTTCTGCCGAAACACTCGAACAGCATACATAAGTATTTTTATGTGTATGTGCTTCAACTGGCAATCATCGGCGCGCAGTTTTCGTAACCTATGATTGCCAGCGCCTTGAGCATACATATAGATTATATATGAGCTATTTACCGGCGTAAATAATGATTTACCAGAATATTTAACTTGAATTTTTGATACCCCAATTTTTAATTACAGGATATGCCGTTATGGCTTCAACACAAACAGATGTAAACTCAGACACAACCCAAGATACTGATGATGTAAATTTCGCTCATTCAAATGAAGATATTGGCGGCCAAATGACACTTGTTGAACATTTGGATGAATTGCGCAAACGGATTTTTATTTGCGCCATTGCCGTTGTGATCTTAACTATTGTCGCATTTATATTTTATAATCCCATTCTCAAATTTCTGCTGCTGCCTCTGCCGGTTTCAGCAAATGAATTTTCAATGGTGGCAGGGCACCCGAAATTGGTGGTTACCGGAGTAGGTGAAGGTTTTTCGGTAGTATTAAAACTTTCGGTGGCCGTAGGCTTGGCGCTTGCCGCGCCGGTGTGGCTCTATCAGATTTGGGCGTTTTTTTCTCCGGCGCTCACTAAAAAAGAAAGACGATACGCCATTCCATTTATGCTGATTGGGGTAGGGTTATTTATTGCCGGTATTGCGGTTGGATTTGTTACCCTGCGATTCCCAATTCAATGGTTGATTGGATTTGGACAAAATACATTTACCGAATTAATTTCTGCAAACAGTTATTTTTCTTTTGTGGCGTTCTTTTTGCTGGCTTTCGGTGTGGTTTTTGAACTGCCGCTTGTTTTAACATTTTTGGCAATGGTTGGCATTGTAAATTCCGCATATCTGAAGAAAAACCGCATGTATATCCTTATTGCTCTGTGGCTTATTTCCACCATCATAACACCTGGGTCAGATCCATACAGTCCGGTAATTTTGAGTGTAGCTCTGACGGTATTATTTTTCATCAGTGAACTGCTGATTCGCTTTATCGGAAAGTAAGATCTAACCCAATTATTTGCAAAACGCTAGCGCGCAGCAAGATTATTTTCTGCGCATCAGCTCTTCGTGTACGGCTTGTTTCAATACATGAAAAGCTGATGTTGCGCAGCTTGGCCGAGTCATAACAACGTCTCGGCCTAATTCATCCAACAGTTGATCGGTGGTCATTGCTTCGATTTCCTCAAGAGTTTTACCCTGCGCAATTTCAGCAAGATAATCTGCTGCGGCCATGCTGATAGTGCAGCCTTGTCCGTCGAAGAGAATCTCATCAATACGATCGTCTTCGCCAATACGCGCGCTGATTTCAACTACATCTGCGCACCCGGGATTGCCACCGGATTTTGTAAATGTTGCGTTTGGAGTATGTCCCTTAAATTGGGGATTTTGATAGTGACTTAGCAGAAATTCTAAGATTTCTTCACGTGATTTTGACATAGCATGTTCTCACTTCTCGATCGGTGCGTTAACAAGATTTCCCCATTCCGTCCAAGATCCATCATAGTTGCGTACATCCTGATAGCCTAATAATTGTGTTAACACAAACCATGTATGGGCAGAACGTTCGCCGATGCGGCAGTAAGTGATAACGGGTTTATCTTTTACAATTCCGGCGCCGGTATAAAGCGCCAGCAGTTCATCGGCAGATTTGAATGTGCCGTCTTCTCGTGCAGCGCGCGCCCACGGAATATTTTGTGCGCCGGGAATATGGCCGCCCCGCTGTGCGCCTTCTTGGGGATAATTAACCATATGCAGCAACTTTCCGGAATATTCATCAGGTGAACGGACATCAATTAAACCGGTATGCGAATCTCCAATGATATCTTCAACTTGCCGGCGGAATGCGCGCATTGTTACATCGGCTTCTGATGCAGAATAGTGTGTTTCAGGGAAAGCAGGAACTGCTTTTACAAACGGCATTTTCTCCAGTTCCCAAAGCGTGCGGCCGCCGTTCATAATGCGTATATCTTTATGCCCATACATGCGGAACAACCAGAAACTATAGGCCGCATACCAATTATTGCGGTCGCCATATAACACTACTGTGGTATCGTTTGAAACGCCATACCGGTTCATCAGCGCTGCAAAACCGGCTTTATCGATAAAGTCGCGCTGCAGGGGATTTTGTACATCGGTCAGCCAATCCAGCTTTACGGCGTTTTCAATATGGCCGGTTTCGTACAAAAGCGGGTCTTCATCCGCTTCGATAATCCGCACTGCGGGATCATGAATATGTTCGGCCACCCATTGTATAGAAACCAGTGTTTCCGGGTGAGCGTATTGCGTATCAGTCATTGCCAGATTCCTTTAAATACTTGTTACACAGATGAAACTGTGCCAGTTACTGCCTTTATTTTACTAAGGCATTCAAGATCGTAGTATTTTATTTTGCCTAAGGTCAAGGATAGAAAATTGGTTATGTGTATGTTGACAATTTTTCGGCGTCACTATAAAATAGCTCCGGTAGAATGTAAAAATGGGTGATAAGCAATTCACACATATTGTGACGGTGGCACGGTTTTAGGTATTTGAAGCAGGGAAAGATACCATTCGTCAATTTTTCGATATGCAAATGATTAAGGAGAGATGAAAGTTTTGTTTCAAAGTTTTTTATCCAGGGTTTGCGCTGTATTTCTTGCAGGTTTGTGTCTTTTGGCGGCTGGCTGCGGCAATTTCGCTTCCAGCCCAACAGAGGTAACGTTATCAAATACGGCGCCATCCCAATTAAACATGCATTTCAATATATCAGTAACTAACAGCACAAACACCCCGCCATATGTTGGCGCAACAGCAAAAGTACTTGTAAGTTTTGAATTCTTTTCATCAAATATATTTGTTCATTTTAATCGAGGTGAATCAATAGTTTGTGATTCAGTTGCAATGCAATATAATGGACAGCACGATTTTACCGGTATGCTTCCTTTTCTTGGTCCGGCTAAACCGCACACTTGTACCTACACCAGCCCAAATGGAGCTACGACATTTACCTTTTATGAGCCTGTGCAGCCACTGATTATTTCACCTCATTCACAAGATAATCTGGCAAGAAATCCTAACCAGGCGATATTTTTTCAACATCCCGGCGCAGGGACCATCCGCTGCGGCGCAGTAGATACCGCGAATCGGAATAACCAAATCTATAATAATGGTTCCAGCGTCAATAATATTTGCATAGTAAATACCACAGCGCTGCAAGTGGGTAGCGGCGTTATTTCTGTGGTTTACCAAGGAAACCAATTGAATATTCAATCGGGATTTAGAAGTGTGCAAACCGCTGTTGAGTCTGATGACTTTATTCTTGTGAATTGGACATAGCCGTTTCAAGTTATTTTTTATTTGGCTATGTTCTGTGGCAATGTGTTTGTTCGGAAGGCGTGCAATAAACGGCCATCAAAATGCGAAATAGATTGAAGAGCAGGGATGGCTGGCTGCATTTTTCTATAGCCAAATGTAATACTAGATTGACTGACGCAACTCTCCATATTCTGTTATGGAGAGCTGTTAATGCCGAAGTTTACTATGGCGCTTGACACATCCCCGACTTGCCACATACACTTGTAACAGATTCAGGATATTTACACAGGAGGATATAATGGCGCAGCTCACTAAATCTGCGGGCAATTCTGCAAAATTTTCTCTCATTCCACCGGCGCTAACTTTGGCGGTATGGCGATTTCGTGATTCTTGGAGATCTTTAACACTTACCGGTTTAGGCGCGTTAACGGCGGTTATTATAATTTGCGCAATGCCGCTTTTTGCACAGGTTACTGTGAGTTCGGGATTTCGCAACGTATTAACTCAAACACCGCAATCCTCACTGTTTACAGTAAACGTTAACTCCTATATACTAACCGAAAATCAATTGCAAAATGTCTATCAAAGTTTTGCTCCCATGGTGCAATCTAATTTTGGCGATTATCTCACAGGTCCGCCGGTTCTTTCAGCGCTGTCTTATCAGCTTGTAATTTCCGGAGTTTCACCGGCTAATAAAACAAAATTTATCTCAAATAATGTATTAATGCAATTTGCCGGATTTTCTATGAACCAAGCCACGCCGCACGTGCGCTTAATTGCGGGTTCTTTGCCGACCGCAAATAGCGCAGGTTTGGAGATTGCTTTAACTCCCGCCAGCATGAATGAGCTGGGGGTATCAATGAACTCTAAAATCACGCTTTTGGGCGGACTTAGCGTAAATTCTAATACTCCAACGGAATATCATGCGACGGTTGTGGGTGAATTTGAGCCAATATCACCTTCAGAAACATATTGGAGTAATATTGGATTTACGCCGGTAGTAAGTCAACAGGGAAATATTTCTACAATAACGATTATGGCATTAACGGATATAGCGCCATTATTAAATGCATTTCACTCATCCAATACTTCAGCGTTAAATACAACCAGCAGCCAAGGATTTAATTTTAACTGGCAATATCAGTTTGACCCCTCCAAAATAACCGTAAATAATGTCAATCAAATAAATAACAACGCGCAGACGATTCAGAGTCAATTGCCAAATGCTTTAAGCAGTTTTCCACAGGTTATCAACAGTAATATTATCGGAGACAGTTTTATTGCATTAGGGGAATATAGCCAACTTTATGATACACTGCAAATTCCTGCCACTGTATTGATTCTGCAAATTTTAGGACTTATTTTGCTGTTTGTTAGTGTGTCTTCAGAGCTGTTTATTGAACAGCAGGCGCCTGCAATTGCTATTCTGCGCAGTCGTGGCGCCAGCCGCAGGCAAATTTTTATGGCAATGTCTCTGCAAACCATACTCATTAGTATTATTGCGCTGCTTATCGGTCCCATTATTGCGCTGGAGCTTATTCGGTTTGCTGTAACCCATTTTCTGCCGGTAGCAGATCAATCGGCAAATGATATCTTGAATAATTCAGTGCAGGCAATTTGGACGGTGCGTTGGTATGCGTTTATGGCAATTGCCGGCTCTATTATTGGATCACTGGTTTCAACCAGCCGGGCAAACGGAATGGATGCGCTTTCCATACGCCGCGAAACGTCGCGCAGCGCGCGGAAACCATTTTGGCAGCGCTTTAATTTTGATATTATTTTAGCGATTCTTGGCGCGGCTATTTATGGAATGTATATTTTAATCATTCAAAATCTTGGCCCGACGAATTTAAGCGCATTCTCTATATTTTCGCTGATTGCGCCGGTTGTGCTACTGGCTTCGGGCGCCGCGATTTTTACCCGATTATTTCCGCTTTTGGCAAAACTAATAACGTGGCTTGCCGCAAAATCTAAAGGCGCATCCGCAATGGTGGCATTTGCGCGAATATCGCGGCAGCCGCGGCAAACCATGCGCACAACATTGCTGCTAGCCCTTTCGTTAGGATTTATGCTGTTTATGGTCATATTTAACGCCACACAGCAGCAGCGAGTGCCGTCAATAGCCAATTTTAATACAGGCGCCGATTTCAGCGGTGAACTGCAGCAGCTTCCTGCTTCAATGCAAACTACTCCCAGCTCAATAGAATCACAATACACCGCAGTACATGGAATTTTGGCGGCTTCTGCCGGCGCTATAATCAACTCACCTCCGGCGGGGAACGCTGCTGGTTCTAACATCAATATTGCCGCAGTAAATAGCGATACGTTCGGTTCTGCCGCAATTTGGACGGCCCAAGATTCATCGCAGCCGCTTGGCGATCTGCTGCAGCAGTTGAAAGCGCAGCGCCAAACGGCGGAAGCAAGCGGATATATTCCGGCGTTTATAGATAGCGCCGCTTCGTCGACTCTGCATCTTACCAACGGAAACACGTTTTCGCTGCAAATTCCCGGATCTTCCAATGGAGCGCTGCGATTTATTGTAGTAGGCAAAATTGCTTTAGTTCCCACAATTTATGATACTGTGCAGCTAAATTCCGGATTCACGCAGCCTGTTAACGGAGCAATTTTGGTAGACTATGCAACTTTGGCGTCGGTGTTTCAAACACAAAATCCCAGCGCAAGTTTTCAGCCGAATTATATCTGGTTGAAAACGACCGGATCTGCAGCGGAATTAAACGCAATTCGGCAAGCATTGCAAACTGGAACATTGGCGCTTGGCCAATTGCACGATCGCCGCGCTACAATGGTTACGCTGCAAAATGATCCGCTGCAATTAACAATTTTGGGAATTTTAAATATTGGCGCGGTTGCCGTACTTCTGCTGGCGTTTATAGGCGTAATCAGCGCTGCTGCACAATCTGCCCGTGAAATGCGACTGAACTTTACGGTTTTGAAGGCTTTAGGCGCCGATCGGTCGCAAATAGTGAGCATTATTACGAACAATCAGTTGTTCATATTCGGCTTATCGACGCTTTTAGGAACAGGGCTGGGCTTTTTACTCACATTAATTGTAGCCCCAACGCTAGTGTTTACCAATATTGATATAACATCTTCACAGTCGCAAGTTTCAACCTTTGTGCCGCCGATACAAATTGTTTATCCATGGGCGTATATTGGTATTATTTTGGCGGTTGTTGTAGTGATGTTCTTTTTAACAACCCTGCTGGTGCAGCGATCTGCAGCAAAAGAAAGCATCAGCCAAACATTGCGTCTGAATGAAGACTGATTGAGGAATTTGAATTATGGAACTGCAAAAAGATATGCTGCTGCGCTGCGAAAATTTGGTAAAAATTTATAAAGTTGCCGATCTGGAAGTCGTTGCTTTGCAGGGATTAGATATTGAAGCGGATCAGGGCGAAATGCTGGCTGTTGTTGGCGCTTCGGGTTCGGGTAAATCCACACTGCTGAATATCATTGGGGCATTGGATACACCTAGCGCGGGCAAATGTATTGTTGCGGGCTATGATCTTAGCCGTATGACCGAAAACCAGCGTATAGCCTATCGCCGGTCTGTTATTGGGCAAATATGGCAGCAGCCCGGCAGAAATTTGCTGCCGGATTTATCAATTCGGATAAATATTGAATCTCCGCTGGCTTTACGTGGAATTAGCGGCAGTAAGCGCCGTGCGCGCGCGAATGAGTTGTTAGCTTTGGTGGGTTTAGCTAATATGGCGCATAAATACCCCACACAGCTTTCCGGCGGAGAATTGCAGCGCGCCGCGATTGCGGTTGCTTTGGCAAATGAGCCATGGCTGCTGCTGGCGGATGAACCAACCGGAGAGCTGGATTCAGTTTCTGCTCATGAAATTTTCCAAATGCTTCGTACTATCAATCAAAAAATCGGTGTCACCGTTATAATAGTAACCCACGATGTAGCTATTGCTGAACTCGCCGATAGAACTATCGCCATTCGCGACGGCCGCACCAGCACCGAAACAGTAAGGCGAGACGCTCCTTTGCAAGCGCGCGCACAGGGTGGCCAGCAGCGCAGCGCCGTTGTGGGCATATCGCTGGATACGCACCGCGAATCCATTGTTATCGATAGAGTGGGCCGCATGCAGCTTCCTAAAGAGGCGCTGGAGCAAATTGATTTTAACGGCCGCGCAGAGATCCGCATTTTGCAAGATCATGTTGAAGTATGGCCGATTCAGCCTGATGCTTCTGCGCAAAACGCTGCCAATGATTCCGATGAAATTTCGAAAACGAAACCACTTACCTCGCGTATCAAGGAGAATGGACATAGGTATTGAAAAGGTGATCTTATATGTGTTAGAATGGAAACATGTATACAATAGGAGAGTTCGCCGAAAAGGTCGGAGTAACGGTCAAAACATTGCAAAAATGGGATCGAATTGGGCGATTAAAAGCCCATCGAACCCTGAGTGATCGACGATATTATGTTGAAGAAGATATAGCGTTGGTGTTAAGGCAGGAAACTCGACAAGAGCGCAGCAAGAAAACGGTGGTCTATTGTCGAGTATCAAGCCAGGCCCAGAAAGTGGATCTGCTCAATCAACGCAAGGTGCTTGAACAGTTTTGTGTAGCACGAGGACTCATCATTGACGAATGGATTGAGGAAATCGGAGGAGGACTCAACTTTAAACGGAAACAGTTTCTTGCCATGGTTGATGGGATCATTGCTGGTGAGATCGGAACAGTCATCATTGCCCACAAAGATCGGTTGGCACGATTCGGGAACGATTTGATCCTGCATCTTTGTGAACAGCATCAGTGCACTCTTTTGATCATGAATACGGAATCGCTCAGTCCAGAAACCGAAATGGTGCAAGATCTGTTGGCAATCATCCATTGTTTTTCTCGTCGGTTATATGGATTACGAAATTATAAGAAAACATTGAAGGAGGCGTTGGAGCATGGCAACTCTCAGCAGATCCCACAAGATCCGACTCACCCCAACGCCTGAGCAGGAAGAATATTTCCGCAGAGCAGCTGGCGTTCGTCGGTTTGTGTACAATTGGGGATTACAGACTTGGCAGGAGCAGTATGCTCAATACAAGGCTGGTCAGCGGAACAAAGCTCCCACGGCTAATTCCTTAAAAAAAGACTTCAATGCTATTCGGCATCAGCAGTTTCCATTTACCGAAGAAGTTACCAAATGTGTCATTGAAGGCGCTTTTGATGACCTAGGCAAAGCTTTTTCCCATTTTTTTCTCAAACGAGCGAAGTATCCAAAATGGAAAAAGAAACAGAAAAGCCGTGACTCGTTTTATCTGTCCAATGACAAATTCGACTTTGGCGATCATTGGGTGCAAGTGCCGAAGTTAGGAGATTTTGTAGTCGGGCAAAGAGAACTGCACGGGGAACCCATTACAAAGCGGGGAAACAGGAAAAAAGCACTCGGCAAAGTCAACCTGTCTGAGAACTTCCGGTATGTCACTGAACATACACCGACGGAGCAGGAGAAGCCGCGCCATACCCGTAAATATATCTTGAGTCCCCATGTCAAAATCCTGGGAGCTACCATTGGCCGAGAAGCCGATTGGTGGTTCATCAGCATTCAGGTGGAACTCGAACTCGATTTCAGTCCCGTCACTGGGTCTGCTGTAGGAATCGATCTTGGGTTCATTCGCTTGGCTACTTTGAGCGATGGCAAGGAGTTTGAAAACCAAAAACCTCTTCGCCATTTGCTTCAGCAACAACGCTTTCTCAACAAACAATTAGCCCGACGAGAGAAGGGCAGCAAGAACTGGCACAAAACCAAACTGAAGGTAGCTCGATTGCATTATCGGATCACCTGTATACGTGAGGATTCGCTGCACAAAATCTCGTATGAGCTTGCAGAGACGTATGGCTTCATGGGGATGGAAGATCTCAATGGTGCAGGGATGATGCGCAATCACAAACGAGCGTTGTCAGCAGTCGATGCCTCCTTGGGAAAACTGGCCCGATATATCCAGACCAAAGCCACCAGACACGGAACCATTGTGCAACGGGTGGGAAGATTTTTTCCATCGACCAAAATGTGTCACAAATGCGGACATCTCTGGCATGATATCACCGAGAAAGATCGGGTGTATGTGTGTCAGAATCCAGAGTGTAGGTGGAGCGGGGATCGAGACTGGAATGCAGCGATCACTATTTTGATAGAGGCTTTGCGCTTGGCCTGGTTGAGTGAACGCATCTCCGATGAGTTTACTGTAAGCGCCGTCGCCGGAACTGGCTTGGACGGAGACGCAAAACTTAGCTTGTGGAGACAGCGTAAGACCGGATGAGCTTGCTCTGATGGCTGTGGTCGATGAAGCAGGTACAACAAAAGATTTTCCTTCTTGGTGGTCTTCGGATCACTTTGGAGTACTTTGATTGGAGCAGAATAATCGATCATGAATTCTATACAATCATCTGGCGTTATTGAGGCGCGCGGGGTAACACGCGATTTTAAATCAGGTTCTTCAATAGTTCATGCAGTGCGCAACGCCACATTTTCGTTGCGATCCGGCGAAATGGCCGCACTGCGTGGCAGGTCTGGCTCTGGGAAAACCACTTTGTTAAATATGCTGGCAGGGCTGGATACACCAACAAGCGGAGAAGTGATTGCGCTTGGTTTTCGATTAAATGCATTAAATGAATTTGAACGGGCAAAATTACGCCGATTAAGCTTTGGCGTTATGTTTCAAAACGCACATCTTTTCCCAACACTAACCGCTCAGGAAAATGTTGAAATTCCACTTCGTTTAGCCGGCGCGCCGCGCAAAGAAAGAGAATCGAAGGCGCGCGCTGCGTTAGAAATGGTTGGTTTGCTTGAAAGAGCGCGTCACCGAAGCATGGAGCTTTCCGGCGGGGAACAGCAGCGCACAGCGCTGGCCCGTGCGTTGGCGCACACGCCAAAATTTTTGATGGCAGATGAACCAACTGGCAATTTAGATTCGTTAACCGGCAAAATGATTGCCTCGCTGCTACGAGATATTTCTCGCAGAGAAAATATTTGTGTGCTAATTGCTACACACGATCAGAATGTTGTTGATATTGCCGATATAACACTGCAAATACACGACGGTATAGTTACGGCCGGGCAAGCAGTTAGGAGCTAAGGCAATTATGAAATCGGTGCAATATATGGAGCCAAAGAACGGTGAAACGCTGGTTCATACAACCATCATTCGCAATATCGGCCTTTTATTGACGATGCGCCAAGATACAAACGATTTGCTGGGCGCTGTTGCACACGCCGCAGTGGTTATGCGCGGCCCCCGTATCATCTACGCCGGTCCCGAAAAAGATTTGCCGGCAGATTACCGAAGTGGCGGAACTTGCACCGAAATAGACGCGCATCAGGCGGTTGTTACTCCAGGATTGATTGATTCGCATACTCATGTTGTATTTGCCGGAGATCGCGCAGATGAATTTCAAGCGCGGCACGCCGGCGCCGATTACGAGGAAATACAACGGCTGAACGGCGGGATACATCGCACTGTTCGTGAAACCCGCGCGGCATCATACCAATCGTTGCGCGCAGCGGCAATAGAGCGGCTGCAATCGATGCGCCGCCATGGGACTACTACTGTTGAGGGTAAAACCGGCTATGGGCTTGAGTATGCCGCTGAAGAAAAAGTTTTGAATGTGATGCGCGCCTTGGCGGATGAACCATATTTGCCGGATGTCATTCCTACATTTTTGGGAGCGCATATTATTCCTGCCGAATTTCGCAATAATCGCAGCCTCTATGTGCAGCATGTCATACAGAATATGGCTCCGGCGTTTCAAGCGCAAGCGCGGTTTTGCGATGTTTATTGCGAAGCCAGCGCTTTTTCTGTGCCGGAAACAAAAGCAATACTGGAATCAGCGCGCGCGCTGGGATATATGCTGAAAATGCACACAAATCAATCTCACGATATAGGCGGCGCGGCCTTGGCGGCAGATTTAGGCGTGATATCGGCAGATCACCTGGATTATGTGCAGGATGAAGATATTCAAAAGCTGGCCGGAGCCGGTGTAATTGCAACATTACTGCCCGGCTGTTCATTTTCTATGCAAACTGCGTTTCCCAATGCGCACAGATTTTTGGAGCGCGGCGCTGTGGTTGCCTTGGCTTCAGATTATAATCCCGGCACGTGCAATTGTGAAAATTTGCAAATGATTATGGCGCTGGCAGTTGCGCATTGCAGCCTTACTATAGAGCAATCTTTGCAGGCGGTAACTGTAAACGCCGCCAAAGCGCTGGCGTTACCCGATCGTGGCCATATTGCTGCCGGAAAACGCGCCGATGCGCTTATATGGAAGATTCGCGATTATCGCGAAATTGGCTATCACTTCGGTGTAAATCTGGTTGACCAAGTGATAATTTCCGGAGCTGTGTTGTAAGATCTTTGCCAGTATCCAATGGTAATTCAATATGAAAGCGTGTTCCGGATCCTATGCCGCTGGATACGGTTATGGTTCCTTTGTGCGCTTCGACTATGGCTAAACCAATTGCCAGGCCCAGCCCTGTTCCATTGCGCGCTTCCGCAACGCTTACATGCCCAGAAACATCTGTTTTGGCTCGTTTGCCGCGATAGAACCGATCAAAAATATGCGGCAAATCTTCCTGGCGTATTCCCGGCCCATTATCTGTAATATCTATTACAGCAAAATCGGCGGTTCTGCTTAGCCGAACTTGAATTATTCCGCTGGAATCTTGCCGGCCGTACTTCAATGCATTATCAATAATGATGATAAGCAGCTGCTTGATTCTGTCGGAATCGATGTTTGCTACAATACGCAAACTGCCATCGGTGGCAAGAAATATCGAGCGATCACCTGCGTTTAACCGCTCTTGGTCAACTGCTCCGGCAGCCAGCTCCCATAAATCGGCCGGCTGTTTTTGCAGCGGCCGCCCGGCGTCGAATCGCGCCAGCGTAAACATGTCTGCCACGAGCCGCGACAATCGTTCAGATTCAAATTTTGCGGAATAAACGATATGCGAGGTCTCTTGGGATTGTATTGTGCCGGAACGCGCCAGCACGTCCAGATATCCGCGAATGGATGTTAAGGGAGTTTTCAATTCGTGCGAAGCGTCTGCTAAAAATTGACGTATGCGGCTCTCCGATTCATCTTTGCTTTGAATGATTTCAGTCATCACATCAACCATTTCATCAAAGGCAAAGGCAACTTCGGTAATCTCATCATTGCGGCGCATTGGCCCGGCGCGCTGCGACAAATCACCATTGGTAATTGCGCGCGCCGCTTGCGCCACACGCGAAAGCCCGCGCAACCCCGAATGGGTAATGAATATTCCCAGCACAATTGCAATACCAATCCATACACCAAGAACCGATACTAAAAAGATAATAAAATTATGTTCGTCTTGCTGAATGCCGGTTAAGCTTTGGGCTGCATATATTATTGCCGGCTGCAGTTTCGTTGTGTTTGGGCACGGCGCATCGGGGCGGTAGTCATAGGCAATAAATAATCCGCTGTATTGATTGTTTCCTGAAGAAAATGAATAAAAACTATCTGCGCCAGACTCTGCTGCTTTGGTCCATTCGTGTATGTATGCGCTGCGGAACGAAGCCAGCCGTTCAATATTCAGGCCGAAAGGTACTGCGCCCATATCTGGCCCTGTTAACGCCTTGCCGGTATAAATATCTACCAATTGAACGGAAATAACGTCCGGCAAAGTTGCCAAAACATCGGAGGCAACGGTATTTTGAAAGGCTATATTGAATGTTTGACACACATATGTGTTTCCTTGCATATGTGTTATGTCGGCTAAAAATTGCGCGTTTTGGCTGACTGCCGCAGCGCGCATATTTGAGGTGAATATTTGATCTGCGCTTTGATAAAGCAAAGAACGGACCATGACATATACGACAACGCCAAGCGCCGAAATAAGGATGGCAAACATAAGAACGAACGATATGGTCAGCCGCCATTGCAAAGATGTGCGAAAATTTTTATGGCTATTTGTCGTTATGGCTGAACCTTGCTCAGCGGAGGACATACCCAACTCCTCGGACGGTATGGATGAGATTGGGGCTGGCAGGGTTATCTTCCAGCTTCTCCCGCAGATACCGCACATACACTTCTATAATGTTTGAATCACCCATAAAATCATATCCCCATACGTGCTCTAAAATCACCATGCGATCGAGCACTTGTTTGGGGTGCAGTAAAAATAGCTTTAATAAATTATATTCCGTAACGGTCAGCTGAATTAGCCGACCGCTGCGCCGCACTTCACGCGATATATCGTCTAGGGTAATATCGGCGTACTGCAAAACCTGCTGTTTTTCTGTCTGCTGGGTTCTATTCTGCCGCCGCAGCACCGCATGTACCCGCGCCATTAATTCATCGAAACTAAACGGTTTGGTCATATAATCATCTGCGCCGATCTCTAAACCGGCAATTTTATGCCGTACTTCATCTTTTGCAGTCAGCATAATAATTGGCAAAGCGGCGGTTTCCGGTTTTTCCCTAAGCTGGCGGCAAACATCCATTCCGCTCAATCCCGGCAGCATGAGATCTAATATAATGAGATCGGGCAGCAATATGCGCGCCTTAGATAACCCTGATGGGCCGTCGCGGGCGGAATCGATGCGAAAACCTTCCTGCGCCATTCCTAAGGAAATAAAATCAATGATGCTTAGTTCATCATCAATAATGAGTATCAATGGGCCAGTTTGATTAGTATTTTTTTTCTGCTGCATATTCTTCAGTCCATTATATAAATGTTCTTCGCGAAATTACGACACAATGAAGTACAACGTTATCGGCGGTTTATTTAAATTTGCCGCTCCGTCTGATCTTGATAATATCATGAAATTCAGTAATTTGTCAGTTTTTCATGATGCGCGCCTCATTTCCATGGCGCGCATTTCAAATGTTGCGGGGAATATTTACGTTAATGTGGTGATTAGCTGATAAATCAATATCGCCCAAATTAGCTGTCGGTTATGGCGCTATTTGGTGTGGTGTGCCCTTCATAGCAGGTTACCCCGTTGCTTCCAACTAAAGCTGTATGAATAACACCGGATGGCAAAAGAATAATATCACCGGTTGAAAGCTCTATACGTTCCTCTGTTTCAAGGATGGTAAACACAATAGAACCGCGCACAACTGTTAAAATTTTATCATATGGGTGAGAATGCGAACCATAGATATCACCTGGCGCGTTAGACCACGCAAAGAAATGAATACCCTTTTGTATAAAAATGGCGCGCAGGTCTGAATCAGTTGGCGCATCAGGTTTTTGCCATCGAAGTATTTTCATTTTTCTTCCAATTTCTGTGGTGATAAGATAAAAAAAATAGAGATGCCTGGTTTTTGCGGATGCGCCTTATGTGTAACGCTCTGCCATAACCATACCTATACTGATCCTAACACATATTATGGAAATATCTATAAAAGTAAAAATTTTGTGATTATTGTCCTGTGAATGGTATTATAAAACTTGTATATGCTTCATTACGAAGCAAATAATTCGTGAAGTGGGGGTTGGCGCAGATTTGATAACGGTATTGAAACCAAGTTATTCGGCGCCGATTATCAATGAAATATCTCTCATTTATTCATCCCGTAACCAAATGTGAACGCGCCGGTGTTATCGTACAGCCGCAGATGCCGGAAGATGAAACACCGGTTTATGATATCGGCGCTATAACCGGTGTGCAACCGAGCGGAACGTATACATTGATTGAATTTATTGCTGCCGGCGCGCAGGATACATTGCATACGGCGCTGCAGCAAACCGGCGCTGATAGGTTTGCTTTGCCGCTGCACACACTGCGCTTGTTATCTCCCATACCCACACCGCCATCTGTGCGGGATTTTTATGCATTCGAGCAGCATGTACGAGCAGCGCGGGCGCGGCGCGGCGCCGAAATGATCCCGGAATGGTATCAATTTCCGGTATTTTATTTTTCCAATCCATCTGCAATTCAAGGTCATAACGATCTCATTGAATATCCTCAAGGATCACAAGAAATGGATTTTGAGCTTGAAATAGCCTGTGTCATTGGTAAATCCGGCAAAAATATTCCTGCGGCGAATGCATCGGAGTATATCTTTGGCTATATGGTAATGAATGATTGGTCGGCGCGAGATTTGCAGCGCGAAGAAATGCGAATGAGTTTAGGTCCGGCAAAAGGGAAAGATTTTGCTACATCACTTGGCCCATGGCTGACCACGCCTGATGAGCTAGCTGGTCGTCGCATGAGTTCTGGCGCAGAAGAACGCTATGATTTGACGATAACGGGAAAAGTGAACGGGAAAGAAGTTTCGCGCGCAAATTTTAAAGACATGTATTATACATTTCCGCAAATGCTGGAACGCGCATCGCAGCGTGTTACACTTCGTCCGGGCGATATTGTTGGTTCGGGCACGGTTGGCACGGGCTGTATTTTGGAACTTGGCCCCGAAGTTCAGCCATGGCTGCAACCAGGTGATGTTGTTGAAATGGAAATAGAACGTTTAGGAATTCTGCGCAATCAAATAATTGCCGGCGCGCCAAGCGAAACACAAACTCAATAATCAGTTAGCAGGCTAGCGATAATCACAGCGCCGGCGCTAGTTTCTGCATATCTACACCTCGGAGCTGCCTGTGGGGCAGTACGCTTGCAGTGCGCAAGACCCGCAGGCGGGTTTTTGTGCCTTGCAAATGGCGCGTCCGTGATAAATGAACATATGTGAAAGCGGCAGCCAATCTTGTTTATCAAATAAACGGATCAAATCTTTTTCTATTTTCACTGCGTCATCGTGCTGAGTAAGTCCTAATCTGTTTGCCAGCCGTGTAACGTGAGTATCAACAACAATTCCGGTAACAATACCGAATGCATTGCCCTGCACAACATTTGCAGTTTTCCGCGCTACACCTGGCAAACGCAGCAGTTCATCCATTGATTGCGGAACCTCACCATGGAACGTATCGGCAATCATGCGAGCCATACCTAAAATATTTTTTGCTTTATTATGATAAAATCCGGTCGATCTAATCATTGCTTCCAAATCTTCTAATGGCGCATTTGCAAGGGTTGCGGCATCGGGATATTTTGCAAACAGCGCAGGGGTAACGAGATTTACTCGATCGTCGGTGCATTGCGCGGAAAGAATGGTAGCAATAAGCAATTGCAATGGTGTTTGGAAATGTAAAGAGCAAGTTGCGCCGGGATAGAGATCATAGAGCAGCCGGATAATGTGGGGGACTCTTTCGGCGGCAGGTTTTTGCGCTGAAGAAGATGAATGCGTCATAAATGATCAGCCTTATTCCGTTAAAGAAATGTGAAAGATACGAAAACAAACAAAAAGAGAGGGAAAATAAAATATCTTCCCTTCTTTTTGCTATAGTTCGATTGATCGCAAAGAATAACCAATACAAACAAAGAACCGAGTAAGAATTACTTCATGGTAGCTTTGCTTTTTTTCAGATATTCTAAAGCTCTTTTTACTTCGCCGCGTGATTCAAGAATATCGGCGTAGCGTTCGTAAGCGCGGAACAATTCGGTTTGCTGGCCGGTTTTTTCGAGATGGCTGAAGCCTTTTGCAAAATTAGCGTCGGTTTCTTTCATATCATCTAAATCGGCGTAAGATTCAGCGATGGCAACATAAGCGGCGCCAATGGCTTCATCATTCTTAGTGGTATTAGCAATTTTAAGCGCTTCCTGAGCAGTGGCAAGGCTTTCGTTGACCGATTTAGCGCTGCGCTGCACATAAGCCAAGCGCGACATCGCCAAGCTGCGCGCGGTGGGGTCATCGGTAGTAATTGCTTTGGTAAGCAGCTGTTCAGCCTCTTTAATTTTACCTGTTTGGGTTAAAGCGAAGCCCAAATCGCTTTGCGCATGGGCAAAAGCGCGCTGATTCAGTGCTTGGTGGACATTTTCAACGGCTAAATCGGCATAGCGCTGTGCGATGACTAATTGTTTGCGGCTGCGATATTCTTCACTGACACCCCAATAATATTCTGAGGCGCTTATGGGATTCATAATTTTCTGACCCAGTTCAATGGTGCGCTGGAAAATTTTAACTGCTTCATCAAACTGACCGAGCATAACCAGATCATTGCCTAAATTGGTTAAAACATTTAACTCAAGCGAAGGATCGATGACTGTGTGGTTATCGATAGTGTTGAGGCAAAGTCGGTGATATTCAGCGGCAATCATGAACAATTTTTGCTGCGCATAAGCAATTCCGAGCAAATTTCTTGAATGTTCCTGTGCGGTAACATCTAAATCGCGGGTCATACCCATATTCATTTCAAGCGCTTCACGGGCTTCGGTGCTTCGGCCAATTTCCAAATTTAATTTGCCAATCAGCAAATTAATCTGAACTTTTTGTGAAGGCATGCGCGCTTTATCGCGTGATTCTTCCAATTCAGTAATAAGGCTGAGCACATTTTTCTTATAATCTCCGGTATGAGATTTTAAGAACATTTTGTAAGCGCCTAAAACGTTATTTTGTATTTCATCTTCTGCAGCTGTAGTGATATTTAAGAATTCAGAATCTAATGAACTTGCAGATGAAAGCAAGTCGCTTAAATTAATACCGAGTCTTGCGGCAAGCCAAGCAAGCGCACGTAAAGACGGTCGAATTTTATTTCTTTCAATCGCTGAAATATACGACACGGAGTAGTCGTCACCGGCAAGCTCTCCTTGGGTCATATCATTACGGCGTCGCGCCTCGCGGATTCTTTCGCCCAAAGCGGAAGGCATTTGGACATCTTGATTTAATTGTAAACCAGACATGATGAACATATGTTCCTTTCAAAAATTGTATCTGTTTTCCATCAGATAAGTAATCATATCGCCTAATCTTCTTTGATCTAATGAAAATCCAATTAGTTAGATCTTCATTAGATCAAATTTAAATTTAAATTTTATTTAAATTTAAATTTGATTATATGCGAATTTCATTTACATATCTAATAGAAAACTCATTAATAATAATATACAATTTATTTGAATAAAATGCAACAGCAAATCACAAGAAATATGCAATATATGCTAGGAAAATTTACTAACTAATTCGATTAAAAACAACTTGACATTAAAAGATTTATATATAACTCTTGCTCGCTTGCCAAGTAGTCATATTTAATTAGTTTGGATGTTTTTATATTATAAAAAACCGGTATTAGTTTTTAAAATATAAATTGTAATTCATTCGTAAATTTTCAATGATTTTAAGCGATTCGAATACTGTTCTAAGCTATAATATGCATAATCGGCGCCTAAATGGAATAACGATAGGTTTAATTTATTATAATCGCTAACTCCAAATTGTACGATCTAAGATATATGCCAAATTAAAAGTAAAATATGCTTTCGCAATTGCATTTTTTGTTTTGGCTTCTTTAAATTCACGCAATTATTTTTACGCCAATCAGTTCTTTTATTTGATTTGCATTTTTGAAGCAATTCTGTTTGAAGGGAGAACAACTGCAAAAGCGAGGAAAGCATTTTGCAATGTTGTTTTATGTGGTATGCAATTTCGGCAAGCCACCAATATAATTCGCTGTTTTGCTGCTGCGCTTGCCGCAATTTCCTTAACTACTTTGTTGGGAAAGCCATTATGAACTTTAATATTTTAATCAGGATGAAGATCATCAGAGCAGAGTACATTGAGTGCCCCATAACGCATGTTGTTGAACAAACACTGCACGGTACACATGGGTGGAGGTGGGGAAACAAGCCACACGATTCATCGTGTGGTGTTCGTTTTGTGGCCACCTTGGCGCCTACACCGTTCCGAAGCATAAGCGCCGCCACATATCGTTTATTTTAGAGCATACGCCGCACGGTCACACATGAAGTCATGCAATCCGGTAGGGGCGACCCTTGCGGTCGCCCTTGCTGCTCGGCTACCAATATTTTCCATCGGAAAAATACAATAAAAAAATCATTTGGGGACACCCCAAACCCTGCGTAAGGGGCATCCGCCCCTTGCGTATCCCCATGTGTACCGTGCGGAATTTAGGTTGTAAAAAAAAT
>JAJYBV010000028.1 GCA_021778805.1 Chloroflexota bacterium | reverse complement strand
TCACCCAAAGCCAGTCCCCGCAAGGGGAAAGAAGTCATTCGACACTACTTTGAAACACAAGGGTAAGGAACGGCGATTCTTCCACGAAGCTAAAGACTTCGTGGTTTTCTCGCTCGGCCAGTATAAAAATGCTACTAAGGTAACTTTTATATGATTCGTGCGTCATACATATTATTATATCTATTTTGCCGTTGCCAAGTCATCGGCTGCCTGCCTTTTCCAGCATTTTGTAAAAGGCTTAACGTATTATTTTTTAAATTGTTTTTATCACATTTGTCAACCGTGACATTTTGTGAAGGAGTTTATTTTTGTGAGCAGAAACATAAACAATAATTCACATAATCGCCGCAATGATGATTTTCAGCCAAATAGTGACAAGAAAAAATCATCAGGATCTTCCCATTCTTCTTCACAAAGTTTTTCCCGGCAGTTTGCGCCAAAATCGTTCTCTTCGCCAAGTTCTAATAATGACTCAAGAAATAAAAATAACGACGAATCTTCGCGGCAACGCTACTCAAGGTCTGATTATTCCTCTCAACAATATCATCGAGAAGGATATGAATCTAGTGAATATGCGCGCTATTCAGATGAATATAGCAGTCGTGGCAAAGATAATCGAAGCAACAATAGCCCAAAACGCAGTTGGAATGATGAGTATTCCGGCAGAAACGCAGCCAGAGTAAACGATCCATGGAGCAGAAATTGGAGCTATGATTACGATGATGAAGATGATGGCGCATATTCAGATTCT
The DNA here is from genome assembly GCA_021778805.1 of Chloroflexota bacterium. Lineage (GTDB taxonomy): Bacteria > Chloroflexota > Ktedonobacteria > Ktedonobacterales > JACDGC01 > JAJYBV01. Next base: position 34,175 of record JAJYBV010000028.1, on the reverse strand, counting down.
GATGAATATGATCGCGATGATTTCAGCAGAAGTTATCAGCGCATGAGCAGAACTGAATGGGGGCATATGCCCGATTCATACACCGCTGCTTCCGTTGCAATAGTTGTAGATCCATCATTGAAAAAAAGCAAAATGTCTAAAAAACAGAGAAATCCATATGTTCAGTTTGCTATATGGGCGAGGTCTGGGTTTTCATCTGCAAAACTGCCGACTAAAAAAGCGATTAATATTGTTTTACTTACTACCATCCTTGGCGCTTTGATTTTAAGTGTTATTTCACCAGCAGTTACCGCATACAAAGATTACAAAACTCTTACAGGCCTTATTAAAAATGGTGAAGCGTCATTAATTGCTGCTTTTACTGAAATCGGTTTCTCAACTAAAACTAGCACAGCCAGCGCTACGCCGGTAACACCGCAGCAAATGCAAATTGCGCAAAACGATGTTAACGCAGCTCTGGCTGATTTTACTGAATTACACGCAAGGTTAAGCAGTCCAGATTATATATTGCAATTGGGCATGGGGCTTCCGAATATTGGCTCGGTTCTTAAAACCGCAGTTCCACTTACGCAAATTGCTGTAGACGCAGTGATAATGGTAGGCAAAGGGTTGCCAACCTTTGCTGCGCTAGCTAAACTGCTGAAAACTTCACCATTATCAACTTCTACAACCACGCAAAATAGTGGGCCGCTATTAACCAGTCAAGATATTGCTACTATGCAGAATTTTATTCTAAGCGCAGCTCCCCAAGTAAACGATATTCTAGCGGTTTTATCTCAAACACCACCAAGTGATATTATCGCGGCAATCGGCAAATTTTCGTCCAAATACGCCGCGGATATTGGCCCATTTCTCGCGTTAGCGCCACAGTTGCCAAATGCGCTGGCAACCGTTTCGCAATTTTTGCAAATTGCGCCATCAGTATTAGGGATCACCAATGGACCGGTCGGATATCTGATGATGACACTTGATAACTCTGAACTCAGACCAATTGGCGGATTCCAAGGTCAATATGCGTTTATTACAGTCAATGGTGGCAGAGTTGGGCACATTAGTTTACAAGATGTGTATTTGCTAGAACCGACATTTGAAGGTTTTAATAATATGACACCGCAAACAGAATATTGGTGGCTTAATGCAAGCGGTGAAGGTTATTCATTGCGCAATTCCGGTTTAGCCCCTGATTTCCCAACATCAGCGCAATACGCATTAACCCAATTTGTTAATGAACCGCTTTGCACAAAATGGGATACAACTAACAAATATTGTGCCGGTACTGAATATCCTCAGGCAAATCTCATTCCTATTGTAGACTCCAAAACTGGAGCTATTACCGGATATAACTCAACACCAATACCTATGGCAGGCTTTATTGCCATTCAATCAACCGTAATAGCGCAGTTTTTACAGGTGTCTGGACCCATTAATATTGGCTGTCCGTATAACGTGACAGTAAATTCAAGTAATCTTATTCAATTAATACATTATTTTCAGTTAAATCAAGCGGGAAGATCAAAAGGAGAGAAAAGTTGTGTAGCAAATGTATCCGACTCAACAAAACGATTTACCGCTTTGTTAGCGCAAATTTTACTGAGTCAAGTAAAATCTCTATCTAAAGCAAAATTGCTTCAGTTTGCTGGCATTCTCTTTCACGATCTGCAAACACGAGATATTCAAGTTTATTTTAGCCAGCCGGAATCCAGTGGTTCATCTTTTCCGGCTAATGTAGCCGCCGAGAAGTTTTTAAGCCAATACGGCGCTTCCAGCCAAATGTACATTGGTAACCAAGATTCATTGGTAATGAGCCAGGCAAACTTTGCCGGTGATAAAGTAGACGCTTATTTAAATATGGGGTTAAATGATATCATTAACTTGCAAAATGATGGCTCGGCTACTCATAATTTAACCATAAATTATAATTTTCATATGCCAAATTTTCCCAATAACCCCACTCCACAGCAAATTAACTCAATTTTATTCAATGCAGGTTACCAAAATTATTATGCTGAATACCGGCGGATATATACGGCGCCAAACTCAACATTTATCAGTTCAACCGGGTTTTCCGATCCAAATATTAATGATGCGCCAAACTCAGTTCAACCGGATATTTATACTCCTAATACCAGTGATGTTCCTAATCATACTATTTTTGGCGGCTATTACTTGTATGAATGGAACACAAATTCAAGCGGACAGCTAACATTTTCACCGGCAACCGGTATACAAAACCCAACGCTAAGCTGGAACGCCCAAGGGGTTATTTTCAACGGAGTGTATTATCTGAATTTGCAGCCGCAATCAGGAATGCCTACAAGTTATTCCATTACCATTAATCCGCCATCTTGTTCCAGCAATAAAACACCGGATCATTTCGCAGGATCATTAACGACAGCCATTACCCTAACCATGCAAGTTCCGGGGTGTTAAAAGGGATCTTATCTAAAGCAAAAATGATTTTGTTAAAATAAGATATGATGTATAGAGATTGATTGCATCAATACGTTGATTAAAAATAACCGGATCCGTTACTTTCGGTTCCGGATTTGATCATTTTATAAAAGGATCGGGAACAATATTTTCCCTAACGCTCATCATGTCTGACGAAAGTTTAATGAAATCCCTTACCGACGCCGAAGCTATAATTACCAACAGTCATATAGTATATACATCTGGCCGGCATGGTTCGGATTATTTTAATAAAGACGCGCTATATGTAAACCCAAAATTGATGAATGCGCTGACATATCGCATGGCTAAGCCTTTTCAAGGTAAATCAATCGATGTTGTGGCCGGCCCCACTATTGGCGGTGTCATTCTCAGTCAATGGGTTGCATGGCATCTAAGCCCGCGGACAAAATCTTTTACTGCTGCGGTATTCGCTGAAGAAGAGGTAGCAGATAATGAGAAAATTCGGATATTCAAACGCGGATATGACGCTTATATACCCAATAAAAACGTGCTGATAGTTGAAGATGTGCTGAACACCGGCGGATCCATCAAAAAAGTTGTTGAAGCCGTTACTGCTTTAGGCGGAAATATTGTTGGCGCAACGGTTATATGCAACCGCGGGGGTGTAACTGCTCAGGAAATTGGTGTAGAGCGGTTATTTGAATTAGTTTCGGTTTCAATGGAATCTTGGCCGGAGGAATCTTGTCCATTATGTGAAAAAAACATACCTATTGAAACTTCAGTCGGCAAAGGCGCCGCATTTTTAACCCGTAAAGGGATAACAAACTGAGGTGTAAGAAAATGCCTGCACAAAATCAAAGCGTTCACTCAGCGCAGCGTGAACATATTTGTTTTGTTGAATCTGCGCTTGAAATTCTTGGCAGTAAATGGACCATCTTGCTCATCCATGAGATGATGAACGGTCCAAAGCGATTTACCGAGTTGCGTAAGGCTATTCCCGAAGCCAGCGCAAAAATACTTACATTGCGTTTACGTGAGCTGGAAGATGCGCATATACTTACTCGGCGCTGTTTTGCCGAAACACCGCCGCATGTTGAATATACACTTACTGAAAGCGGCCTTGCATTAAAAAATGTGATCGAGCAGTTAAGATATTGGGGCGAAGAATTTTCGCACACACACAGTTGAAAACTACCTATTCAACGCTTTCGCGTTTGTATAAGCGCCTTCATATGTGCGCATTGCGATTCCGGCCTGTAAACAATCAAATATAAAAGATTCCGTCCGCGCGTTATGCTTCCCTTGTCGTAGCATGCGCTGCAATGTTTGCTTTGCTAAAAACAGCGGTGTTTGGGCGCGTTTCAGCGCGGCGCGTTCTGGTGTTTCAGCAATAATCATTTCTGCATCCACACGTTTTACCGTATCTTTAAGCTGTACAGATGGAAATACTGCACATTCGGGGTGTTCCATACATATTGCATAGCCGGCGCTGAGTAACTCTGGGGGCATATCTGCGCGAAAAACATCATGCGCGCACAGAAAATCGCCAACATCCGTTTGAAAATCCGGCCGCGCGGCAACCAAATATAATTGCTCTATAAAGGTTGTTCCGGCTGCTTCAAACACTTGCGCGGCGCAGCCATTGTTTATTGTTGCTATTGTAGTAACAATGTGACAAAATTGCGGTGATGCTGCATAAAAAATTCTGCCATTGGGGAACTGCTCAACAAAAATAGCGATTGATTTTTGCAGAAGCTCTGCCGCTCGTTCAATCTGAATATCTGTTTCATAAAGCATCAAGATACTATCCATTGCAATGTCCTATTCGCGCATTATGGATAATGCACATTCATATTCAACAAAAACGCTGGTTAAACCAAAAATTTACTGAACCGCGCTATAAATAAGTTGCAAAAGACCTAAGCCTAAAAAAGGAATCGAAAGGGATATCCTCGGCCTTGTCACTCTGGCGCCTCCTGCTTTATGCGTTACGTGCTCAGGTCTGTAACCCCAATAACAAACGCAACAAAACCGGAAACAGCAAAGAATGAGTAAAACATTCATAGCGCTGCTCCGGTTTAATGCAATGTAACCAAAAGGCAGATAGTAGCCAATAATTAGGATTAGGATGTTTTGCGTATAACTCCCGCGTTGCTGGGCTGTTTAATATGCGCAAAAATCATTCTGCCGGCGGCAGTTTGCAATACTCGAGTAACTGTCACTTCCACATCGGCATTTAAAAATGTTTTGCCGCCATCTACAACAATCATTGTACCATCCGGCAAATAGGCAACACCCTGATTAAATTCTTTACCTTCCTGGATGACTCTAACTTCCATGTCTTCACCGGGGAGCAGCGCCGGTTTTACCGAATTAGCAAGATCATTAATATTCAGAACTTTTACACCTTGAAATTCCGCAACTTTATTCAAGTTATAATCATTGGTTATAATTGGGGTATTTAATTGTCTGGCTAATTTTACCAATTTTGCGTCTACTTCATGGATATTTTCATAATCGGTATCAGCAATTTCAATATGAACCGATTCCTCTTTCTGAAGTCCATTCAAAATATCTAACCCCCGCCGTCCGCGGTTGCGGCGCAAAGAATCTGCTGAATCGGCAATGCGCTGCAGTTCTTCCAGCACAAACCTAGGGGCTACCAATGTGCCCATAATAAATCCGGTCCGGCTGATTTCTGCAATACGCCCATCGATGATTGCGCTGGTATCCAATAAAATTTTAGGCTCTGTAACAATCTCAACAGCAGGAAGCGCTTCTTTTTTGCCGCGCCGCCGCCCGGATGGTTTTTCTTCACCGTCTAACTCTGCTTCTGCCTGTCGATCGCGATGACGGAATATCGAACCAAGAATACGTTGAATATCATTGCGACGTAAAACACTGACTGCAACGCCTAAATATCCAAAAATAACTGCGGCAAGCGAAGGCAACCAGTAATTAAGATGCCAAAACTGTACTTGTGAAAGCGGAAATGTCAGCAGAACAGCCAGTAATAGGCCAATAAATAATCCGCCGGATGCAGCAATAATATCGAATGTATGCGCTTTGGTTAATTGCTTAAGAATTGTTCGAATAAGACCGACAATGATATATGGAGCTATAAGAACACCTGCGCCGATTGCTATAGCCCACGGCCAAGTAATTGTCATACCTGCAATGGGGGGGAAAGTATCTGTACGCGCTAATAACGCCGTTACGGTTCCGGCGGCCACTGCCGCTCCTGCTCCAATAACCTGTAATATTCGTTTACCCATAATGGGAAGTCCTCCAAATTAGTTACTATGTATTAAGACAAAATTAAAGTGTGTTTGCTCTCAAAATGATCCCTAAAGTACTATTGGGCCATCCTTACTAGTGTACCATAAAAAGCGCTATTGGCGCCGCTAATTAGTACATTTTCTGTCATGTTTTTGTAATTTCACCACCTATTCTATATGAGAATCCTTCACCAATCCGCAATTTTCCGTCATTACTTTGTTTCGCCAAACTGCAATATATCTGTGAAAATAAGCCAATAAGCAATGGAAATTTGCTTTAACGGCTGAATTGCGGGTTTACAGCTTAGCGCGGCGGCGAAGTTCCCAGCGCAATTTCAATGGCGTCGGCAATTTTTTCCGCTTTATGAATACGCATTTCCGGATAATCAAATACGCCAAACTGCCCGGTTGGTATCACGCATTCCGTAAAACCAAGCCGCGCCGCCTCTTTTATGCGCATTTCGGCGTTTGTAATAGGCCGAAGCTCGCCGCCAAGACCTACTTCGCCAAATAACGCAATATTAGGGCCAATCTGGCGATCTAGCGCGCTGGAGGCAATAGCCGCCGCAATGGCAGTATCACACGCAGTTTCTTCTAACTCGATTCCTCCGGCGATGTTTACATATACATCATGCTGGTGCAACCGCAAACCCATTCGTTTTGATAATATTGCGATAAGCATAACTACACGTGTATGATCGATTCCCATAGCCGTTCGTGTCGGTGATCCATATGCAGATGTTGAAGCAAGCGCCTGGATTTCAATAAGAAGCGGTCGTGATCCTTCAATACAGCAAGTAATTGCCGAACCTGCCACATGCATTCCTTTAGCAGATAAAAAAATATTGCTGGGGTCTTCCACTTCCATCAGACCCGAAGCCTGCATTTCAAAAACACCTAGATCAATTTGCCCGAAGCGATTCTTAACTGAACGCAGCAGGCGATGATTTTGAAAGCGCGATCCTTCCAAATACAGCACAACATCTACCATATGCTCCAGCGCTCTGGGGCCGGCAACAACACCATCCTTAGTAACATGCCCAACAAGAATGACGGCGATGTTTGCGTCTTTTGCCAATCGCATCAATTTCAAGCCGCATTCGCGAACTTGGCTGATTGATCCGGGCGCAGATTGTTGTGAATCCGTCAAAATCGTTTGAATAGAGTCAACAATCAGCAAAGGTGGTTTCGTCTTTTCAGCTAACTCAATTATTGATTCTACTGAAGTTAAAGACGCGACCTTTATTGTATCCCCAGTGACACCAAGCCGATTTGCGCGGATTTTAATTTGCTCTCGCGATTCTTCTGCGGAAATATATAAAACCGGTTGCGAAGACACACCAATTTTTGCCGCTATTTGCAGCAGCAATGTTGATTTGCCAATTCCCGGCTCGCCGCCAAGCAAAATAATAGAGCCTTGGGTTATGCCTCCGCCTAAAGCGCGATCAGCTTCATGAATACCGCAGGAAATTTTTACGCCAAAATCTGACCGAATTTCACTTAACAGCGCAGCAGCATCGGCAGTAACAGGTTTATGCGCAGCAGAGCTGCCCGATTGCGGACGCGCTTCAATTTGGTCTAAACTATTCCAAGCGCCGCATTCATGACATCTGCCGCCAAATTTTGCGGATTGCGCGCCGCATTCACGGCACACATAAAGCAAATATGATTTAGGCATGGATCATCAGCCGCTTCATAAAAATACATTGATGTTCAGAATCAACAAAAGTAGCCTAAACCGCTGCAAAAGCTTCGTATAAAACTGCAGATACAGTTTGCAAGGCGCGTTGCAGCAGTTTAGGTTTTTTACTGACGCTTTCGCTTTGGAAAAACGAAAGCGAGCAGATTAAGCGTCTCCGCTAGGCAAAGATTCAGGTGGCAAAGAGTCAACTTCAGTCAATGGCTCAAACACCAGCTCATTATCTCGTAAGAATAAGCGAATTTGTTTATATCCGCGGAAACTTCCGCGTAATATCGATTCGGCTAAAGGATCTTCAACCATATTCTGTATGGTTCGGCGCAGCGGCCGGGCGCCATATTGCGGATCGAAGCCCTTATTCACCAAAAATTCTTTTGCCTCATCGGATACCTGAAGAATAAAATCTTGATCTTTTAACTGTTGAATGACGCGGTTCAGCAGCAAATCAACAATATTCATCATATCGTCCATAGTTAACTGATGGAACACAACAGTGGAATCGATACGATTTAAAAATTCAGGTTTAAATGTTTTCTTCAACTCATCGGTAACGCGATCTTTCATAGCATCATAATCGGCTTGAATTTTGGTGTTATTCTGCCCATGCGTAAAAGAAATCGCGCCTTTGCTCATTTGAGTTGCGCCAACATTTGAAGTCATAATAATGATGGTATTGCGGAAATCAACCACACGGCCTTTAGCGTCGGTCAATTTGCCATCTTCAAGAATTTGCAGCAGCATGTTAAACACATCCGGATGCGCCTTCTCAATTTCATCCAGCAAAATCACCGAATAGCTTTTGCGTCGCACTGCTTCAGTCAGTTGGCCGCCATCTTCATAACCGACATATCCCGGAGGAGCGCCAACCAACCTTGCGGCAGCGTGCCGTTCCATAAATTCCGACATATCGATTTTAATCAGCGACTCTTCACTGCCGAACATAAACTCGGCCAAAGCTTTTGCCAATTCCGTTTTACCAACACCGGTCGGCCCCATAAACATGAACGAACCAATCGGCCGTTTCACATCTTTAATGCCGGCCCGCGCTCTGCGCACTGCCTTACTGACGGTTTCAATGGCGTCATTTTGGCCAATAACACGCTTATGCAGCGCCGATTCCATACCAAGCAGTCGAGTCGATTCATCTTGATCGACGGCTTTCACTGGAATACCGGTCCACATAGAAACGATGGCGGCGATATCTTCGGCGGTAACCACCGGAGTATCTTTATCTTGATCGCGCTGCCAGCCATTTTCTAATTCAGTGATATGTGTTCGCAGCACAATTTCGCGTTCCCGCGCTTTGGCGGCGGTTTCATAGTCACCGGTTTTAATAGCGTCTTCTTTATTGCGCAGAACAGTTTCCAGCGCTTTCATTTTCTCCTTCAAAGTTAAAGGAGCAGATGAAAATTGCATGCGAACACGGCTGGAGGCTTCGTCAACTAAATCGATGGCTTTATCGGGCAAAGATCGATCAGTGATATATCTATTTGAGAGAATAACCGACGCTTTCAGGGCTTCATCGCTGATTTTCAAGCGGTGGTGCTGTTCATAGCGTTCGCGCAATCCTTTCAAAATCTCAATGCTTTCATCCACATTGGGTTCCCGAACAATCACTTCCTGGAACCTGCGTTGTAACGCAACGTCCCGTTCAATATATTTTCGGTACTCATCCAAAGTAGTGGCGCCAATGCACTGGAGTTCGCCTCTGGCAAGCGATGGTTTCAGAATATTAGCGGCGTCTACGGCTCCTTCAGCGGCGCCGGCCCCAACAAGCGTATGCACTTCATCAATAAAGATGATGCAATCGCCGCTGTTGCGAATTTCCTCAATAATCTTTTTTAATCGCTCTTCAAATTCTCCGCGATATTTGGTGCCGGCAACTAAGGAACCGACATCCAGCGTCACCAGACGTTTATTCGCAATAGTTTCGGGCACATTTCCTTGAATAATTCGTTGGGCCAGTCCTTCAACAATTGCGGTTTTGCCAACACCCGGTTCACCGATGAGAGCCGGATTATTTTTGGTGCGGCGGGATAATATCTGAATTACACGCTCTATTTCCTGGTCGCGGCCAATAACCGGATCGAGTTTTCCAAGTCGGGCTGCCGCTGTTAAGTCGGTTCCCATGGAATCGATAGTCGGTGTTTTGGTATGGCGCTCTTCTTTAGCGCTGCGCGGGGTTTCGCCTTTATTTGCCTGCAGAATTTGAATTGTTGTGGTGCGAACCTTTTCCAGGTTAACACCCAAACTTTCCAGCACTCCGGCGGCGATTCCCTCACCTTCGCGAACCAGGCCGAGCAGTAAATGTTCTGTTCCTACATAATGGTGACTCAGTCTGCGAGCTTCATCTACAGCCAATTCGATGACTTTTTTGGCGCGTGGTGTTAATCCAATTTCGCCAACAACCAATCGATCTCCTCTGCCAATAATAAACTCGACTGCGCTTCGCACCTTATTCAGTTCAACACCTAACGTGTTGAGCACCTGCGCAGCAACGCTTTCCCCTTCCCGCACAAGCCCCAGAAGCAAATGTTCCGTGCCAATGTAGTTATGATTAAAGCGCTGTGCTTCTTCTTGCGCAAGTGTTAAAACTTTTCTTGCGCGATCTGTAAATTTCGTAAAACGTTCTTCGTTACCCACCTGTTGTAGTCCCCCTTTCAAGGCTGAGGGAGGATCAGACTCACTGTCCACCCAGGTTAAACGAGACTAGGTTTGGATAGTGGAGAAAATATGTAAAACCATTTCCATCCATTTACCCCTGGCTAATGTGTCAGTTGCACATTTAAAAAATCCATTGTTAACAGTGTATCACAATATAGGCGCCTATTAACAAGAAGCTACCTGCCAATCGCCTAAAATCTAGTATGCTTCTATTCTAACGCATTTTTTATGCTTAACACAATAATTATAGTCAAAATTCAAATTTTCCTGCTATAAACAAAAAATCCAGAATGTCTGCTCTTACAAAACAAACATTCTAGATTCTCGTGTTACTGCGCTTAATACATCATCTACTCGTCATAGGAATCCATAACACCGTAGATTAAGGCGTTGTTCGATCGATCCACATCCGGCAGATACTCAGTTTCTCTGCTTTCAACGGCTTGCTTTTGCCTTTGCAAAAATCCAGTTCCAGCCGGTATCAGTTTGCCAATAATGACATTCTCTTTTAATCCGACCAGATGATCTACTGCCCCGGAAATTGAAGCTTCGGTCAATACCCTGGTTGTTTCTTGGAACGACGCCGCGGAAAGGAAGCTTTCCGTATTCAGCGAAGCTTTTGTTACCCCAAGTAAAACCGTTTGCGCAGTGGCAGGCTCGCCGCCTTCGGCTATTACCCGATTGTTTGTTTCAACAAACGTAAACCGATCTTCCAAATCACCGGGCAGCAAATCAGTGTCACCGGGATCATCAATGCGCACTCTGCGAAGCATTTGGCGCACAATAATCTCGATATGCTTATCATTAATTTGCACACCGGTTGTTCGATAGACCTTCTGCACTTCACTTACTAAGAATATATGAACTGCGTCTCTTCCGGAAATACGTAAAACATCTTGAGGATCGACTAACCCTTTGGTCAATTCCTGTCCTGCGTGAATATGCGCGCCGTTTGCCAGCATTGTTTTACTCGCTGGATCGTTTGCAATGGCCAGGCCGGGCAGAATATCATACGTTTTTTCATCACGCTGTTCAAAGCGAATAGAAACCTTGCTTACTGAGTTAATAAACAGCTGACCGCTGACACGAGCTAACACTTCCGCGCCATTTGGCGCAGTTGCAATCACTTGGTCTTTGTGCACAAACTGATCGTCAGCAACTGCCACCGTCGCGTTAGCCGGCAACAAATATTCATCAAACAAGTTCTGCACATTCAAAATTTTGATATGCCGCATACCTTGTTCGTCTATAATCAGCTCCAATTCGCCGTCAATTTCACTGATGATCGCCTTATCTTTCGGCACACGCGCTTCAAACAGTTCTTCAACACGCGGCAAACCCTGAGTAATATCTTCTTGCGCGCCGGCGATACCGCCGGTGTGGAAGGTTCTCATAGTTAACTGTGTGCCAGGTTCGCCGATGGACTGCGCGGCAATAATGCCAACCGCATCGCCGATTTCAGCTAATTTGCCGTTTGCCAAATTACGCCCGTAGCACATTCGGCAAATGCCGTGGGTGGCTTGGCATTGTAAAACCGAGCGCACATATACTTCTGTAACGCCGGCGCCAATAATCGCGGCAATACTTTTTTCATCCAGTTCTGTGCCGGTGGCAAATGTAACACCCGAGGGCAATTCTATATCCGCAGCTAATATGCGCCCCGTCAGCCTGTTGCGCATGGGGGTTTGCATTGCGTCGCTGTCAGATTTCGTAATATAAATGCCTTCTTTTGTGCCGCAATCTTCCAAGTTTACAATGACATCTTGAGCAACATCAATCAACCGCCGGGTTAGGTAGCCCGACTCTGCGGTTCGAAGCGCGGTATCGGCAAGACCCTTTCGGGCGCCGTGACTGCTGATGAAATACTCAATAACGGTAAGACCCTGACGGAAATTGCCACGAATTGGCACGTCAATAATACGCCCGGAAGGGTCGGCCATTAAACCGCGCATACCCGAAAGCTGTCGAATCTGCTGCAATTTCGCCTTTGTGGCACCGGAATCGGAAATTGTTGCAATTGAGCCGAACGGATCAAGCACCTTTTTCACAGACGCTTCAACTTTTTTGGTTGCTTCCGTCCACAGGGCAACTTTTTGTTTATAGCGTTCCTGTTCAGTAATTAATCCATCGTGGTATTGTTCTTCCACCGCAGTAACTTCGTTTTCCGCGGCGGCTAATATCGTTGCGCGATCACCCGGTTCCTGCGCGTCGCTGATAGAAATGCTGATTCCACCGCGGGTAGCGTAGCGGAAACCGACATCTTTAATGATATCGCCCAGTTCCGCGGTTGTATCGCGGCCGTATACGCGGAAGCATTCACCAACGAGCATTTTCAGAAACTCTTTTTTCATTGCGTAATTTTTATAACGCAATTTTTCCGGCAAAGCGTCGTTAAAAATAAATCTGCCAACGGTAGTGTCTACCAAAGCGCCGGAATGAGGCGGAATAACACGCGCCACTCGTTCTTCTTTGCCTTCATCATCCAATTCGCGGACAGATATTTCATCTTCTTCGCTGGTAATATAAATTTTTACTTTAGACTGCAACGTAATCTGTTTATTTTCATAGGCAAGCATAGCTTCGTTGCCGCTGGAAAATATTCTGCCTTCGCCTATTGCGCCGGGACGCGCCATTGTTAAGTAATAGCACCCCAAAACCATTTCTTGCGATGGCCCAATTGAAGGGTCGCCGGTTGCCGGCTGCAGAATATTCCGCGATGAAAGCATCAGCGTGCGAGCTTCTTCTTGCGCGTTTTCCGACAAAGGCACGTGAACGGCCATTTGGTCGCCATCGAAGTCGGCGTTAAACGCAGAGCACACCAGCGGATGCAGTTGAATTGCGCTGCCTTCTACCAGCACTACTTCAAAAGCTTGGATACTTAGCCGGTGCAAAGTTGGCGCGCGATTCAACAAAACCGGATGGTTTTGAATAACGCTTTCCAGCACATCCCAAACCTGGGGGCGCATGCGTTCTACGAAACGTTTAGCGCTTTTGATATTATGCGCGTGATGTTTTTCAACAAGTTTGCGCATCACAAACGGTTTAAATAATTCCAGCGCCATTTTCTTCGGCAATCCGCACTGATTTAATTTCAGGTTGGGTCCAACAACAATAACGGATCGACCGGAATAATCAACACGTTTACCCAGCAAATTCTGACGGAAACGGCCCTGCTTTCCTTTCAGCATATCCGAAAGGCTTTTTAATTTATGGTTTGCGGAACCGGAAACCGCGCGGCCGCGACGGCCGTTATCTATCAGCGCATCGCAAGCTTCTTGCAGCATGCGTTTTTCGTTGCGAATAATAATTTCCGGCGCGCCGAGATCCAGCAATTTTTTCAACCGATTATTCCGGTTGATAACTCTGCGGTAGAGATCGTTTAAATCGGATGTAGCGAAGCGGCCGCCATCTAATTGCACCATTGGGCGCAGATCCGGCGGCAACACCGGCATAACCGAAAGAATCATCCATTCAGGCTTATTATTCGATTTGCGAAACGCTTCAATAATATTCAGCCGTTTCATGGATTTCTTTTTGCGTTGAATGCTGGTTGTCGTGTTTATTTCATGGCGCATTTTAACCGATTCTTCATTCAAATCGATCTCTTTCAAAAGCGCAAGAATTGCTTCTGCGCCCATGCCCGCTTCAAAAACACCTTCGTAGCGATCGCGCATTTCGCGATATTGTTGTTCTGAAAGCAAATCTTTTTTCTTTAAAGATTCCAACTCACGCCGGCGTTTATCAACATCGCCACGAACCGATTCGCTTTTGGTTCGTGTTTGGTTTTGCAAGTTCTGAATTTCATCGTCAGAACTTTTTATTAAACGCTGCCGTGATGTATCCAGTGTATGCTTTGCCTCGTGAAGACTTTCGCGATAGCTTTGATCTACGCCTTCCCGAGCCTCTACGGCTAATTCATGCAGCCGGGCAAGCATAGCTTCTGTGGGTAATTCACCGGCGCGGGCAATAACATCCCCGGTCGCTTTAAAAACCACATCTTCCAGCAAAACCAGATCTTTAGATCCTTGCAGCATTTTCCGAAGTTCTGTTTCCAGTTCTTTAATCTGCGTAAAATCTTCGTCGCGGCTGGCCTTTAAATCTTCGGATGTGCGGTTATATTTTTCTTCCAGTTCATTAATTTGGCGGTCTCTGCGGGCTTCGTTTGCGCGAATGCGTTCCGCAGTGTCGCTTTCCATCATCTGGATTTCTTCTTCAATCCGCTCTTGGATATGTTCCAAGGCATCTTTGCGTTTTTCTTCATCAATTTTGGTGATGATATACATCGCAAAGTACAGAACGCGCTCCAAATTTCTTGGAGAAACATCCAAAATCAGGCCGATTCTGCTGGGTGTACCTTTAAAGTACCAAATATGGCTTACCGGCGAGGCGAGTTCAATATGGCCCATATTTTCGCGGCGCACGCGCGATTTTGTTACTTGCACGCCGCATTTATCGCATACGATGCCTTTATACTTAACTCGTTTATATTTACCGCATGCGCATTCCCAGTCTCGCTGCGGCCCAAAAATCTTTTCACAAAACAATCCGTCTTTTTCGGGGCGGAGAGTGCGGTAATTAATGGTTTCCGGCTTGGTAACTTCACCGAAGCTCCAGCTAAGAATTTGCTCCGGGCTTGCCAAATTCACCCGAATTGCATTGAAATTATTCACTTCAAGCATAATGTTGTTAACCCTCGCCTTCAAAACCCGAAAGATTAATACCTAATTCCGGCATAATGTCGTTGCTGATATCTTCGCTAAACGGAATTTTTTCTTCATCTTCATTCAAAATTTCAACATTTATGCCAAGACTTTTCAGCTCGTTGACAAGCACTTTAAAGGATTCCGGCACACCCGGCTCCATTATCGGCTCGCCTTTAACAATAGCCTCATACGTTTTCACGCGGCCCGTCACATCATCCGATTTTACGGTTAAAATTTCCTGCAAAATATTTGCCGCACCATATGCTTCCAACGCCCACACTTCCATTTCGCCAAAACGCTGGCCGCCAAACTGGGCTTTACCACCCAATGGCTGCTGCGTAATTAAGCTATACGGGCCGGTAGAGCGCGCATGCACTTTATCTTCCACAAGGTGGGCCAATTTCAGCATATATTTATAGCCAACGGTAACTTTGCTTTCAAATTTCTCACCGGTGCGGCCGTCATACAAATCAACTTTACCTTCACGGGGCAGTCCTGCTTTTTCCAGCATATCCGCAATATCTTCTTCAGATGCGCCATCAAAAACGGGGGTTGCCACCCGAATGCCTAATTTTTCTGCAGCCCAGCCAAGATGGGTTTCCATAACCTGGCCGATATTCATACGGTGCGGAATACCCAGCGGATTTAAAATAATATCAACAGGTGTGCCATCGGGCAGATACGGCATATCTTCAATCGGCAATACGCGGCTAATAACACCTTTATTACCGTGGCGTCCGGCCATTTTATCTCCGGCGCCAATTTTGCGTTTCTGAGCAATGGAAACACGCACGACTTGATGAACGCCCGGAAGCAATTCATCGCCGCTATCGCGGGTAAATCGTTTAATTTCCACAACTTTGCCGTGTTCACCGTGGGGCACACGCAAAGAAGTATCTTTTACTTCCTTGGCTTTTTCACCAAAGATAGCCCGTATCAATTTTTCCTCTGCGGTTAACTCAGTTTCACCTTTTGGAGTAATTTTACCAACTAAAATATCACCCGGCTCTACCTGTGCGCCGATATACACTATTCCATCTTCGTCCAGGTTGCGCAAACCGTCTTCACCAATATTGGGAATATCCCGCGTAATTTCTTCGGGGCCAAGCTTGGTGTCGCGCGCCTCAATTTCGTGCTTTTCAATATGTATGCTGGTAAAATAATCTTCCCGTACAATGCGTTCGCTAATGAGGATGGCGTCTTCAAAATTGCCGCCTTCCCATGTCATAAACGCGACTAAAATATTCTGGCCCAGCGCAAGTTCGCCATTTTCCGTAGAAGAACTGTCGGCAATGGGATCGCCTTTATTCACATGATCGCCTTTATTCACAATCGGCCGTTGATTAATGCACGTGCCTTGGTTAGAGCGAATAAATTTGCGCAATTTATGTGCGTGCGGCTCACCATTTTCATCCAACACTACTACTTCATCGGAAACGCTGCTTACCACTTCACCGGTTACTTTTGAAACGACTACATGGCCGGAATCGCGAGCGACTTGCCCTTCTATACCCGTTCCCACGATTGGAGTTTGCGGGCGAAGCAGTGGCACAGCCTGCCGTTGCATATTTGCGCCCATCAGCGCGCGGTTCACGTCATCATGTTCCAAGAAGGGAATAAGCGCTGCGGGAACGCTTACCATCTGTGATGGAGAAACGTCCATATAATTCACATATTGCGAGCCTTCTTCGGTAAACTCACCATGATACCGGCAAGTTACACGTTCACCTAAAAGGTGATTGTAACTATCCAGCGGAGCGTTAGCCTGCGCAATAACATAATCTTCTTCTTCATCTGCCGTAAGATATTCAACGACACTCGATACCCATGATTGAATAGAAACTGTTATTGGCTCCGGCAACGATTGAAGACTGGCAAAAACGCGATCATCAACGGTTTGCCCGGATTGTGCAATAACAGCATTATTGACCACGACATCTTTACGGATTATTCTGTTTAGTAATTGGCTGTCGTTGCTTGGCAGCTCATGGAATACACGGCGGTAAGGAGTTTCAATAAAACCAAATCGATTGATCAGGGAAAATGTCGCCATATTGCCGATCAAACCGATGTTTGGGCCTTCCGGTGTTTCAATAGGGCAAATTCGCCCGTAGTGCGAACTGTGAACGTCGCGCACTTCAAACCCAGCGCGGTCGCGTGAAAGGCCGCCGGGGCCAAGCGCAGAAAGGCGGCGTTTATGGCCAATTTCCGCAAGGGGATTAATTTGGTCCATAAACTGAGACAGCTGGCTGCCGCCAAAAAATTCTTTCATTGCGGCAACGATTGGGCGGATATTTATCAATTTACCCGGAGTTACTTGGGATGGATCTTGTTCTACGCTAATGCGTTCTTTTACAACACGTTCCATACGAAGCAAGCCAACACGAAGCTGCGACTGAATCAATTCACCGACGCTGCGAATCCTGCGGTTGCCGAGGTGGTCGATATCATCCGGGCGGCCTTGGGTATTATTCAGCATAATAAGCCGTTTGACGATAGCAATCATATCATCTTGCGTAAGCGTATGGATTGCTTGCGAGATACTCAGCGCCAATTTGCGATTTAATTTATAGCGTCCTACATTGCCAAGATCATATCTGCGCGGCTGATAGAACAGATTTGTGACAAGATTGCGGGCATTATCTGCGGTTGCCGGATCGCCCGGGCGCAATTTTTTATAGACTTCTATCAGCGACTCATCGGGAGTAAAGGTATCTTTTGCTAACGTAGCAGCAATATACGAAACCGGGCCGTTATCAACATCTTTAAAAACCTCTAGCATCGTGTCATTTGAAGTAAGCAGAGGGGTAGATGGTGTCCGCCCAAGGTCGCGATCGCTGATAGCTGCCATAGCGCGGAGCAAGGTAGTAACAGGCAGTTTACGTTTTCGATCTATTTTGACATATAAGATATGCCGATTACTGGTTTCGAATTCCAACCACGCGCCGCGGTTCGGAATCAATTTAGCGGCAAAAAGCTTAGCGCCGCTGTTGACATCTTCTTCAGCGGTGAAATAAACGCCAGGAGAGCGAACGAGCTGGCTGACAACCACACGTTCGGCTCCGTTGATGACGAAAGTGCCGTCTCGGGTCATCAGAGGGAAGTCCCCCATAAAGATGGACTTCTCTACAATTGCGCCTGTTTCTTTATTCGTGAGGCGCGCATCGATATAAAGGGGCGCAGAATATGACGCATCGCGTGCGCGGCTTTCTTCCTCACTATATTTTGGCTGGCCAAAAGGTTCATCCGGAACGATAAAATCGAGGCGGAGATTCTTGTTGGTAAAATCTTCGATGGGTGAAATTTCAGCAAAAAGTTCGCGAAGTCCCTCTGTCTTAAACCATTCAAATGAGTCTAACTGCACTTGAATAAGGTTAGGCATAGTTCGTATCATAGGGATACGCGAGAAACTTTTTCGTTGGGGAAAAGAGACAGTAGTAACTGCCATTCGCCAGTTTCTCCTCTCGCCATTTCGGCTCGACGCTAACTGTGATCGTTCTGCTTTCAGACTTACGCCTGTGTTTCATGCGGATCTACCTATTACTAATATAGCGCTCTTCAAAAGCTACATTAGTAGCGCAAATTTCATGCCAATCTTTAAGGCGCAAAATTCCCGCAACATGTCAAATACATGTAACTGCTGGCTCATTGGGATAAATTTTGGTCTAAAAAAAGCTTGGTGTGGGTGAAACGCGCCCAGATCCATTGAACAAGTGATCAAGAACTTAAATAGAATTGCAGCGGCGTTGCTTTCAGGGAAATATGGACAGCATTGTCCCTTATTTTTCTCTCTGAGATATGAATTATAGCATAGGGTATGAAGAAATGTCAAGGGGATATGCCACAAATTATTGGAAAAATTACGCATATTTTCCTAACTTGCGGTTTCACTCCTTACTGTACCATATATTTGGCAAAATTGCAAGCATACATAAGCATAATTCCCTAACAGCTTGCGAAATGTCAACACAAAGTGATATACTCCCATCAGACACTTTTCATGGGGCAGACGCCTATTGCCATTGTGTTTCCCGCACAATAGGCTTTTCCAGTTTCAGGGATGCCATATGGTTTCCGATCCGCGCATGTGTTATTGGCTTTTCTGCTCAATTAAATCTAAACTATCAGGATATTTATTGCCATGCATCCACTTATTAAAGCTGTTGAATCAGATTTCATCCGTTCAGATCGCCCTGATTTGGATTCCGGTGATACTGTGCGTGTTCATACAAAAGTTGTTGAAGGAAATAAAGAACGTATTCAAATTTTTGAAGGTTACGTTATTCGACGACGCGGAACTGGTGTCGCTAAAAGCTTTACCGTCCGGCGTATTGCCCATGGCGTCGGCGTAGAACGCACTTTCTTGTTAAATTCGCCGCGCATCGACAAAATTGAAATTGTAAAACGCGCTATCGTTCACCGCAAAAATTTATATTATATGCGCAAATTACAAGGTAAATCTGCTAAATTGCGCGAACGCCGCATCTGAGACGCGCTTTTACATTCTATGACCGTTATTGTTCTGGACGCTGCCCAAGTTCCTTTTGGCGCAGCTCCTTCCTGTATGTGTGAAAATTTTTTGCTTTCGCATGGGCTGTTCCCAGCCGCCGGCATAGACGAAGCAGGGCGCGGCGCTTTAGCCGGCCCTGTTGTTGCTTGCGCTGTTATGCTCCCCGATTACTCCGATACGCTGCAAACAGCGTTGCGCGGCGCTAATGATTCTAAACAATTAACCGCACGGCAAAGAGAAAAATTGGCCGTTAGCATTAAACACATCGCGCTCGCATATGCTGTTGGTATCGTCAGCCCGGAGATCATTGACTCTATCAATATTCTGGAAGCCGCAAAATTAGCAATGACCCAAGCAGTTACAGCGCTGAAACCAGCCCCTGCAGCCCTTATCATCGACGCTATTACCCTGCCATCCTTAACAGTTCCGCAAGTTCCGCTTATTAAGGGCGATCAGCGGTCTTTGTCGGTTGCTTGCGCATCGATTATTGCCAAAGTTACCCGCGACGCAATAATGTGCGCGTTAGATGATAGCTATCCCGGATATGAATTTACCCGCAATAAAGGTTATGGAGTACCGCGTCACATGCAAGCGTTACAATCTCTTGGGGCTTCGCCTATTCATCGGCAAACTTTTGCGCCGGTGCGCGCACTGCTGGAGCCTAACCAACAGTTATGTTTTTTACCGGATGCAGAGCATTCAAACAAATAATTACCATAGATTTTTCCTAATATGGCGCCGATACTATTACCTAAAAACCATAACATTTTTGCCATATCTCATATTTTTATGGTACTCTTGCATTGAATGGAAATTTCTTCTGCTCAGCAATACAAAGCATGATATATTCTGTTAAAAACGCAGACTAAGCGTATCATTTATTACTCCCTGCACTGGAGCGTTTTATGGATCCACAAGATGATGATTTTTCCCCTGAAGAAACGAATATTGAGTCATTAGATTTAAATGATGATTTATCCAATATTACGCTCAACGATGGGTTGCGGATGTACTTTCGAGAAATCGCCAGAATTAATTTGCTTTCTCAGGAAGAGGAATTTACACTAGCCCAAAAGTATCGCAACAAAAATGATATTCATGCGCGCGATGCTTTGGTTGTGGCAAATTTGCGCCTCGTAGTGCATGTTGCGCGAAAGTTTGTTGGGCAGGGACTAGATTTAGAAGACCTGATCAGCGAAGGCAATATTGGCCTGATCCGCGCCGTCGCCAGATACGATCCCGATCGGGGATTCCGCTTCTCCACCTATGCTCACTGGTGGATAAAACAGGCTATTTCACGCGCTATTCTGGATGGCGGACGCGCCGTTCGCTTGCCGGTTTACATTATGGAAGAAGTAATGCGTGTGCGCCGGGCCTCACTTGCCTTAGCGCAAGAACTGAATCGCGAGCCGACCGATTCGGAAATTGCCGCGCAAATTGGAACCACTCCTAAACGTGTGCGTGAATTAAAAATACATGTTGAACGCATATATTCATTAGACGCCCCAATTGCGAATAATGATGATGAAAATTCAATCGGCGATTTGCTACAAGATGATCATACTACTTCTCCCACCGATGTCATCGAACAAGAGGCTATTCGAGAAGAAATCGACCGCATGCTCAGCTCTCTCAACCATCGGGAACGGCAAGTCATTGAACTGCGCTTCGGTCTGACAGATAACCAAGATTATACGCTGGATGAAGTGGGTAAAAAATTAAAAGTGACTCGCGAACGTGTACGGCAAATTGAGGATCGCGCAATGCGCAAGCTGCGGAATCCACAGTTGCTGCGCCAATACCGGGATAGTTTGCAATAATCAGTCTATATGGGGTAAATCACCGAATTCTCTATCATTCCGGGTTTTTGGCAGATGGTAACGCAATCTCATTAACTTATTTTTCATATTTAAAAGGTATACTTAAAAAGAGGGACAAGATATATTTGCGTAATCAGGGATACGTAAAGGGCGGATGCCCCTTGCGCGGGGCTTGGGGCGCCTCCCAAAATATCGTTTATTTTAAACAACCACCGCACGGTACACACAGGGATACGTAAGGGGCGGATGCCCCTTGCGCGGGGCTTGGGGCGCCTCCCCAAAATATCGTTTATTTTATTTTTCGATGGGAAATATTGGTAGCCGAGCAGCAAGGGCGACCGCAAGGGTCGCCCCTACCGGATTGCATTGCCTCAGGTGTACCGTGCGGCGTATGCTATAAAATAAACGATATGTGGCGGCGCTTGTGCTTCGGCGCGGTGTAGGCGCCAAGGTGACCCGAAACGAACACCACACGATGAATCGTGTGGCTTGTTTCCCCACTTCCACCACCCAATATGCCGTGCAGTGTTTGTTCAACAACAGGCGCCATGGGGCACTCAATATACTCTGCTCTGTTGATCTTCATCCTGATGAAAATATCAAAGATCATCAAAGGAATGCAAATTTCTTTATGTTTGGCTTCCGGTTAGGCAAATTATTCAAAAAAAATAAGGTGGAGTTTATCTCATGCGTTTAGGGAAAATAGTTGGGTTTACAGCAGCAGTTTTACTTGCGCTGTTTACTGCTTCCTGTGGTTCATCAACTGCTTCAGCGCCGCTCGGTTCTGTTAGTGTTTTATACGCCGGCTCACTGGTAACAATGATGGAGAATAATATCGGCCCTTCATTTACCAAAGCCGCCAATTACACCTATTTAGGCGAAGGGAAAGGCTCGGTTGCGCTGGCTAACGAAATTAAAGGCAAACTGCGCCGCCCGGATATTTTTATCAGCGCAGATCCCTCAGTAAACGGGCTGCTTACCGGGGCTGCAAACGGCAATTATGTTTCTTGGTATATTCCATTTGCCAGCTCCAGTTTAGTAATAGGGTATAACCCAAACAGTTCCTTTGCCGCACAGTTTCAAGCCGCGCAAAGCGGATCCATTCCATGGTGGCAGGTACTGGAAAAGCCTGGTTTGCGTTTAGGCCGCACCGATCCCGCTATTGACCCCAAAGGTGTTTTTACTATTTTAGCGTTTGAATTGGCGCAAAAATATTACAATCAACCAAATTTAAGCACAGCTATATTGGGATCCGCCGAGAATACCGCCCAGATTTTCCCCGAAGAAGAATTGGTTTCACGTCTGCAATCTGGCCAGCTCGACGCCGGAATATTTTACTCTTCTGAAGTAACTGCGCTGAAGATTCCATATATAACGCTACCCGATCAAATCAACTTTGGAAACCCTCAGTATGCGGCATATTACAGCCAAGCGACTTATACCACAGCTTCCGGTAAAATAACAAAAGGCGCGCCGATTGAATATACCATCACCATTCCGTCTACATCGCAAGATCCAAAAGGCGCAATTGCTTTTGTGCGCTATTTTCTTGGCGCAGCGGGAACAGCTATATTGAAGCAATATGGGTTAACATTGCTGCCGCTTTCTATTGTAGGGTCTGGCGCGCCGCCAGAAATTGTGCAGTTGGCGCAAGGCTCATGAACATTCGGCAGGGTATACAGGGTAGTTGGCTATTTGCGGCGGCGGCGCTATTACTGATGATTTATTTGCTGGCCCCGCTCATTTATCTTATACCTGCTTTAACCCCTGCCGATCTTTTTTCTGCGATGCAAGATCCTGCAGCGCGGCAGGCGTTGGAAACATCAGTATTTTCATCAGCGGCAGCGGCAGGCATTATTGCGCTGTTTGGTGTGCCGCTGGGATATATGCTGGCAAGACAAAAATTTTACGGCAGATCTGTCATCACCATATTGGCAGTATCGCCGATAGTATTTCCGCCGGTAGTCAGCGGTATTTTATTGCTTTCACTTTTCGGCCCATATGGCGCAATTGGCGGTTATTTTGCGCGATCCGGCATGGAGATAGACGGCACATTTTGGGGCATATTGCTTGCCCAAATATTTGTGGCGGCTCCATTTAGTGTATTAACGGCGCGCAGCGCATTTTTATCTATCGACAGCAATCAAACCGATGCGGCAAAAACATTAACCGCGCATTTTTTTCAAATTTTCCGCAAGGTAGAACTGCCGCAAGTTCGGCAAACCATCATTATAGGGCTGGCGCTTTCGTGGCTGCGCGCTATGGGTGAATATGGCGCCACAATGATCATGGCATATCACCCATATACCCTTCCGGTGTACACATTTGTGCAGCTAAGCAGTTATGGCGGTGTTGCCGGCGCGCTGCCACTTTCGGCGCTGGCGTTGATTGCCAGCGCTATTATTTTAACAGCGCTTTGGTTTGGCGCTATCCTAACCGATAAAATTGCCGCATCCATTCAGGTTGCGCAATCGGCAAGTGAAAGGCCGATAGCGAAAAACAATCAGCAGCATCTGCAATTTTCGGTACCACAACCGGATTTAAAAGTGAACGGAACGTTTCGTCAGGGCAAATTCACCTGTGATGCGACGTTTACTGCGCCGGCCGGTGTTACCGTAATTCTTGGAGCTTCTGGCGCAGGCAAAACCACTCTCTTAAAAGGCATAGCGGGACTTATCCCCATATCTTCGGGAAGCGTTGCCATTGGCGATGAAATTGTATGCCAAGCAATGAAACACAGCCTGCCGCCGGCGCAGCGCAAAATGGGCTATGCGCCGCAAGGATTAGGCTTATTTCAGCATTTAACCGCACTGCAAAACGTGGCCTTTGGCGCAGCCGGATCGCGCGCGCAAAAATATTCCACCGCGCTAGAAGCTTTAGGTATTGTGCACGCCGCCGAACTTGCCAGCCGACCGGCCGCCAAACTTTCCGGAGGCGAAGCACAGCGCGTTGCCTTAGCGCGCGCATTAGCAGCCCGGCCCCATGCGCTGCTTCTGGATGAACCCTTTAACTCGCTGGATTTACCGCTGCGATCCGCGCTCCGCAGAGAATTGCGCGCGCTTTGGCGCAACTGGAATATTCCAATCTTGATTACAACACATGATCTGCAGGATATGCGCACATTAGCAGATTATGTAGTTATCGTAGAGCGCGGCAAAATCATTCAAAGCGGCGCTTGTGAATGGGTATATAATCATCCCGCTTCCATATATGCGGCAGAGCTTTTAGGAATTACAAATAGTATCAAGATGGCGGCAAACGAGGTTATTCAAACTTCAACCGGCATAATTCTTCAATCTGAGCTGCATATTCAAACACCCGTATACCCTTTCCCCATTGGGCAAACAACCATACAGCTTGCGCTGGCGGCAGATCGCATGCAGCTTTGCCGTACCCGCGCATCCAACTTAGACGCAGAGTATTGGAACGCCGGTGAAATAGTGGCCATAGAACGGTCTGATTTCGGAAATATAGCGCTGTTTGCGGCAGGTTCTTTCAGGATCTATGTTGTTTGCCCGATTGATTGGCTGCCCAAGGAACATGAACCGGCGTATCTGCGTATACCGCTGGAAGCAATAATACCTATAGGCGCATAATGAGCGAACCTATTCAAAAATTGCTTTTATGCCTGCTTTCTCTTGCAATTTTGCGTTCATTCCCATCATACTGAATAATAGACCGCTTATTTGGATGACAATAATCGGAAGTTTAGAGTTATGAATGAGGTAATGTAACGATGAGTGGCGCAGCATTCAATGGATTTTCCGTCCATGCTGATTTTGATGTACCTGTAGAAATGCGAGATGGTGTTAGGCTTCGCGCAAACATATTTCGTCCGGTTAGTGAAGGGTTATTCCCCGTTATAGTCATGCGTATGCCATATGGAAAAGACTTTCCGCTGGCGTCCTCTATGTTAAATCCCAACATAGCAGCCCGGCAAGGTTTTATCGTTGTAATTCAGGATGTTCGGGGCAGATTTACTTCCGAGGGAACTTTTACGCCGTTTTTAAATGAGCGCGATGATGGCTATGACACTGTTGAATGGGCGGCGCAGTTACCGGGAAGCAACGGCAATGTGGGAATGTATGGAGCCTCGTATATGGGGTTTACCCAATGGGCGGCTGCGCAAACACGCCCGCCGCATTTAAAAGCGCTGTTCCCGTCATTTACATGGGCCGACGCTATGGATGGCGCCAGCATGCGCGGCGGAGCTGTTGAACTTGGCATTACCCGCAATTGGACGATGCAAAACGCTATGGATACCGATTTACGCCGCGCACAGCTTACCGGTGACCCAATGCAATCATATTTATCTCTGCGCAAAATGTCCGGTGAATTAGACACTATGCCAACACATGGCTATTTTGAAACCCCCATAACCGGCTTTGGCCGCCGCCGCAGTATGGATTATTTCGATACGTTCGATGAAGGTGTGCGCCGGCGCGCTGATACTGATTATACGAAGCTTTCCGGTGTTGCAGGCAGTTATGATGAACTGGATTTTCCGGCCTATCATATTGCGGGATGGAACGACATTTTTTTAGGGGGAACCATCCGTAATTTTACAGAATTGACGAAACGCGGCAAAGCGCCGCAAAAACTGATGATTGGCCCATGGTCGCATACCGAACAAGGCGAACGTATTGGCGCGGTAGATTTTGGCTTTGCTTCTTCAATGTCATTTATTAATTTGCAAATCGATTTCTTTTCACTACAACTGCGCTGGTTCAACAGATTTTTACGCAATGAGCCAAACGGTGTAGACGCCGAACCACCCGTCCAGATTTTTGTGATGGGCGCAAATACCTGGCGCTACGAAAATGAATGGCCGCTTGCCAGGGCTGTGGCAACACCCTATTATCTGCATAGCGGCGGTTCGGCAAATACCTTGCATGGCAATGGCTCTCTTTCTACAGAAAAACCATTGGATGAGCCATCCGACACATATATTTATGATCCCGCGAACCCAACCCCAACGCTGGGCGGCGCATTGCTGATGCACCCGGTATTTCAAGGCGGCCCGCAAGATCAACGCCCGGTGGAGCGTCGAGATGATATGCTGGTGTTTACATCAGAGCCAATGCAAGAACCCGTTGAAGTAACCGGCCCAATTACGGTAACATTATACGCCGCTTCAGACGCGCCCGACACTGATTTTGTTGCCAGGCTTTCCGATGTTCACCCAGATGGATTCACGCGCAGTTTAACCGATGGCATTATTCGCGCGCGTATGCGCAATGGTCTGCAAAATGAATCGCTCATCACTCCGGGGCAGGTATATGAATACACCATCGATCTTTGGGCGACCAGCAATCTTTTCTTAACCGGTCATCGCATACGGGTAGATATTGCCAGCAGCAATTTCCCGCGGTGGGATCGCAATTTGAACACCGGCGGAGAATATGGTGAAGAAACATCCGGCAAACCGGCAAAACAGACAATATTGCATAATCAACAATATCCGTCGCATATTTTATTGCCAAGTGTGCCGGCGCAATGAAACGAACCTATCTTTTTATTGCGGCGGCAATAATTCTGCTGCCAATATCTATGGCGTTGGCGGCGGCGTTTGGGCCAGTGTATATCAGCCCGGATATTGTTGCAAAAATTCTATTGAACCAAACCGGGCTGTTTCACTTTGCGCCAAATTGGCCAAGCTATGCTCAACCTATAGTGCTTGAGGTTCGCCTGCCACAAATTGTGGAAGGCGCTATTGTTGGTGTTGCGCTGGCGCTTTCGGGTGTGCTGTTTCAGGGGCTGCTGCGCAATCCCCTGGCAGATCCGTTTCTGTTAGGCGCATCATCCGGCGCGGCGTTGGGCGCTACCATAGCGTTTGCCATACCAGCTTTTTATTATATAGCGGGATTTTATGGCGTGCCGCTTCTGGCGTTTGCGGGATCACTGCTTTCTGTTGCATTGGTGTACATACTGGCCAGGGTAGATAACCGCGCGCCGGTAGTTACCCTGCTGCTTTCCGGTGTAGCAGTCAGCGCGCTGCTCGGCGCGGCGCAAACAATCATTATTACGCAAAATGTCGCCGTCAGCGACAGAATCGGCTCGTTATATTTATGGCTTTCGGGCGGCATCATCATAAATACATGGCGGCCAATCGGCGCAGTTGCGTTCATTGTCATTGCGGCGTTTGCCGGATCTGTGTTAGTTGCGCCGGTGTTAGATACATTTGCAGTTGGCGAGGAAAACGCAGCTTTTTTAGGTGTGCGTGTCGAACGCGCAAAATTCGGCGTTGTCGCTGCGGCGTCGCTTTTAGTGGCTTGCGCAGTTTCGCTTAGTGGGCTGGTTGGCTTTGTTGGGTTAGTTATCCCGCATATTTGCCGGCAGCTTATCGGCCCCAAACATCGACCGCTCATCATAATGTCGCTATTTACCGGTGGCAGTTTTCTCATATGGGCCGACACGCTGGCTAGGGTATTTATGCCGGCATTTTTTCACGCATATACCGAATTGCCGCTGGGTGTAGTTACTGCGCTGATCGGCGGCCCATTCTTTTTGTGGCTTCTGCGCCGAAATGCCCGAACTGTGCGCGCTTAAACATATTTCTAATATCGTTTGGCGCCGAATCTGACAGACATTGTACAATACTAGAGACCTGAGCAAACGTAAAGCAGAAGGTGCCAAAAGCACAGTATGATTCCTGGACGGGACCGGGGTATTCCCCGATTTCGCTTATTTCTTTTTAGGCACAGGTCTCTGGCAATTCAATGCTGCACAGTGTCAGTTATGAGATCTGTTTGGCGCAAAAACACACCTGTATGCGCAAGCAAAATATTTTTATCAGCAGGAAAGTTGAACCTATGACTATTGATGTTTCCGCAGAAATTGCTGCTTTAATTCCTGAAATGATTGCTATTCGCCGCGATTTGCATCAACACCCGGAACTGGCTTTTGAAGAGACGCGAACCGCGGATATTATATCAGCTAAACTAACCGAATTAGGCTATCAAACGCATAGCGGCATTGGGCAAACCGGCGTGGTGGGATTTATTGCCGGTGGAAAAGCCGAAAGCGGCGCCAAAAATTTGCTGATTCGCGCTGATATAGACGCGCTGCCCGTGCAGGAAGCAAACCAAGTTGAATATCGATCACAAGAATCGGGGAAAATGCACGCCTGCGGCCACGATGGCCATATTGCTATCGGGTTAGGCGCTGCGGCCGCGCTATCCGCTTTACGCGAGCAGCTGCCATTTCATGTTACCATGCTGTTTCAGCCGGCAGAAGAACGCGCCGGCGGAGCAATGGCTATGATTCAAGATAAAGTGTTTGAAAAAGTTCCATTCCCCGACGCAGTCATTGGCTTGCATTTGTGGAGTCCGTTTCATGTTGGAGCCATCGGCGTTAAACCCGGCCCAATATTTGCCAGCGCCGATGAATTTATTCTTCGTGTGCGCGGCAAAGGCGGCCATGGCGCTATGCCGGAATTAAGCGTAGACCCCATTGTAACGGCGGCGACGATTGTTTTAGCGCTGCAAACCATCGTCAGCCGCGAAATTGCGCCAAGCCATCGCGCAGTTGTTACGGTGGGCGCCATCCATGGCGGTACAGCATTTAATATTATTGCCGATGAAGCCGTTTTAACCGGCACAGTGCGCGCATATGATCCTGCAGATAGAGCGCATATTATGAAACGTATTGGCGAAATAGCTTCGGGAATTGCGGCAAGTATGCGCAGTGAATGCGTTCTTGAAAGCAATCTTGGCATTCCGCCATGTGTAAGCGACGCTTCGGTAGCGGCAGTAGTGCGCGCCGCCGCCGTACAAACTGTTGGTGAAAGCAATATTATTGAAGATTGCATGCAAACCGTTGGCGATGATATGGCGCACTTTTTGGATACTGCCCCCGGCTGCTATTTCCTGGTTGGCGCCGGTAATCCTGAAAAAGGCATACAAGCGCCGCACCATAGCGCGCTGTTTAATATCGATGAAGACAGTTTGCGAATTGGCGCAGAAACATTGGTGCGCACTGCGCTGCTGCTGTTTCCCTAAATACAGCGCAGCAGCGGCGTTATTGCCGCCTAACATACCCGCGCTTTACACGCGCCGCGCAATTCTTTAAAGAAGCAAGAACGGAGCCGCCAAATAAACACTATGAGTTACAGTAAACCTTTGCTGATTTATAACGCAGATATTATAACCATGGATCCTCAAACGCCGCGCGCCGCCGCGATGGCGGTAAACCCGGCCGATGGGCGCATTATTGCGGTTGGCTCCGGCGCATCCGATGTAGAGCTTGCAATTGGGAAATTTACCCACCCCGAAATGTTAGACGCCAAGGGTAAAACCATTATCCCCGGGTTGATAGATTCGCACGCGCATTTTTACAGCGCCGCGCTGGATACCATGGATATTGATCTTGCCAATGCGGCAAGCGAATCTGCCGCGGCCGAGATGATTGGCAAAATGGCCGCAGCAACACCGCCGGGAATTTGGATAACCGGCCGTCACTGGAATCAAAATCATTGGGACGATAAACAATTTCCCTCTAAATATTCGCTGGACCGCGTAGCGCCACATCACCCGGTATTGTTATGGACA
This sequence comes from Chloroflexota bacterium, assembly GCA_021778805.1. Lineage (GTDB taxonomy): Bacteria > Chloroflexota > Ktedonobacteria > Ktedonobacterales > JACDGC01 > JAJYBV01. The sequence goes on along the minus strand of JAJYBV010000028.1, from coordinate 4,540 downwards.
CACAGCCAACACGCTGTTTGGGTAAATTCCGCCGCGCTGCGCATTGCCGGAATAACCCGCGAAACACAGGACCCGATTGGCGGGCATATTGGGCGCGGCGCCGATGATGAACCGGATGGTATGTTATTTGAAAACGCCGTTCAGCTGATTACAGAAGTTTATGAGCGTACACGCACACTGGATGACCGAACACTTGCCGCATATGAACAGGTGATACAAAGCAGTTTGGCGCGCGGATTAACGGGATCTGTTTTAATGGAGGGCCGCCCGGCGCTGAAAATTGAGCAGCGGCTTTTGGAGCAAGGCAAACTGCAGTTCCGCTTTAACCACTATATTCCCGCAGATGAAATAGATTCGCTGACTTCCTTAGGTTTAGAGGGCGGATTTGGCAATGAATGGATTGCGCTGACGGGGATAAAAATATTTTCAGACGGCGCGCTGGGGTCACGAACCGCAGCCACACTGGAGCCATATGCGGATAGCGTGGCGAATTACGGTACATTAACCCACACCGAAGCAGAATTGCGAGATTATTTGCTGCGCGCGGCAAATAATACGATTGGCGTCGCCATCCACGCTATTGGTGATAAAGCGGCAAACACCGTATTAAACGCAATAGAATCCATAAAAATCGATAAACCATCTGTTTTGCAACCTTTAAAAACCGTTCGGCTGGAACATATTCAGCTGATTTCGCGGCAAGATATACAGCGAATGGCGTCGCTGCGTGTATGCGGATCGGTTCAGCCCTTCCATGCGGTTTCTGATAGAGAAACCGCTGACGCCGTTTGGGGAACAAGCAGTTCACTTATGTACCCCTATGCATCTTTAGCAAAAGCAGGTGTTTTGGTAACATTGGGATCCGATTTGCCGATAGAAACCAACGATCCGTGGAAAATAATCAGCGCAGCAGTAAACCGAAACGATTACCGCTACCCACAGCTGGCTCCATGGCGCACAGAAGAGGCGCTGACGGTTCAGCAGGCTTTGGCAATGTATACAATCAACGCCGCCGCAGCCGCAGATTGTGGATCTTGGCGCGGCGCAATCCGCGTGGGGTATGCCGCAGATTTTGTTGCGCTGGAGGAAAATCCGCTGGCAATTCCTGCCGATCGCATTGCAGAAACACAGCCACAGGCAGTTTATGTGCATGGCGCGCCGGTTTTTGGCGACCTTAGCTAGTATTTTACGCCGGAAAGAAAATGGGCTGATTTTCTCAGCCCACAGCGCGTGCCCAACAGTTAAGATAGATCGCGCTCAGCGCAATGCTGAGGTTGAATTGAAAATGAATCAATATCAGCGGTAACACTTGCGGGAGACAGCACGCGCTCGCTATCTACCGTATCTTCAGATGGCAGCAGGGCAGCGCTGACAACATCGCGCATACCGGTAACATAAATAATCTCTAATTTAGCCAGCGCTTCACTGGGAATATCAGCTTCGTCGCGGCGATTTGCCGCCGGCGCAATAATGCGGCGATATCCTGCGTTAAAGGCAGCCAGCGCTTTATCGCGGAACCCGCCTATCTCCATTACTTTGCCGTGCAGCGAAAGCTCGCCGGTCATAGCGGTGTCGGCGCGAATCGGCCGGTTCAGCAAAACCGAAATAATTGCCAGTGCTATCGTTATGCCCGCCGATGGGCCGTCTTTAGGGATGGCTCCGTTCATGCAATGCACATGGAGATCGCATTTATCCATAAAATAAGGAGAAATTTCCAGCCAATCCGCATCAAAGCGTATATACGAAACCCCTGTGTGCGCTGATTCACGCATCATTTCACCTTGCCGGCCCGTTAGCTGAATTTTACCAGTTCCCGGCAGTATTACTACCTCTATCGGCATAATCATGCCTCCGGCGGAAGATACCGCCAAACCATTCACCAACCCTACAGCGTTTTCTTTCCGCGCCGTTTCCGGTATAAATTGCGGTGTTCCCAAATAGGAAAGCAGTGTTTTTTGAGTGAGCCGCACGCGCTTTGACGGATCATCAATTATTTTCAGCGCAACCTTCCGGCAGATTGTTGAAGCGATTCTTTCCAAGGAACGAATACCAGCCTCAAAAGTATATGATTGAATCAGCCATTGAATTAAATCGCGCGAAATGGTAAGTTGATCTGATTCAAAAGTGTGTTCTTTTAAGGTATGAGGAAATACATATTGTTTAAAAATAGTATTCTTTTCTTCCAGCGTATAGCCGGGAATATCAATAATTTCCATCCGGTCGGCCAGCGCCGGGGGAATAGTATACCGCGAATTACCGGTGCAGATGAAAAACACCTCTGAAAGATCGAACGGCATATCCAAGAAATGATCGACAAATGAAGAATTTTGTGATGGATCCAGCGCTTCCAGCAAAGCGGCGGCAGGATCTCCGTGCTGAGCGTCTTGCCCAATTTTATCTATTTCGTCCAATAAAATAACGGGATTTTTATAGCCGGCGGTTTTCAGCGAGTGAATAATACGGCCCGGCATTGCCCCAACATAGGTTCGGCGATGGCCGCGAATTTCGGCCTCATCGTGCACGCCGCCTAATGATATCCGCACAAAAACTCTGCCCATTGCGCGGGCAACAGATTCCCCTAAAGATGTTTTTCCTACGCCGGGAGGGCCGATAAGGCATAAAATAACCGGTTTCGGACGCCGTTGTTCTTGGGGCGCGCTTTCATTGCGCAGACGCATATTATTTTCCCGGAATAAGCGAACGCCTAAAAACTCGATGATACGCTGCTTTACGCCGGCTAAGCCATAATGATTAGCGTTTAAAATATTCCAAGCGTTATCGATATCCAGCGCTTCTTTTGTTTGCTCGCGCCATGGCAGCGTCAAAATAAGATCGATATACTGGCGGATGATTGAAACCTCAGCCGAAGCAGGCGGAGTTTTTTCCAGCCGGATTACTTCACGCTCCAGCCGCTTGGCAACATCTTCCGGCAGATCTTTCCGCCGCGCGCGTTCGCGGATCTCATTTGTTTCCGAAGCAATATCTTGTCCTAATTCTTCTTGTAAAACGCGAATTTGCTCTTGCACATAGTACCGTTTCTGATTTATCGATACTTGTTCGTGAACTTTTTGCCGGACCTTTTTTTCCAGCTCTGCTTGTGCAATGGCTGTACCCAATTCAACGCAAACCGTTTCTAAACGGCCTTCAACATCCAGTGTTTCCAATGTTTCTTGTTGTTTTGCCGTTCGCTTGATAAAATAACAGGCTAAACTATCGGCAATCTGCCCAGGAGAACGCTCGGGGGTAGCAAAAATACTGGTGGCCTTTAAAGGAATTTGATCGTACAACGCCAAAAGATCAAATAATTCCCGCGCATGAGCCTTCAGGGTGCGCAGAACGTGTTCGTTATAGTCACGTTCAATATCGGCAAGCGGCGAAATTTCAGCAGTAATAAAAGGGTTCAGCCCATGCATGCGTTCTAGTTTGGCGCGGTATAAGCCAGCGCATGTAATTTGAATTTCATCTTCTGAAATTTGCTTAATGGCGGTAATCTTCGCAACACAGCCAATGTTATATATTTTTTGGCTGACATCAACATCTGCAGATTCTACATTTAAGTTAGAAAGCACGGTAAACACAGGCTTTTGCGCCTTATAAGCGGCCTGCGCGCCGGTAATAAATTGCGAATTTGCTAATGTTACGGAGACTTCAGTTTCGGGAAAAATAACAGCCGGGACAATGAGAACAATAATCTGACGAAAATATGATTCATCTCGTTGTGATTGAGAGCGTGCGCTATTCATTATTGCAATCCTTTCGCGGCGCAAAAATAATTATAATGAAAAGTTACACGAGCATAACAGTATGCATATTACACACACTATACCATATTTTGGAGCAAATCTCTAGCCTGCTTGGTATATTTATAACACTAAAAACTTCCCCTCAAAAAAATTCTATCACATTAAATAGTCAATATTGACTATTTGTTTTTTATATGATATTATCAGATTAATCAATATTAACTAATCTAAATTAACTTAAACTGATTAGATTAATCGCTTATTATCAACTTACTAAAAGAGGTACAACAATGTCTGAAACACTAATTATCGCAATTGTATCAATGATGACCGCTCTTACTATGTATACCATTGGTGTGTGGGCGGAACACTTTGCAAAACAACTGAAACCGATTCATCTTATATTCTTCATAGCTGGTTTAATCTGTGATACAATTGGCACAGATAGGATGTTTGCTCTTTCTCATAATATTTTTCAACTCAATGTGCATAGCGTTACCGGCGCAATGGCTTTAGGATTAATGTTTATCCATGCGCTATGGGCAGCAATTACCCTAATACGCAACCGCGAGAATGAGCTGAAAATGTTTCACACATTCAGTTTGTTTGTTTGGGGATTTTGGCTTATTCCATTCGTCATTGGCGCTGCGCTGCACGCTTAATCTACAAAGACATAAAACGAACACCGCACGATAATGAACTTTACTATTTTAATCAGGATGAAAACCAACAGAGCGGAGTACATTGAGTACCCCATAGCGCCTGTTGTTGAACAAACACTGACCGGCTATACACGG
>JAJYBV010000120.1 GCA_021778805.1 Chloroflexota bacterium | reverse complement strand
ACCAATATTTCCCATCGGAAAATAAAATAAAAAGAGATTTTGGGGACACCCCTATCCCCGCGCAAGGGGCTACCGCCCCTTACGTATCCCTGGTTACGCAGGTATATCTTATCCCTCTTTCATTGTTAAAGAGCATAACGCAATTGCATGTTCTGCGTATGTTATAATTTATTTGGTAAACTAACCCAAAGAAATTGGCGGTATTTGTATGGAAACCAATAAAGTGGCTGTAATCAGCGGTGGCGCAGGTGGCGCCGGTCTCATCATTTCACGCATATTCAGCGAAAATACCTATACCGTGTTTGTGGCAGATCGGCCGGAAACGCGAGAAAGAATCCCACAAACTGAAAACGCAATTATGAAGCATATTGGTGTAAATGTGTTTGATGAAGCCAGTGTTGCGGAATCAATAGAGCAAATTTATCAGCAAACCGGGCATATCGACACTCTTATCAATATGGTTGGCGGATATTCGGCAGGCGTTCCAATAGATGAGCTTGATACATCGGTATGGGATACCATGATGCAATTAAATGTTACATCTACTTTATTGATGTCGAAATATGCGGCGCAAAAAATGCGTAAAGCAGGAAATGGCAGAATAATTAATTTTGCCGCGCGCGCCGCTAAAGAGCTTTCAGCAAATACCGGAGCGTATTCGGTATCGAAGTCTGCAGTTACCGCTTTAACTGAAGTGCAGGCAAAAGAACTGCGACAAGATAATATCACAGTAAACGCGGTGCTGCCAAGTATCATCGATACGCCAGCCAACCGAGCTGCAATGCCCGATGCAGATTTTTCCGCATGGCCCAAGGCTGAAGACATTGCGCGTGTGCTGCTGTTTTTAGCTTCAGATGAAGCTTGGCTGATTAGCGGCGCATTGATTCCGGTTTATGGTAAATGGTAATTACAAACAGCTCAGCTTGCACATATAGCCAATACTTTTTTGCGGTATTTTTTTAAGAAATACAGCGAACTTTGTGAATTGTGGTATAAGGCAATTGCGGAAAAATCAAACCATTGTTATAATCAAAGCAAGGGCTGGTTCTGCATCAAACAGCACTGCTCATTTTCGGCGATTGCCCTGTTTTAACGGAGAAAAAGGTATTTTTTCATTGAATGACTATATGTGTACCCTATTCTGCCAGCGATGGGTTACAATGGTATGGATAGGACTTTTTGTTTGATAAAACTTAATTGCATGATACTATAAGGATCTAATGACAATCCATTGTTGGATTATAGTTTCGCAATGCGGCAGTTTAAATGGCGAATGCCAAGTAAAAGATCAGACAAATTTCCTAAGAAATATCAAGCATTAGATACGATATTTCAAAAGACAATAGTTCTATGAATCTTTGAAACAATCGACTCCAAAAAGTAATTCGGTATATTGTTCAGTAAGGAGCGGATCATGGTTGGTCGCGTCATACAAGGACGCTATAAGCTGATTGATGAACGCGGAAGCGGCAGTATGGCTTCCGTGTTCATTGCGCGTGATTTACAAACAAACCGGTTATATGCAATAAAAGTATTAAGTCGCAAAGCAACCACAGATGCAGAGCTGATACAGCGATTTCGCCGTGAATTTGAACTATTGAAGCAAATTTCAGGCGCACACGTTATTCAGCCCATAGCTTGGGGTGACGATCAAGATATTTATTTTATTGTCATGGATTATGTCGATGGGCATACACTAAAACAAATTGTTGAGCAAAAAGGAGCTTTAGATCCACGACGCGCCATCAATATTATCATACAAGCTGCAGATGGTCTTTATTCTGCGGCAAGTAAAGGAATTGTTCATAGAGATATCAAACCGCAAAATATTATGCTTACAACAGATAATGTTGTTAAGCTGACAGATTTTGGGTTGGCGCGCAGCGAATCTTCTGCTCCAATTACGGTTTCCAATGTTTTTTTGGGCACCCCGTATTATGTTTCGCCGGAACAGGCCGACAATGGCAGAATAGCCGACACCCGTTCGGATTTATATTCATTGGCGTGTGTGTTCTTTGAACTGGTTTCCGGTAAAGTACCCTACGATGGTGAAACCGCTGTTGATGTTGTTGTGCAGCATATGCGCAACCCGCCGCCTTCGGTGTGCGCGGTAAATCCGTCTTTGCCACTGATGTACGACGCATTTTTCCGCAAAGGTATGGCAAAACGTCCGCAAGAAAGATTCCAAACAATTCAGGAATTCGTAGACGCGCTTTCAACTTTGCTTGAAGCTACTCCCGAAAATACACTGCCTCCGCCCAAAGACACCGGCAGGCAGATTCCACGATTTGTTTCACCAATTTCTGGGCAAACTTTTCAGATCCTAAAACCGGAACTTATTATCGGCCGCAGCGATCCGAATAAAGGTATTTTCCCTGATATAGACCTTATCGCGCTGGATGTGCACCATACTGTTTCACGCCGGCATGTACATCTCTCTATCAGAGAAGAACGCTATTTTGTTGAAGATCTTGGCGCCTTTAACAAAACTTATATCAACGGTGTTCCGTTAATGCCAAATCAACCACAAGAACTACGAGAAGGTGATACGCTCCGTCTCGGAAATGTGGATTTACGTTTCGAAATACGCGCTTCGTAGGCGCTTAGAGTTGTTTGAATGGAAAATTTTACTGTTTATTCAAGCGTAACTCAGCAAAGAAGGGGCTAGTGTATGGATGTTATCACACGTGTTGGGGTTCTCGGATTATTTTCCGGTTCTACAACTAAGTATACCGTAATCGGGGCAGCTGTGCTTGTTGTTGTCGCGATTGTGGTCATTTTTATTATGGTCCTTCGCAGTGACAGCAGTGGCTCAAAGGCAGAACGCGGGTTATCATATGACCCGGATGAAGGGCCAATGCGCGGCGGCCAGGGAAACCGCATGTCTTCTGCAAATCAGGATTGGAACATGCCACCCGCCAAACCAAACAACAGCGGAGACGCACAGCACCGCCCCGGTGATTTTGGCGGCACAGTTTCCGGTTTTAACGGGCAGCAAAGTAATCCACGGCAGCAACAAGGCTGGAGCCGCAATTGGAATGATGAAGCCCAAGCTCAGCAACAGCAGCAACCTTCCGGTTGGGGGCAAAATCAGCAGCAGCCCGAAGCTTCGCCTTGGGGACAGCAGCCAAACAGGCCGGCGCAACAGCCAAACCCTGCTGCGCAAAATCCCATGTCTTCTCCGGTTTGGGGCACTCAGCAACCAAACCCCGGCTATCAGCAAGATCAACCGTTTGGGCAACAACCAAGCCGCCAGCAAGGTGGTTGGAACGACCAGCAGCAAGCGCCACAACCGGCAAACCAACAGCCAGCTTGGGGTAATCCAAACGCCCAGCAGCCAAATCAATATCAGCAAGTGCCACCAACGGTGCAGCGCGGATGGAACGATCAGCAGCAACAAGTTCCGCAACCGGCAAATCAACAGCCTGCATGGGGTAATCAAAATGCCCAGCAGCCGGCAGGGTGGGCTAATCCAGCAGCGCAGCATCAGTCGCAGCCGGTTCCCCAACAAGGATTTAACCAACAAGGTTGGCAGCAGCCAAACAGTGGTGGTTATTCTCCTCAACCATCCCGCCCAATTAATCCACAACAGCAATGGGGTCCGCAAACTGATCAGCCTGTGCAGCCGCCACAACAGCAATGGGGCAACCAACAAGATCAACAACAGTGGCGCGGCGGAAATCCGCAGCAGTATGATCAGCAGGCGCCCAGAGAAAGCCGCGCTGCATACTTAATTATGACGGTTGGAAAAGAACCGGGCCGCACATTTGAATTGCGCAAAGACCGCACAACCATCGGTCGCAGCCGAGAAAGCGATATCTTCGTTGAAGACCTTGCTGTTTCTCGGCTCCATTCATCCGTTTACCGCGATGACCATGGCGAATATATTATTCGAGATGAAAACAGCGCTAACGGCACCACAGTGAACGGCGAACGCATTAAAGAGCATCGCCTGACCGATGGTGATGAAGTTCAAACCGGACAAACAACTTTGAAATTTACTCAACGCTAGTTTGTTATTTTCCCTGTTCTTTGCTGAATCGAAACGTTTCCATGCCATCTGCAAATGATGGCATGGTTCTCTATTGTCTTGGCAAATAGTGTTATCGCACTTTCTTTTAGCAAAATCTTTATTTCATCAATATTTAAGGCTATACGTTTATACTGCTAGCATAGGTTACAGAAAGCCATTCGTAATGGTTCGGCCTATTTGGACTGCAACCACCGTTACTATAATGAACTTTAACAATTAAAGAGGGATAAGATATACCTCGTAACAAGGGATACGTAAGGGGCGGTAGCCCCTTGCGCGGGGTTTGGGGCGCCTCCCCAAAAATATCTTTTTATTTTATTTTCCGATGGGAAATATTGTTTGCCGGGCAGCAAGGGCGACCGCAAGGGTCGCCCCTACCAGATTGCATGGCCTCATGTGTGACCGTGCAGTGTTTGTTCAACAACAGACACTATGAGACACTCAATATACTCCATTAAGATGGTCTTTATCCTGATTAAAATATCAAAGACCATCATAATAAATATGTGCGCTATCACGGCGCAAAACGCTATACACCAATTTCTGATTTGATTGGCGCTCTTTGGAAAGGCAGGCGGTTTTTATGACGGCAGATCCTTTAGCTGGGGTCCGGCTGGGCAAATATCAGATTATCGAGCCGCTGGGCATTGGCGGTATGTCTACAGTATACCGAGCATATCAGGAAAATTTAAGCCGCGAAGTAGCTTTAAAAGTATTACCTCCGCAACTGCGCGCTGATCCCTCATTTTTAGAGCGTTTTCACATCGAAGCTATGGCTTTGGCGCGCTTAAAGCATCCTAATATTATTGTCATTTATGACGCAGATTCCGTTGATATGTGGGTTTTTATTGTAATGGAACTTATCAATGGACCCAATTTGCGCCGCTATTTGCGCAACCCCATTTCTATGCTGAATGCTCTGCGCATATTTCATCACATTGCCCAAGGAGTTGCATATGCGCACTCGAAAGGCATTATACACAGAGATATTAAGCCATCCAATGTGCTGATGGATGTTTCGGATAATCCGCAAAATCCGCGGCCGGTTCTTACCGATTTTGGTGTCGTAAAATTGATGGAGTCACCAACAAAACTGACGCAAACCGGCGCCGGAGTTGGCACGCCGGAATATATGGCGCCGGAACAATGCCAAGGCGACGCGGTCGATCAACGCGCCGATATCTACGCTTTAGGCATTCTGCTGTTTGAAATGTTATGCGGCAAACCTCCTTTTTCCGAAGGAAATTTTACTTCCATTGCGCATTCCCATATTTTTGATCCGGTGCCTGATCCCGCTCTGCTGAATCCTTCTATCTCACAAGATTTACGCGCAATTGTACAGAAAGCGCTGCAAAAAGACCCCGCGTTGCGGTTTCAGCAGGCAGCAGAATTTGACGCCGCGGTTATGTCGTTGATTCAAAGCAGCGGCAAATCCAAGCCAATTTCTCGACCGCTTTCTCATCCCTTATACACTGCATGTAGTGTTTGCGCGGCGCATAACTCCAATACGGCTAAATATTGCTGGAAATGCGGCACAGCCATGCCTGCTTCGGTATATCAATCTAACCAAATACGGCAAGGGCAGATTATTTGTGAAGCTTGCGCAGCGCCGGAATCATCATCATTCAATTTTTGCACCCGCTGCGGCGAGCCGCTTCGCTGGATTTCGTGCCCCCACTGCAGGGCGCCGAGATCTTTAGCGCAACGGTATTGCATGCAATGCGGCAATTTGTGAGGTACTTATTTTATGAATGCTCCTTCCACAGCAAATCAGCCGGTATCAAAGGCCGATCTGCATATACACACCAACTTTAGCGATGGCACATGCAGCCCGGCGGCAATTATTCAAATGGCCGTACAGCGCGGACTTCGAGTGATTGCAATTACCGACCACGACAGCATCGAAGGCGCAAAAAGAACAGCCGACGCATTAGCGCGCTTAAAAGCGCCAATTGATTTGATTATGGGTGAGGAAGTTACGACAACTCAGGGACATTTTATCGGCTTATTTTTAGAGAAGCGCATAAAAATGTATAAATCGATAGAATATACCGTATCGGCAATAGCCGAACAAGGAGGCGTTTGCATTGCGCCGCATCCACTGGGTAAACTTGTTCCCAGCCTAAGCCGAAATAAAATAGAAGATCTCATTTCCCGCGGTTTTATTATCAACGGCATCGAAACATACAATCCTTCCCCGGCTAACGCCGCACAGCGCAAACAAGTGCTGGAGCTGAATCAACAATGGGGATTTGCCTCTGTCGGTGGCAGCGACGCCCATTTTCGCAAACATGTTGGCGCTGCATTTACACTGTTCCCCGGAACTACTGCGCAAGATCTGCGCGCCGCGATTTTAAACCGAACCACAAAAAGCGGCGGACAAGAGCAGCCGCCAGAGCATATTCCGGCTCCGGCGTATGTTGCGCAATGCGCATGGAGCTGGTTTGTAGATCCACCACGGCGCATTATTCGCGCATGGAAAGACCCAGTTTAAACTATGAATGAACAGGCCAAAATCAATTCTGTCCCCCAAAATAGGGCAAAAAAATTCGTATTTCCAAGTTTTCATTGGCATAACTGGAAAAAATTTTCCATGATCATTTTTGCAATCATCTTTATATTATGGGCATTGATTCCCGGTATACGCGCTGTACGTTTAGTAGCAAATATTCCAAGGCAAGCAAATACGTCCTCCGGCGCGGCAACTATTCCACTGCAATCGGTCCGCTTCACCGCAACAGATGGCGTGCAATTAGCCGGATGGTTAGCTATAGCTTCTTCGCACGCGCCAACAATACTATTAGTTCCGGGAATGAAGGGCACTCATACAGATATGTATCCATGGGCAAATTTTTTGTACCATGGTGGCTATAACGTTTTTTTACTTGATGATCGGGGAACGGGACAAAGCTCCGGATGGAATATTACCCTTGGCGCAAAAGAACCGGATGATATTCTTGGCGCGATACAATATCTTAAGTCTCGCAGCGATTTACCGATTCACAGTTATGGCGCGCTGGGTGTTTCTATTGGCGCGGGTATTGTTATTCTTGCTGCCGCGCGCGAACCATTGTTGAAAGCAATAATTGCAGATAGCTCTTGGCCGGATCTTTCCGCACAAATTGTGCGCATGAATTCAGTTCACCTATTCGGCCCAATTACCCTGCCGGTGCTGCCATACGAACTGCCGCTGACAAATGCTTTGATTGGAGCAACATTGCAAAATGTCCGACCAATAGACGCTATTGCTCACCTTAGTCCATGCGCAGTATTGCTGATTCATTCTGCGGATGATCAAAACCAATTCACCCCACTTTCCGGTGAACAACAACTTTATGCAGCCGCGCAAGCGCCAAAATTCCAATGGATAGCGCCGCATGGGGGACATATTGGCGCTTTACTGGCATTTCCAACACAGTATCAGCAACATGTGCTTGCATTTCTTGCGGCATATTTGCCAATTAGCTAGGCAAACCTAAACCCAAAAAGAGTGCAAGGGCAATTCTGCCTTTGTGCTACGCAAAGAGTTTTCTGGATTGCACAAATTGCCGTCCCTCTGGACACGCTCGTATTTTGCCAGCACGGCTGATGAACTTTCACTTTTAAAGAGGGACAAGATATATTTCGTAATCAGGGATACGTAAGGGGCGGTAGACCCTTGCGCGGGGTTTGGGGTGTCCCCAAAATCTCTTTTATGAAAATCTTTCACAGGGAAATATTGGTAGCCGAGTGGCAAGGGCGACCGCAAGGGTCGCCCCTACCGGATTGCAGTGCCTCAATGTGTACCGTGCGGCGTATGCTCTAAAACAAACGCTATGGGGCGGCGCTTGTGCTTCGGAGCAGTGTGGGCGCCAAGGGTGGCCATAAAACGAACACCACACGATGATAAACTTTCACTTTTAAAGAGGGACAAGATATATTTCGTAATCAGGGA
>JAJYBV010000119.1 GCA_021778805.1 Chloroflexota bacterium | reverse complement strand
TATTTCCCATCGGAAAATAAAATAAAAAGAGATTTTGGGGACACCCCAATCCCCGCGCAAGGGGCTACCGCCCCTTACGTATCCCTGATTACGAAATATATCTTGTCCCTATTTAAAAGTGAAAGTTCATCATTGTGTGGTGTTCGTTTCGGGGCCGCCTTGGCGACTACACCTCTCCGAAGCCCAAGCGCCGCCCCATAGCGTTTATTTGAAACCATACACCGAGCGGTACACCTGAGGCTATGCAATCCGGTAGGGGCGACCCTTGCGGTCGCCCTTGCTGCTCGGCTACCAATATTTCCTTGGGGAAATTTTAAAATAAAAGAGATTTTGGGGACACCCCAATCCCCGCGCAAGGGGCATCCGCCCCTTACGTATCCCTGATTACGCAAATATATCCTGTCCCTCTCATCGTAAAGTTTTGGGTACTCACTGAGTAATTACAAAAAATCAAAAACAAAGCAAATCTACTACTGAAATTGCAGCATACTGCCGATGAATAATTACATATGTAAGTTCGGAGATGAAGTTGACAGTAAACAAATGGAACACTTGTTAGCTCTAATGGCAAAACTATTGTTTTCAAATATCCAAATTTTAGCCGTATATTAATTAAGTAGAGGATTTGCGCTGTGGATTTTCTATTTTTACTTTTTGGCGCTCTGCTTGGCGGTGTTATTGTATGGTTCATCCAATATCTTTTAGCTTCACGCACAATTCATCAGGATGAACCGGCAAAACCTGTTGAAAAAGTTGATGAACGTGTGTCTCAATTGGAGGATCGCGTAACACAGTTGCAGCAGCAGTTTGTAGCTGTAGTCAATTGGCATACGATACAGGTTAATAGTATTGCTTCGCTTGCTGCAAATGAGCCGATTGCGCAAATTGTTACGGCAATCATTGATAATTTCACTGCAACATTAACCGATTTTGGTGTGTTTTTAGCGTTGTGGATGCCCAAGAATCCCAGTGACATTATTTGTACTTTGCGGTATGACTCTGCTTCTGCTGCTATTTTTAGTGTTCCGCAATTAACAACAGAATCTTCTCATGATGTGTTAATCGCTCTTGAAAAATCTCTGCGAAATTCTGCCAAAAACAAATCTAAATGGTACTCCAGCCAATCACTTGAACTTGATACTGATTTAATACGGCTGCTGCAGCATGATATATATGGGATTATAGCTCCTATATATTACTTAAATGATTTGATCGGAGTAATTCTTATTACTTCTGCGCAGTTTAAACAAACAAATAACCTCACTCGCCTCATCGGCGATACATCTAATGCGTTAAGTCAAGTTCTGAGTTTAGCTATTGGACAATTTCTAACCGAAAAACACGCCACGGCTGTAATAAAAACACCGGAGTTACCGAAACCGGAAGCGCCGACTAAAATTATTCCGCAGGGAAAACATGAATCTGTGGCGCATAACTCGGCAACATCCAATAAAATTATTTTGCAAGAACTTGCGGCATATTCTCAATTATCAATGTTACGCTCTCAGTCGCCGGATCAAATGATTAAGCATACTTGCATTTCACTGCTGCATATTTGTAATGTTGATTGCGCTATGATTTTGCAAAGAACCGAAAAAAATACCTTTGCCGTTGAACATATTGAAATGAAACGCTGGTCTTGGTCGAAGAATCAAAATTATTCGCAGCAAGAAAATAACCGGCATGGCATGACATATGATTCTGCCGCGTTTGCTGCATGGCCGGATCCATTTGTTGGAATGATGGTAAGTAACTGCCACCCTTTTAGTGTAGATCTGAATAACGGGATAACTCGCTTTGCGCCACGGCTCCTTCGGGAAGGATTTCAATCCGTTTTGGCTTATCCGGTGGTATTTGATAAGGCATGCCAAGCCATTATTGTTATTGCGGTATATGAACAGCGTGGGTTTTCGGAGCAAATTCGTTCGGCCATATCATCTATTACTGCTAAAATTGCTATGATTCTTAATATAGTTAACTCAGTAAATAACAGCAAATCTGTTGAAACTGTAAATGCAAAAGCAACGACGCCAATGCATAATTTTTCAGCGCTGCTGCGTATGAACCGCGTATTAATTAATAACCGCGCGGAAGATATTTCATTACTGAGTTCTCAATTAGCCCGCCAGTTACAGGTTGATGAACCGCTTACTTGGGCTATTCGCATGGCAGCGCTGGTGTGTGATGTGGGTATGATGATGATTCCACCTTCAATATTACATAAAAACGAACCACTTACTGCAGAAGATTGGGTGTTTATTCACCAGCACCCAATTTCCAGCGAATCTTTACTAAGCGGATATGAGGATTTTCAAGTTCTTCTGCCGATTGTACGCAGTCATCATGAACGCTGGAATGGTTCGGGATATCCGGATCACTTAAGTAAAACTGATATCCCATTAGGCGCCCGTATCATAGCGGTAGCCGATACATATATCAGTATGCAAACGTCGCAAAAATACCGCAATGCCATGACTCCGGAAGAAGCGCTGGACGCGATTGCGCAGCTGGCGGATATTCTTTTTGATCCGGATGTTGTTGTCGCGTTACAACACGTGATTAATAACCCCAATGAATTTGAAGATCTAGATAATGAAATGACGGCGTAAGCAATAAGAAATTATTTTAACGCAAAAATAAGTGAAATAACAAATATTGCCGCTATTGCAGCTGTAATATAGTTATCCCATTTTGTTATATTTCTTTCTTGCCGCATTCGTAATATGCCTTGTCTTCCCAGTGCGTATACCGCAACCGCAGCAGCAAAAAATGCGCCGTTTGCCGGACCTTTTGCCCAAAGCAGCAGTAATTCGGCAAATCCAGTGATAAACGCGAATGAAGATTCCATCAATTGCGTAGGAACTCGTTTCCCGCCTATGCGCTGATCTGATGACCACACACCCCATGGCTCACAGGTAAGCGGCCCGCCGCAGCATCCGGCAAAAAAACAGCCCAGCCGGCCGATACCGATACCAATAAGCAAACTCGGCCCCAGCGGATCCAGAAAAGAGCCAATTGAAATATGATTTGTTGGCAAAAGCAATAATAAGGCGACCGCTATACCAAAAACAAAGCCTTGAATCGTCCAGCCTTCCCAGCGTCGTTCATCCAAATGCTTCAAGATAAACCAGCCTTTGCCGCCGATAATGCCTGCAATAAGCGCAAAAAATGTAACAGAAAGCCGCGCGCCGATAATGGTATGTTCGTGCGTCATAATAGCTGTTTGCAATAAAATTGCTACTATTATTCCCAAAGTTACTAATATTGGCCATGCGCCGGGAATAATCCCCGGTGTTTTTCCCCAATATAAAAATCCGGTTTTAACTTGAGATTTTTTCTCTGCCGATGGCGCCCAAGCATGCCACATCCGGGCAAGCGGATCTTTTATTACTATATCTGTTGGTGTATTTTTATTATTTTGTTTGTTTTTATTTTTGCCTAAATCTGTAACCTGAGCGGTAACCGTCCATTCCCCAGGGTTAATACCGTCTACATGCGCGGTAACTGATAATGAACCGCTGTTTGGTGGCACTTCATCTATCGTTTCAAAATGGGTAAAGGTATCGCGTGGTCCGGGTTTGCCTTCAACATTATTGCGTGTTCCGGTGAATTTTATGACAACCGAATAAGGTTCGGGCATGGGTTGGGCCTCAAACCAATAGTTCAGGGTTAATATTTCTTGTGACGCTTTTTCCATTAATGCAGTAAAACTATTTGCCGGCGCCGCATCTGTGATTGTCGGTGCGGTGTTTACTGCGCTGGTAGTGGAATCTGGTGTGTTTTCGGCGGGATTTTCCGGCGCTGTTTTAGGTGGTGTTTGCGCCGATACTCCAAATGCTGTTTGCCGGCGGACTTTGGTCTGTTTCGACATTGGGTATGTTCCTGTTAAATAAAATCAGATGTATGCAAGTATATCAAAGATTACGGTATTTTTCATGAGTCCGGGTAATTTGCTAAACCGAAACAATTTTGTTCAGTTCACTACCCTTTCTTTACTATTCTACACCTTTTTTATGGAGAAAAGATTAAAATCCCCCAAAGCCTTAAAAAAATTGTAACTACTCAGGGTGTAAAGCAAGGCATGGCTCTTCCAATACTGCATGATCCGGCCATAAAAGCAGGGATTCGTAAGGGTCGGCAGCCCCTTGCGCGGGGTTTGGGGCGTCCCCCAAATACATTTTTATATAAAAATGAAACACCGTGCGGTACCCATGCGACCATGCAATCCGGTAGGTGCGACCATTGCGGTCACCATAGAATACCGCGCAGGTATATCTTGTCCCGCTTACGCGGAGCTTTGAGGACCTCCTGAGTAGTTACAAAAAATTTATGCTCGTAATGCAGCTGCGGCGGCAAATCGACCGGTTTTTCCTTTTTCAACACGATATGAATAAAATAAATCGGTGCGGCACCCGGTGCACATTCCGCTCAATTCAATATGATCTTCGGGTATTCCCATCGCCAGCAATTGGTTTTTATTGGTTTGGGCAACATCAAACCGAAGGGATGTGTGGCTGTTTCCCGCAGGGTCTGTTACAAAATGTTCAGTAAAACTGGCTGTTTCAAATAGCAGCTTATCCCGTTGAAATTCTTGCCGCACATTTTCTCCAACTTCATAGCAGCACGCGCCAATACATGGCCCAATGCCCACCAGCAATTCGTTAATGTTGCTGCTATACCTGCTGCGCATTTCCGTTATGGTTGCAATCGCCGCGCCTTTTGCTGTGCCGCGCCATCCTGCATGCGTTAGCGCCAGCGCATGATGCGCCGGATCATAAAAAAAAATCGGCGCGCAATCGGCCACCGACCAAAAAAGTCCGGCGCCGGGAGTTACAGTCAAAAGAATATCACCAAAGGAAATCTCTTGCGGCGTTGGGCAAACAGTCTTATACCGATTTTCATGAGTTACTTCATATGCATGTTTAGCGTGTTCGGATTTGATAGTGGTTAAAGGATCCTTGCACTGTAGAATCTGTTGAACACGCCTGCGATTTTCTGTTACAGCTTCAAGATTTTCGCCAATGCTGGACGCTGTGTTCAACGTATGATACGGCGCACTGCTG
The DNA here is from genome assembly GCA_021778805.1 of Chloroflexota bacterium. Taxonomy (GTDB): domain Bacteria; phylum Chloroflexota; class Ktedonobacteria; order Ktedonobacterales; family JACDGC01; genus JAJYBV01. Next base: position 3,105 of record JAJYBV010000119.1, on the reverse strand, counting down.
GCCCCGCCAATACGCGAAAACACACCATGTGATAGGTTGGGTATATCTTTAAAAAGATGGAATTGAAACCATTGAATATCTTGTGTCGTTTGTTCTATCAAGGTGTTTTCCTATCAGCGATCTGCCGTCGCCGCAGGTGATCCAAGTGATCGCAGCGACTCGATCATCGGCGGCAGCGCTTCCGCAGTGTGCAATATATCTTCTTCGGTAGTTGAGTGCCCCATCGTCAGCCGCAAATGCCCGCGGTTATATTCTGCTCCCACACCAAGCGCAACCAGCACATGAGAGGGATCGATCACCGCTGAAGTGCAGGCAGATCCACTGGAAGCTGCAATGCCTGCTACATCCAAATTGAGCAGCAGCGCTTCACCTTCGATACCTTTTATTGCAAATGAAGCATTATTGGGTAGTCGATCAACTGTGCTTCCGGTCAGCAATATATTGGGAATGGTGTTGGTAAGTTTCTGAATAAGCATATCCCGCAGTTTTGCAAGGCGCGCCGATTCCTGCTCGCGTTCCTGCTGCGCTAATTGCAAAGCGTAGGCGGCGCCAACAATGCCCGCGACATTTTCCGTTCCGGCGCGGCGGTTTCTTTCCTGAGATCCGCCATGAATCTGTGGAGTAATGCGCTGCCCGGTGCGCAGATATAAGATACCCACACCCTTGGGGCCGTAAAATTTATGCGAAGAAAGTGACAGCGCATCAACTTGCATATGTGCAACATTAAGATCGAGGTATCCGGCTGCCTGAACTGCGTCGGTGTGGAACGCGATGCGTTTGGGACGTAAGATCGCGCCGATATCCGCAATCGGCTGAATAGTTCCAATTTCATTATTAGCTGTCATAATAGAAACAAGAATTGTTTCCGGAGTTATGGCTTGTTCTACATCTTCAACTCGCACTTTGCCGAATGAATCAACGGGAAGGTAGGTAACGGTAAACCCTTGCTGTTCTAGCGCCTGGCAAGTATGCAGCACTGCGTGATGTTCTATAGATGAAGTAATAATGTGACCGCCGCGTTTGCGCAAAGAAGCAGAGATACCTTTTATTGCAAGGTTGTCACTTTCAGAGCCGCCTGCGGTAAAAATAACCTCGGTTGGCCGGCAATGCAGAATTTCGGCCGTCATTTCGCGGGCGTCGTCAACTGCTCGTGCAGCCTTGCGTCCCATGGTGTATACACCGCCTGGGTTGCCAAAAAAATCCGTAAAATACGGAATCATTACTTCAAGTACACGTGGATCTACCGGAGTTGTTGCCGCGTGATCCAAATAAATCAGATGGGTATTTTGTGACATTGTATCTGGAAATGCTCCTCTTGTTAAGCATAACGCAGAAATAGTGGCAATTGCAATAAATTATTGAAATACTTAGGAGATAAAGCAAGGAATGGTTATTCCAATGATGCATGAGCCGGCGCATATACAGGGATTCGCAAGGGGCGGCAGCCCCATGCGTGGTGGTTGGGGTGATCCCAAATCAAATTTTTACAAATAAAACACCGCGCGGGACACATGTGGCAATGCAATCCGGTAGGGGCGGCCCTTGCGGTCGCCCTGGAATACTGCGTTAGGTATATCAAATTATTGTAACGCGGCATTGTCTTTTAATTAAGACGCTCGGAAAGCATGATGAATATGCAGCGGAGAAAATGCGTCTGGTGAAGATCGCTCTAAGTAATCGTATCTCAGCACCATTTCCCAAGTAGAACGATTTACGCATTCTTCGTGCATGCTTCGAAATTCTGAAAGCTCGTTTTCTGCGCGAACCCAGCACCACGCCAATATTTGTTTTCCGCAAAACGAGCACTTCCATCGTCCCATACTCAAGCGGCGTTCGTGCAATTCATAAAAACGCGCCATCATTCTGCCAAAAATCGAAAGCAATCGGCGGCGTTGAAAAGCAGCTTGTTTTGCCATTAATGTTTCGTGTTCTGGGAAAAGCAGCCGCGAGTTGCGGTTATGGCTGCGTGTATGCCGTGTAATACGGCGCTGCGGCTGGAAATACGCCGCATTAGGTTGAATTCTGCGAGTTGGAAAATACGAGATTGAATCAGATTCAAGATCTTGCGGCGCTGCAAATAGCGGAAACGGCGTTTCAGCCATAAATTCTGTATACCTCTGACAAAAAATCCGGTTTTTTTAATCTCCTAACACAATTCACTGTAACCGGTTCTTTTTTAGCATACACCTGACGGCAAAACAATATCCGAGTTGCTATTGTTTTGTTTGAACGATAAATCAAGCATAAAATAATGATATGAAGAAATGGCTCGTTGCCATGAAAGTGGCGGAGAGAGGAAACAATCTCCATTGTGGAGCATTAAAAAAAACACTTTGATTATTAAAGCGGGATAAGATATACCTCGTAACCAGGGATACGTAAGGGGCGGTAGCCCCTTGCGCGGGGATTGGGGTGTCCCCAAAATCTCTTTTTATTTTATTTTCCGATGGGAAATATTGGCAACCGGGCAGCAAGGGCGACCGCAAGGGTCGCCCCTACCGGATTGCATTGCCTCAGGTGTGACCGTGCAGTGTTTGTTCAACAACAGGCACTATGGGGCACTCAATGTACTCTGTTCTGTTGGTCTTCATCCTGATTAAAATATCAAAGATTTATATTATATGATATTAATAATAGTCATCGGATATTGATAGTCAGAAAAAATAGAGTTATTTTCATGAAAACTGCATTTTAAAAAGAGGGAAACTACCCATGACACAATTAAATTTTGAAGCGCCGCCACTTTTGAATCGCCGGGCGCCGATAACCGTTTATTTTGCGCGCGCCGCCGGGCTGTTGATTATCGCTGCCGCTGCATTTTCTGCAATTGCCGCTGTATGGGGTATAGTAGAGCCGAATTATATTCATATTAATGATGTCAATTTGGTTGCTGCTGATTTAGCGACTGCGGGCCTTGCTCTTGGATTGATAGCATTGGCGGCCATTGCCCCAAATATCTTCAGCCGATCTGTATTTTTAGTGATTTTGACGCTGATCTTTATTCACTCACCTTACGCACAATCAATCGCACAGGAGGTTTTGAGAGATCGAAGTTCAGACAAACTGGATTGCAGAGCTTTGAGATAGAGCTTTGTTTTGAGAGCA
>JAJYBV010000118.1 GCA_021778805.1 Chloroflexota bacterium | reverse complement strand
TGGGGACACCCCAAGCCCTGCGCAAGGGGCGCCGCCCCTTGCGAATCCCAGGCTGTTGCAGCCGCGCTGTTGTTAGAATAGCCATTCCTGGCTTTACCTCCTGAGTAGTTACAAAAAATCTTAAATAATGTCCAACGTGCGCAATCCGGGAGCGGCAACATATTTTTCCGCCTGATAGTGAACATTAAACTTAAAGCGGTCATCCGCAATTAACTCAAAATACGAACCGAATCTCGATGGGCCTTCCGCTGCTGCAATATCCAGCGGCTCCGGGCTGCCATCATGAGAAGGATCCATATCAAACATCCGCTTAATGGTGTAGTTTGTCGCACGTTCCGCAGGAATACGCCCGATATCACGAATCCAAAAACGCATTTCTCCGGGTGGAACCAATTGCCCTTCAGAGGCGCCGGCAGAGGTTGAAATACTTTCATTAATCAATGTGCCGCCCATATCGTTTGCGCCGGAATTCAGCAGCCATTGGCACATTTTCATGCCTTCTTTTACCCACGACGCCTGAATATTGCGAATATGCGGATAAAGCATAATCCGCGAAATCGCATGCATTTTTACCACTTCAGCTCCCGTTGCGCCGGCGCGAACGCCATCTACCGAGCCTTCATGAAACATTGGCGCTTCCTGATATATTAAACCTAACGGCACAAATTCTGTAAATCCGCCGGTTTCTTTTTGAATATCGCGAATCAAGGCCAAATGCGCTGCGCGATGCTGTGGCGTTTCAATATGACCATACATTATCGTTGCGGTTGTTGGTATGCCGATAGCGTGTGCGCTTTTAATAACCCGCACCCAGTTTTCAACTGAGATTCTTCCCGGCGCAATTTTATGGCGAACGGCGTCATCCAAAATCTCAGCAGAAGTGCCGGGCAGTGAATTCACGCCAGCGTCTTTCATCTTTTGCAGAAAATCTTCAATCGAGCATCGGGATCGAACTGAGCCATATAATATCTCCTCCGGAGAGAAGCCATGGATGTGTAAATGCGGAAATTCTGCTTTAATTTTGCGGATAAGGTTCGGGTACATATCGCCGTCCATTTTAGGGGGCAAACCCGCTTGAATGCAAACTTCGGAAACCCCCATAGCAACAGCTTCGCGCACACGGCGCAAAATTTCAGAATCCGGCAGAAAATAGCCTTCAGTGTCCTTATGTGTTCGGCTGAAAGCGCAAAAACCGCAGCGTTTAATGCACACATTGGTAAAATTAATATTGCGGTTCACCACATAAGTAACAACATCCCCTGCAGCGCGCCGCCGCAGTTCATCTGCCACCAACGTAAGCGCAAATAATTCAGGGCCGGAAGCGCTGAACAGCAAAGCGCCTTCATCCGCAGAAATTTCTTGCTCGGCCAGCGCGCGATCTAAAATCCGCGCAAACTCCGGACGCAAATTATTCAACAATGTATCAAAAGAGCCGGAGATATTTGCATAATTCATATTTTCCACATTTCCTTTTCATTGCGAACCAACCCCGTTTCATCCACCAAATCTGATACCCGCTGACGCAAACCAGCGTCTAAATAAATATCTTTGCGGAAGATGTATTCGGGATAAACCCCCAAACGTTCGCGTAAAATAAAGCCAAAAGCCTGCATATCTTCGCGCAGGCGCTGCAGCTGCGGCCAAGCGCGTTCCGGATTTATAAAGTCTTTGGTAACCGGTGAAACACCACCCCAGTCATTTAATCCGGCCTGCAAATACCGTTGATAGCCTTGTTGTGCGCCATTTTCTGAATCATCAAACAGCAGATTCGGCGGCGCTTGCACGCTAACAGATTCACCAAACAGCAATCGGGTTACAGCAATAGCCCGCATCATATCATCTTCAGAAGGCTCGGGCTGCGATCGCATGCGGATATCGGGCTTAGCGCGAAAATTTTGTACAATAATTTCCTGAATATGGCCATATTCATCTTGAATTTTCTTCAGCGCCAGCAAGGCGTCTACCCGTTCTTCAGGCTGCTCGCCGATTCCGATTAAAATACCGGTAGTAAATGGTATGCGCTTTTTACCGGCGGTTTCAATAACCCGCAGCCGCAATTGCGGATCTTTATCCGGAGAGCCGCGATGCGCTCCGCCACGCGCCAGCAGCGCAGGACTGACCCCTTCCAGCATCATGCCCATGCTTACACTCACCGGCCGCAGCATATCAAAATCTTCATCGCTCAGCGCGCCGGCGTTAATATGCGGCAGCAACGACGATTGCTGCAATGTAGCAGCGCTCATTGCGTATACATATTGCGCGGTCGATGTAAATCCGCGTTTCTGCAGCCATGCCCGGTAAGACGCATATTTCAGCTCGGGTTTATCGCCTAAACTAAACAGCGCCTCTTTGCATCCGGTTTTTTCTCCGGCCAAAACAGTGGCAAAAACCTCATCAGACTCCATAGTGTGCGCTAAGGGATCTTTCGGCTGCCGAACAAATGTGCAGTATCCGCACACATCGCGGCACAAATTCGTCAGCGGAATAAAAACTTTGCGCGAATAGGTAATTACTTTACCGGTGCGTTTATCGCGCAGTGCCGCGGCCGCCGCCAGCAAGGCTTCCAGCGCGGCCCCTTCTGCGGTTATAAACATTTTTGCGGTAGATTCCAAAAGACCGGCGCCATTGGCGGCGGCGTCTAATTCGCGCTGTATTTCCGGTGAAACGCTAAGCACAGAAAATACCATTTGCTATGATCCTGCCAACGGCGCAGACGGCCAATGCAGCGCCGGAATTACTTCTTTGCCAAACTGCTGAATAAACGCTTCTTGGTTGCGTCCCACATTATGCAAATAAATTTCATTAAACCCTACATCAATGAAATGCTGAATATGCGCGCGGTGTTCCTCCAAATCAGCCGAAATAAGGACTCGGTTGCGATAATGTTCCGGCCGGACAAATTTTGCCATTTCAGCAAAATCTTCAGAATTGCGTATATCCCCTTTCGGAAAGGGCATGCCGCCATTTGGCCACTCGCGCACAGCTTGTTCTTCGGCTTCCGCCAAAGTAGGCGCCCACGAAATATGCAATTGAATAATCTTCGCCATTGTTGAAGGATCTTTACCAGCGATCACCGCGCCGCGATGAAATCGCTCGAGCAGCATGCGCAATTTTTCATCGCTTGCGCCAACGGATATCAGCCCATCGGCAAACTTGCCTGTTCGCTCGCTGTTTATCGGGCCGGATGTGGCCACATAAATTGGCGGCGGCGCATCCGGCAGGGTATATAATTTGGCGCTTTCTAAGGTAAAATGGCTGCTGTTATGTTTGACAACCTTACCGGTAAATAATTTCTTAATAATTTCAATCGCATCGAACAATTTCTCCGAACGTTGCGGCGCTTCAGGCCAGTAGCCGCCTACGATATGTTCATTCAACGCTTCACCGGCGCCAATGCCAAGATAAAACCGCCCCGGATACATAGCGGCCAGCGTAGCCGAAGCTTGCGCTATAATTGCCGGGTGATACCTATACCCCGGCGCTGTTACCCCTGTGCCAAAGCGCAGCGATGTTGTTTGGCCTACCGCGCCAAGCCATGCCCACACAAACGCCGATTGCCCCTGAGAAGGTGTCCAGGGATGAAAATGATCCGACGCCATAAGCGATGTAAATCCTGAATCCTCCGCCTGACGCGCAAAACGCAGTAATTCAGTGGGATGAAACTGTTCAAACATTGCGGCGTATCCCACACCATAGGGCAAATTTGCCATTATCGATCCTCCAAAATTTTGGTTCATTAGCGAAACATATCTTGTTCCGGCGGCATTACCAATTCTTGCGCGCTGCCGGCGGCGGATTCCCACATGTAGCCCCGCACTATAACAACCGGGCGTTTATCCAGCTTGCGGCTGAGCAATTCCGCGGCAGACGCAATTTCATCGGCGATAGCAAGCACCGTTACCCGTAATTCATGGCCGCCGGTATCTACTTTGCCGCGATAATCCGCAAATATCGCTAATTGCGCGGCGCCAATCGCAATATTAATAATGCCTTTGCGCCATGGCCGGCCAAAACTATCGGTTATCACTACCGGAACGGTAAACCCCAGCGCCTTAGATAGCGCTTGGGATATTTTCATTGCAGAAGCGTCGGGATCCTCCGGCAGCAAACAAACAACATCTTCTCCGGATACATTGGAAGCGTCTACTCCGGCGTTAGCGCATACAAACCCATGTTTGGTTTCACAAATCATAATACCGTGGTCCATACGGACAATTCTTTTACTTTCCCGCAAAACTACTTCAACCATACGCGGATCTTTATCCCATTGAGCGGCCCACTGTATGGCAAATTCCGAAGGGCGCACAGTGCGCAGCGAAAGGAGCCTGCCTTCAGCTTTCGAGACAATTTTTTGGGTAATAACAACGATGTCGCCCATCTGTATTGAGCGGTGTTCTGCTGAATGTAACATGATCTCCGAAAGATCGTCACCGGGCGCAACTTCAGGTATTCCATCAAGAGCAAATAATTCCAATGAATCAGACATGCCCTATTTCCTTTACTATGTCTAGCTTCAGCAAAAGCTGCGCAGGAAACGCCGCGAAATGTTATGCGGCGCATTGCCTAAACAACTTCCTAATACTAAGTATACATGGTTTTAACCCATATTTCGCAAGACAAACGCCGCTAAAAAATTCACGTTTATGAAAAAGGCGTTATTCGGCGCTGAAGATTCCGCCAAAATTGTTCGTGGTGGGTTTGCATCCAAATAACATCTTCAATAGTGTCGATATCATGGCTTAGGGCTTCATCGTTTACAGAAATGCTTTGCAAATTCCGTTCGCGCGCCTCTTGCTTATGCAGCGTGTGACTGTTTAAGCCAAAATGAAATTGAAACTCCGATGCCTTGTATAACCCCAGCGCATTGACACCGGTTTCAAAATGATCATGCGCAATTACTGCGCAAGGATTATTTCGCCATTCAGTTTCATGATATAGCTTGCGCACGGCTGTGGCAGAAATCAGGGGTATATCTGCATTAAACGTATAAAAAGCCGAAGAGCCAAACGTTTGCCGAGCAACATGAAAGGCAAAGCTCAACCCCTCATTTAATCCGTCATCAGGCTGCTGCAGCGCAATAATACGGGGATACGCATCGGCAGATATCCGCAATAATTCCGGATCTGGGGAAACGAAGACAACGGCGGCATGATCATCTGCTTGTAGCACGGCTTCCAGCGCTATTTGGGCAAACACCCAAACCAGCCCATTTATCCACGTATCTGGAAACGCGCCGCGCAATCGGGATTTTCCGTTGCGCAATCCGCGCATTGGTATAACAGCAATGCGGCGCGCCGGTGTATATGCGCCGGCAATTGAGTTATTCATAAGACATATATGCGAATATCCTATTTTTATGTATGCAGCTAATATTTTTGCAAAACAGTAATTATGTTTGGGGACACCCCAAACCCCGCGCAAGGGGCGGCCGCCCCTTGCGAATCACTGCTTTTGCGGCCGCCCGGCATCATCTTGCGCAGTTACCTGAATATTCAGGCGTTTTCTAATGGATTGCGCCATCCGCCGGTTCGCGCAGTCATAGCGTCTGCCTCAGCCGGCCCCCAAGTTCCCGGAGAATACGAAAACACAGGTCCGCCTTGGCTTAAAATAGGATCAACAATGCGCCAAGCTTCTTCTACAGAATCTTCACGCACAAAAAGCGATGGATCGCCGCGAATTGCGTCCCCAAGCAGTCTTTCATACGGCTCTTCCTCATCAGGGTCGCAGTGGGTTGCAATAAGGTCGACCATTTCGCCGCGCATTTCCTCTCCGGCTGCTTTGGCGTTTGCGCCGATAGAAACAATAGTATCGGGGGTAATACGAAAGCGGATATAATTTTTGTGATTTGATCCGTTATTTCCAAAAACATCTTGTGGGGGATTTTTTAGGAAAACGGTAATTTCAGTAACGGTGACCGGCAGATTTTTACCGGCGCGGATATAAAACGGAACGCCGGCCCAACGCCAAGTATCAACCATAAACTGAATTGCGGCAAATGTTTCAACCGTTGAATTTGCGGCGACGCCCGGGGATTGCAGATATCCGGTATATTGGCCGCGGACAACCGATTGTATATTCAGCGCGTCAATAGCTTTAAGAATGCGGGCTTTTTCATTGCGAATAGCTTCAAAATCTTTGCCGTCACTTACGGGCGCCTCCATAGCTAACAAGGCGACCAATTGCAGCAGATGGTTTTGAATAACATCACGAATAGCGCCGGCTTCTTCATAAAATCTGCCGCGATCTCCTACGCCGAATTTTTCAGCCATAGTAATTTGCACGCTATCCACAAAATTTCGGTTCAGAACCGGCTCTAAAAACGAATTCGCAAAGCGGAAATACAATAAGTTTTGAGTCGGCTCTTTACCTAAATAGTGATCGATACGAAAAATAGATTCTTCGGGGAAAACTGAATGCAAAATTGTATTTAGCTCTCGCGCCGAAGCAAGATCCCTCCCAAACGGTTTTTCAACGATGATGCGCGCGGCGCGGCAATCTCCGGATTTGCCAATCCCTTCTATAACAGGGTCAAACAACGTTGGGGGAATCGCCAAATAAAAAATAGGGCGCTGCGCGTCGGCTAAAGCGGCGCGAATTTGGGTATATACATCGGCGCTGTGATAATCTCCCGAAATATACCGCAGACGCGCGCTGAACTTTGCAAACAGCGCTTCATCAATCGGACCAGCGGCGGCAATGCTTTCATATGCGCGCTGCCGTAACTGATCGTCTGTCCAGGGTCTGCCGGCCACACCAATAATCGGGGCGTCGAAGTGGCCGCGCCGAAATAAGGCGTAGAGCGCGGGGAAGATTTTTTTATACGCTAAATCTCCTGTAGCGCCAAAAAAGACAAAAGCGTTTGAGGTGGGCATAGACATAATAATTTATTTTCCTGCCGGTTTTTCCAAATGGCCGCCAAATTCAAAGCGCATGGCGGAAAGAATTTTATCTGCAAAATCCGATTCACCGCGAGAGCTGAAGCGTTCAAACAGCGCTGCGCTGAGTACATGCGCTGGAACCGACTCATCGATGGCGGCAGATACCGTCCATCTGCCTTCACCAGAATCTGACACACGGCCGCTGAAATTCTCAAGATTGGGGCTTTTCAGCAAAGCGCTGGCGGTAAGGTCTAGCAGCCAGGATGAAACAACGCTGCCGCGTCGCCACAATTCGGCGATATCGCGCAAATTCAGATCATACTGATAATATTCCGGATGCTCCATCGGTGAAGTTTCGGCGTCGACATCGCGTTGATGCGCGCCGGCGTTTGCGTGCTGTAAAATGTTTAATCCTTCGGCGTAAGCCGCCATTAAACCATATTCTATCCCATTATGCACCATTTTAACAAAGTGTCCGGCTCCGTTGGGTCCACAGTGCAAATAGCCGGCTTCAGCTGTGCCGCCGATTGCTTCGCGTCCCTCGGTTCGCGGAGCCGTTTCAATGCCGGGCGCCAATGTTTTAAACAGGTCATCTAAATAGGCAACGGTTTCCGGTTCGCCACCGATCATTTGGCAATAGCCGCGCTCTAATCCCCATACACCGCCGCTGACGCCGGCGTCTACATAATGTATGCCATATTCTTTCAGCATTTTGGCTCGGCGAATATCATCATGATAATGTGAATTGCCGCCGTCTATGATAATATCATCTTTGGCAAGCATAGGGATAAGCTGCTGCAAGGTGCTATCAACCGAGGCCACCGGTGTCATCAGCCAAATTATGCGAGGATAAGGGAGCTGACTTACTACTTCCTCTAAAGTATGCGCGCCTTTCGAGATTGCCTTATCATCCAGCAGCGCTTGTACTGTATCCCAGTGGCGGGCGTAGCCCACTACCGTATGACCGGCATTCAGCCAGCGGCGCGACATATTGGCGCCCATTCTGCCCAAGCCGATTAAACCAAGTTCCATTGTTCTGTAGTATCCTTTCAAAGGTTTGCAATTGCGCGAAACACATGTTATCGGCGACTTCATTGTCTGCCTGCAGGAGCAGTGAGGAAAGCGCGCACCATCCTCCATATACACTATATTATACGACAAGGCGCCATCCTGTGGCGGAGAATCTCTTGAACCGAGCATTTCAGGCATCCGCTCCCAATGAGCGTTGGGTCGGAGATATCACGTATATTTCTACACAGGAGGGATGGCTCTATCTGGCAGTGATTCTGGATG
>JAJYBV010000117.1 GCA_021778805.1 Chloroflexota bacterium | reverse complement strand
TTTGTTTCTTTCCGCGCCTTATTTGGCGCATTTTAAATATTAACTATTTTTTTAGGGGACGCACAAATTTCATGAAACTCTCAATAAGAGTATACATGAATTGATGGATATTGTCAATAACCAAGCAATAAAATAAACAGAATCCTGCAAGTAACTACTCAGAAGGGTAAAGCAAGGAATGGCGCTTTCAATGCCGCACGCCGCCCGGCAAACTTCATCGCACCGTAACATTCGCCATAGAGCGAATACCGCGCGGTACACATGGGCGATGGTGGGGAAACAAGCCACATGATTTATCGTGTGGTGTTCGTTTTGGGGCCACCTTGGCGACTACACCGTTCCGAAGCCCAAGCGCCGCAACATAATATTTGTTTTAAAATAACCACTGCACGGTACACATTGAGGCCATGTAATCCGGTAGGGGCGACCCTTGCGGTCGCCCTTGCTGCCCGGCCACCAATATTGCTCTGGGATATTGTTTAAAATAAAAGATATTTTTGGGGACACCCCAATCCCCGCGTAAGGCGGCTGCCCCTTACGAATCCCCGGCGTATGGCGCCGCGCGCGGTACACTTGGCGCCAAGCAATAATACTACATTGTGGAATATTTTTTGGGAACACCCCAAACACTGCATAAGGGGCATCCGCCCCTTACGTATCCCTGCATTAGTAACCGGGCGGCGCGCTATCGTTGGAATTGCTTTGCTCCTTGGGCAGTTATGAAAGTTTTGATGTAGATTTTGCTAGTTTATCAATAGAAATAAAAGACCCGGTTTCTTCAATAGAATGTATTAAATGCACAATCAATTCATTTGCCGGCGTTTTAATGCCGTGTTCTGCTCCAAGCCGAACTATTTCTCCGTTTAAATAATCTATTTCACTGCGGCGGCCGCGCATTATACTTTGCAGTGTTGTCGGTTGATATGGCAGTGATGCGCTTTGTAGAAACGAAACCTTCCGCAAAGTTCTGCCTGCAAAAATGCCCGGAACCGAGTGCAGTTTCTGCAGCAGCCGCAAATCGGGATCTGTTGCGCCGGCCAAAAAAATCTCGGCGCTGGAAAGCGTTTTTGACGCTTCACGCATCATCGCCAGCATTAAATGAAAAATCCGGTGATCCTGCGCCAATTTTGGCAGCGGTTCATTTGTAATTGCGGTAAGCGCATAAGGAACCGTCAGCATAAGCCTGGCCCAGCGCAAATTATTAATGTTGGAGGAAATTTCTGTTGAAATACTTTGATCTATATGCTTTACAAATTCATGAAGATTAAATTGCGATGTTTCTTTCTGTCCAAAATATAATTTTGCCTCGCCATGAATCCGCACCCGGCCAATTTCAACAGGAATTGCGTTAAACCACGGCACACAACTGATGATTTTTTGGCTGTCGACATATTTGGTGACAAGAATATCTCCCCGCGGCCCTGCTTGCGTGGTAATAAAATATTTCGCGCTGATTTTTCCCTGCGCCGACTCAAAAAAATCTTCAATGTCATTGGTTTTCACTGCAAGTATTGCTGCGTCGTATTCTTCCTTTGGTTCACTAACTACCGGTACAATCGCCCACTGCGGCCAGCCTTCTTTATATTCGACCGTGCAGCGGATAGATCCGCCTTCAGGGATTGTATCCGGCCGGGCAATAATCGTAATTTCATCGCCAAATCTTTGCAGCGATGCAGCAAAAACACTTCCAATCGTTCCTGCGCCGATAATAGCTATCTTCACGCGAACAACTCCTCATTTGCATGTTGTTCTTGTATTATAGCACTTGCCAGAGCCTTTGCTTCAGCAATATCACAAAAAAATCCGCGCCGCAGCGAAATTTTAATAAAATTTCGTGTTATACTGAAGAGGTGAACATCATTTTGCTTATTCAGGGAGATTTTAATAGATATGGCTCGTCCTCGTCCCATTGCGCTGATAGTCATGGACGGCTGGGGATATAATCCCCGCAGCGACGGCAACGCAATTGCCCTTGCCAATACCCCGAATATCCGCGCTATCGAGCGGATATGGCCGCATACTTTGCTGCAGGCATCCGGCAAATCTGTCGGCCTGCCCGATGGCCAAATGGGCAACTCTGAAGTCGGACACTTAAATATCGGCGCCGGCCATAAAGTGGTCCAAGACTTTACCCGAATATCCGACGCCATCGATGACGGCTCCTTTTTTGCAAATGAAGCGCTGCTCGCCGCCATCGGCCATGTCAAAAAAAATAACAGCGCTCTGCATATTTGCGGATTACTCGGCCCCGGCGGAGTTCACGCGCACGAAAGCCACTTAGAAGCCTGCCTGAAACTGGCGGCGCGGCATAATGTCGACCGCGTTTTCATCCATGCCTTTACCGACGGTCGCGACACTCCGCCTAAAAGCGGTGTAGATTATATGAAAAATCTGCTGACAGCGGCCGAGGCTATTCATCCGGAACATCCGGCAAAGGTAGCCACCATCACCGGACGGCTGTGGGCGATGGATCGCGATAACCGCTGGGAACGCACTGCCAAAGCATATTTTGCCATGACCAAGGGTGATGGAGCTTCTGCGATAGATCCTGTTGCAGGAATCGCCGCCAGCTACGACGCCGGAGTAACCGATGAATTTATCGAGCCAATTGTAGTGCGCACCGCATATGGTGAACCAACCGCAATAGTGCAAGACGGTGACGCGGTACTTTTCTATAATTATCGCGCAGATCGCGCACGGCAGCTTACCAAAGCGTTTATCTTGCCGGAATTATCACCGCAGGCGCAAAGCGTATTTCCACGCGGCGCGCTGCTTAGCGATCTGTATTTCGTTACCATGACGGAATATGAAAGCGGCCTGCCGGCGCACATTGCATTCGCCGGTGATGATGTGCAATTCCCGCTGGCCCGCGTTTTCAGCGATATCGGGTTGAAACAGTACCATACCGCCGAAACCGAAAAATACGCCCATGTCACTTATTTTATTAATGGCGGCCGCGAAACTCCATTTCCAGGTGAAGACCGCTATATGGAGCCATCTCCAAAGGTGAAAACCTACGATCTGCAGCCCGAAATGAGCGCGGCGCAACTAGCCGATAAAGCGCTGGATCGCATTCGGTCGCAAGACTATGATGTCATTATTATGAATTTCGCAAATGCAGATATGGTTGGTCACACCGGTGTGCTTTCGGCCGCAATAAAAGCCGTTGAAACGGTAGATACCCACATTGGCCGCATTACTGAAACCGTTTTAGCAATGAACGGAGCGGTAATCATTACGGCAGACCACGGCAATGCAGATCAAATGATCGATTACCATACCGGCGGCCCGTTTACAGCGCACACCACTAACCCTGTCCCATTGTATGTTTTGGCCAAAGATTTTGCCCAAGCGAAGTTGCGATCCCAAGGCATTTTAGCTGATATTGCGCCGACACTTCTGCAAATTGCCGGCATTCCTGCGCCGGAAGCAATGACCGGGCAATCACTTATTGAAGGCGCAAACCTGCGTTAGCGCATTTGTTTGGGGTTGCTGCACGGTTCATTGACCCGGCAGAGCTATCGATAAAACAGCGTGAATTTTGGCGCACAGCGCACAGCTTTGCGCCACATTTTTAAAATTGGAAAATGTACTATGAGCAATATCGAACACTTTACCCCGCGATCCGTTGTATGTGTGGGGCGAAATTATGTTGAACATGCCGCGCAAATGCAGGCAGAAGTTCCGTCTGAGCCGCTGATTTTTTTAAAGCCGGTTACCAGCGTTATCGCTTCCGGCGAAGCAATTGTGTACCCCGGCTGGCTTTCCGCCAAAGTTGAATTTGAAGGAGAATTAGCTGTCGTCATCGGCAAAACTTGCCATCGCGCTACTGAAGAAACCGCAATGGATTTTGTGCTGGGCTATACCTGCGCCAATGATGTTACTGCGCGCGATTTGCAGCGCAAAGATGGCCAATGGTCTCGCGGTAAAGGTTTCGATACATTTTGTCCGCTGGGTCCGGTCATAGCTGCAAATATCGATCCGCATAACTTGCGGCTGATTACCAGGGTAAACGGTGTGGTAAAACAAGACGACACTACAGCAAATTTGGTGTTTCGCATACCGCGGCTCATCAGTCATGTCAGCCAATTTATGACGCTTTCTCCGGGTGATGTCATTTTAACCGGATCACCGGCAGGTGTTGGCCCAATACTGCCCGGAGACACAGTTGAAATAGAAATTGAACATATCGGTGTGTTATCAAACCCCGTTGTTGCCGGATAAGAAGCCCACATGAAAATATCGCAGATACTGTTAGGCGCGGCGCTGACCGAATGGGGAACCAGCTTAACGATGGTTATTACTACCATCGACGGCTTCTTTATAGCTCGCGGGCAGCTGCAAAAAACGATTGCTATGGGGCCGGCCGATATCATTGATGAAATTACACAATTTCTTAGCGAGCACTCAGAACACCCGATATATGGCAAACTTAAACTTGCCGGTACCGCGCTGACATTGGAGGCGTCGATAGACTCTACATGCGCAAACACTTTGGAATATTTTGATGTTGCAGCGTGGAAAGATTATCCCATTCAATCAGAACTATCAGATCTGCTGGGCGGCGTCCCGACGGCTATCGATACACTGGTAAACGGACTTTTGGCAGAGGAATTAGCGGCAGAATCTGCCAAAGGCGCTGTGCCGCAATGCGCCGCGCTAATTGATGCAGATCAATCAATTATGCTGAGCTTAGCGTACCGCGGCGAAATTCTGCATGCCCCACAGTTTGGCGCACTGGGGCATATGCAAGTTGCCACTGAAGGGGCAGTATGCAGCTGTGGCGGCCGCGGCCATTTGCTGACCATTGCTTCAACCGGCGCAATGCGGCAAACAATAGTTCGACGAATGGAGCAATATCCTGAAACTACTCAGCGTGTCGACGAAATAACCGCCGGAAATGCAATTGCGATAACACCGCAGCAAATTTGGCAGCTTACGCAGGAAAACGACACTGTGGCCCTAAACTTGCTGAATGATCTCACACAAGCTTTGGCGTATGCGGTATCTTTTATAATAGAGACATATGATACCGACCGGATCTTTATCACCGGTGAATATGCGAAATTCGGGCAAGATTGGCTGTGGCTGCTGAATCACCGCGTTGCAGAGTTCTGCCAGCCGAAACGCGCCGAACATTTAAACCAGATAATAAAACTTGGATCAGTTCATGCGGATAAATATGTTCGCGGCGCATTGGCGTTAGCCGCGGCAAATATAGCTAATTAGTACTGAGTTCTGCGCCGGCAAAAACTAAAATAAGATTTCATGAATAGGAAGAAACGCAGGAAGGGGGATGTTTACCTTGATTGAAGCCCAAGAACGCATTGAAAATCGCTATAGCGTTGTAAAGAATATTGCCCATGGCCAAGGCAGTGATATCTATTCAGGTAAAGATGAAATATTAAATCGCCCTGTTGCGCTTAAATTCGTGCATGAAGACTGCCGCGCTGCTTACCAAAGCTCCCTTGGCGCTGCCGCCCGCATCGCGCACCCGGCCTTTATCGGCAATTTCGACGCGGTAGAATATAACGGCCAATTGGTTGTTGTGCAAGAATTTATTGAAGCGCCAACATTTGCCGAATTTGTGCAAAATGACCTTTCCTTTCATGAAATAATCACTATGGGCCGCTCACTCTCGCTAGCTATCGCTCACGCGCATCGGCACGGCGTTATTCACGGCGATATCACCCCTGCTTCACTCTTTCGCGGCCAATGGAATCGCTCTACATTGCGCATCAACAATGTACAGCTGCCATCCGACGCAACATACTTTACAGCGGCAAACCGGCTGCTTGCCGATTCCGAACAGCCATTAAATACATCGGACCGCTCTGCCGCCGAAGATTTGCGCGCCATCGGCGTTATTTTATGGCTTTTGCTCGGGAAAATGCCGGCGCTCCCCGAGTCTTTGCAAGGGTACCCGAACGACTGGGAATTACTGCGCCGCGAAGTCCCCATTCCCCTGCGGAATGTAATTGAAAAAGTGCTGTTGCAGCAGCACCCGCAGAAAATTTTATCCGCTGAAGAGTTGATTCAGGAATTAGGTCTTGCGCAAAAAATATTAGATGAAAAACGCCCAATACCCATTATTCCCCCTTGGGATAAACCGGCTGCAAGCAATGTACAAACGCTGGAAAATACTTCCGGTAAAATTATAAAGCAAGCCGTTTCCCGGCCAATTTCTACCCCCCTGCGCTTGAAAAATTCCCATCCGGCGCCTATCGCGCTGGTCGGCGCAGTAACCATGGACGCCGTAGACACAGAAAGCGAAACGCTTTCCGATCCCGAACCAAAAGATGTTCAGCTCGACGCCGGCGACTTAGCCGCAGAGCCGGTTATATCAGCGAACAAAACTGAACGGCGGCCGTTCGATATTATATTATGGGTTGCTATCGCTATTGGTTTATTTTTATTTTGGCTTATTGTCGGCTATGCCATTCCGGGTATCGGCGGGCATTGACAGCAATTCCGCAGCCATTTTCCCGTACTTCTGTGTAACGCATACAGCAGGAGGTTCAGGAAACAGCATGCCGCCTGACAAGGCCGGAGTTGTCACCCTCAGATTCCGCTTATTCCTTTTTTAGGCTCAAGTCTCTAGTTCTTTTTCAATGGTTTTCCAAATATGGTTTTGCGGATTACATATATTTTTGGTCATAAGTATTGTGTTTATTGCCAAGTTACGGAGTTCATGATACACTATAAAGTGTATACAGATCTTGTGTTGGAACAGCCTTGATGTATTATTCTCATCCTGCAAGGATACATGGAACCGGCGGGTTATAGAGGGAAACACAGCATAATTATCGGAATTTTATCCCAATAGTGGCCGGCAATGCTCATGTAACATACCAGTATATATAATTTTATTTTAATTTAATTCGCGCGGAATTAAAGACAGGGGGCGCTTGTGGTACAATGCCAAAACTGCGGCTTCAATAACGCCGAAACACAATCGTTTTGCGCTAGATGCGGAAATGCGCTGGTAAGAACTGGAAATGCTCCGGCTCCGCAAGGTTTTATGAATCCCAACAATAATACTCCCGAGTGGATTCGAAATTTGCGCAACAGCCATACTATTCAGTCACAGCAAAATGCTCCGCAGCCCCCATTCAGTCAGCAACCGGGGTTTGGCGCGCCGCAAAATACTCCTTGGCCGCAGCAATTTCAAGGAGAATCGCAAGGCTGGCAGCAGCAGCAAGACGCTCAGCTGTCCAAATCATCATTATTCAGCAATGATAATTTGCCCCCTTGGCTGCAAAGAGGCCAATCGCAAATGAACGATCCCCGTTACAATGGTTATGATGGTTTTCAGCAGGGGCAACAGCAAAATCCAGAGCCTTCTGCGTGGGGCGCTCCAAATTATTCTTCAGATTATATTGCTCCGATGCAGCCATATGGCGATACACCTCCCGGACCGCCTGATATCCGGGCGCGCGATTTTATTGATGAAGCCTCACTGCCAGATTGGCTTCGCGCAAACCCCGAAACTCCAAACCGTGACCAAAACGGCAATGGTGGAGTGTTATTCAACGGACAAGGCCAACAGGTAAGTCAGCCATATCAACAGCAACAGCAACAAATTTTTAATGCGCCTTCTTCGGCGTTTCCAAGCGGCCAGTTTAATGATCCATTTGCTCAGCAGCCTGCATTTCAAGCGCAAAGTAAAATTGACGCTGCGCAATTTATCGATGAATCTCAATTGCCGGTTTGGATGCGAAACAATGAATCAAATGGCGCTTCTCAGCCAATGCCAGGCAATGGGCAGCCGTTTTCTGCGCAACCTTCGCAAGGGCCAGCCAATATCACCAATTTCCCCGGCGTAAACAATAATGTTTATGATATCGAAACCGGCAGATATCCGGCAAATATGGCGCAGGCCGATGGCTCCTATGAAGAATCTGAAAAAGGTTTCTCCGCTTCTTCTCTCATCGATCAAAATGTGTGGAATCAATTGTCCGGATCCCAACAAAACAATCCACAAAACCCTTATGGGCAACAGGCAAACACTGGATATGGCCAGCAACAAGACCCATGGGGACAGAATCCTGCTCAAATGGGTTATGGGCAACAGGCAAACGCCGGATATGCGCCACAAGACCCGTGGGGACAGAATCCCGCTCAAATGGGTTATGGGCAACAGGCAAACGCCGGATATGCGCCACAAGACCCGTGGGGACAGAATCCCGCTCAGATGGGTTATGGGCAACAGGCAAACGCCGGATATGCGCCACAAGACCCATGGGGACAGAATCC
>JAJYBV010000116.1 GCA_021778805.1 Chloroflexota bacterium | reverse complement strand
TCCCTGATTACGAAATATATCTTGTCCCTATTTAAAGTGAAAGTTCATCATCGTGTGGTGTTCGTTTTGTGGCCGCCTTGCAAACTACACCGCGCCGGAGCACAAGCGCCGCCACATAGCGTTTGTTTTAGAGCATACGCTGCGCGGTCACACCTGAGGCAATGCAATCCGGTAGGGGCGCCCCAATCCCCGCGTGCAATGGTCAAGAGCCGCCCCCTTACGTATCCCGAATTTGTGGCTGGGCGACGCGCCATGCCGGAAATTTCCGTGTTGACAGGAATTTTGCCTATGACTTTCATGCCGCTATATTTGACATTGCGCCGCTTTTCGCGTTATAATCGCTCAGAATTCATCAAGTTTGTTGTATCTGAAGGAAGGCAGAGCTTTTGAAAACGCCGCCACCGCAAAACAGTCCTGAAAGTGATCCTCGCAATCGATCACGAAACACATCGAATAGCAGAGCATACAGGCAAACCGGATCTTATAATCCGCAACAGGGAACATCACAAACAAACGGCCGAAACGCCGATCCTAATACAACTTTGCGCGGTGGATATCCTTCCAATATGGCGCCGGATAAAACTATCATCGGCGGAAACTCACCAAACGCTTCCATGAATTCAAGCACAATGTGGCGCGGCATGCTGCCTCCGCATGAAATGACATCTAAAGTTCAGGCATTGAACCAAAGCATGACCACATTAAATATGATGAGCGGGAATGTTGGCAGGCTGTGGATTAGCGAGGCGTTTTCGCGCATTGGTGATAGCGTGCTGAGTGTAGGCGCAATTATTTGGCTAACACAGCTTACCTATTCATTCGGATTTATCACATTGCTGCTCATTTGTTTTGCAGCGCCGCAGATGCTTGTAGCAATGACAGGAAGATTTTTTTCGGGCAGGCGCGATCCTCGATCGCTGGTGTTTATATTAGAGTTGCTGCGCATTAGTTTAGCCGGCTTATTTATAGCAATGTATTTCCGCACCATTATACCGGTTACCTTGTTGCTGGCGTTTGGGCTTTCGTTGGCAAGCGCACTGCGCAGCGCACTGCGGCGCGGGTCAATTTATTTTGGAACGGCGTATAATGCGCGCAGCAAAGTTTCGTCGGGAGATCAACTTGCGGCAGGGGCAATATCTGTAACCGGGCCAGCCATTGCTATGCTATTGTATATCGTCAATGGCGAGCGTGTTTTTACTATTGCAATTGGCGCCATACTGTGCTATTTGTTTGCGCTATTGTTTGAAATGCGTGTTACACCGCTGCCACCACGAGTTTTATATACTCCCAACAAAACAGAGGAAGATGAAAACGCTTCGGTTTGGGAAGGTGATGAGGATGAGGATGAAGAAGATACTGCCACACGATTGAAGCGCGCAGCGGCCGCTCGCCCAGTATGGGAACTAATGCCACCGGATACATTGAAAAAAGCGCTAACTGATATCAATGACGGATTGCGCATTGCCGGTTCAATGACACACTCTTTTATTGCGGTTCTGCTGCTAACGGCGCTGGCCGCAGCAGGGGGAATATTAGCGGTTTACGAGCCATTTTATGTTAATTTAAATTTACATCAAACGCCAGTTACACTGGGATTGCTATTTACTGCCGCAGGGCTTGGCGCCGCCGCCGCCAGCGCTATTATTGTGGAAATCCGCCGATGGGGACGAT
The DNA here is from genome assembly GCA_021778805.1 of Chloroflexota bacterium. Classification (GTDB taxonomy): domain Bacteria; phylum Chloroflexota; class Ktedonobacteria; order Ktedonobacterales; family JACDGC01; genus JAJYBV01. The sequence goes on along the minus strand of JAJYBV010000116.1, from coordinate 6,638 downwards.
TCTTTTTATTTTTTGGCGTACTCGGCAGCGGAGCAGCGCTGATAAAATTTGCTCAGCAAACTGATTTGCGCGCGGCGTTTATTGCCACGGTAGTGTTAGGCGGGGCAAATGTACTGGCTATTCGCGGCGGACAAATGACACTGCTGCGATCCTTCCGCTCACCGGAACAGCGCGCAGTTTCAGCGGCGTCTGATTTACTGTTGGCGATTGCCGGCGTTTTAGGCATTTTGATTGGAGCCTATGAAGTTATCGGAAGAGAAACAATAAAACATTTTGCGGTGTTACCTATCGTAGGTATTGATAATACCTTAATTTCAACCGGCGTTTTTATTGCGTTGCTTGGCGTTATTTGCGGATTCTATTTGATAATGCCTAATAAAGAACTGAAAGTAAAGGAAAGCTCGGCGCCGCCTCTGCCAAATTCAGAAGACTCCGGAGAAGACTACGACATGGATGACGATAGCTATGAAGATGATTACGACGATGATGAGTATGACGACCGTGAAATTACCGGTGAATCCCGTCGCTATCGCAGTGTACGCCAAAGTGGTTATGAAGATTACTCGGGATATTATCCTGCCGCCCGGTCTGGCTATGATGATGAATACGATGATGATGAGAACGACAGGCCACGAAGACGAAAATAAGTATTGTTTCGCAAGCAATTACACCGCTTGTTCAGATTTATGAACGGAATGAGAGGATAAAGATTTGTTTGCGACATCATTCCACGAAAAAACTTCTAAACTTTTGTGCATGTTTTGCGCATTGCTTGTCAATTCCATGGTTAATTTTTTTGCCGAAATAATTTGTTCATTCAATTCCTGAGCAGCAGCATTAACTTGTTCAGCGGCAGCGCTGTTGCCTTCACTTACCCCAGCAATAGAAGCAATGCAAGATTGGGTTTTATCGATATTTTTTGAGACTTTTTGCGTATACGCCCCTAATTCGGTAAGCTCTTGCATATTCATATCAATTTGCGCTTTGCCAGTCTCCATAATTTGCGCTGTTTCTTCAGCGCTTTTCTGTGTTAACTCAATTAACGAGTCAATTTTACGGATTGAATGTGATGTTCGTTCAGCAAGTTTGCGAATTTCATCCGCAACAATAGCAAACCCTCTACCCTGTTCACCGGCTCTTGCAGCTTCAATCGCAGCGTTTAAGGCAAGAAGATTGGTTTGTTCAGCAATTTCTTGAATTGTTATGGTAATTGCGCCGATATCTTTAGAGTGTCCGCCTAATACGCTTATATTTTGAGTGATGGTGTTCATAAACTGCTGTAATTCACCAAATTGGCGAATATTATTATTCGTCTGTTGCTGCAATTCTTGTTGATTCGTAAAAAGTTCGTGCATTTCAGTAGAAATTTCTGTGATTTGCTCGCTTTGTTTAACTGCGCCATTGGCTACTGAATCGATTGCCTCAGACACTTGTTGGACAATAATTGTATTTTCTTCGGCAGAATTATCAATTTCAGAAGAAGCCGATGAAACATTGCTGCACATGTTATTTACATTACTGATTATCTCACGCAGTTCTTGAACCATATCATACATTGCAATAATCAGCCGGCCGGTTTCATCAGCGCATTGGTATTTGGCGACATCAGTGTCTATTGCAGTTAAATTGCCGTGAGCAATATTCTGCGCAATCTCAACCATGCGCTTAAGCGGATCAGCAATCAGTTTTGCGTTAATAACACCAAGCCAAAGTGTAATGGCTACAAACACAATGATGGCAATTAAAATATTCAGCAAAGTATGGTTTATTTGGGCTTGAGCCTGGTTTACCAAATCTGTGCGAATATGCGCAGTTTGCAGCAAAGATATGATTGTATTCATTCCTTGATCGGCTATTCCGCCAACACCAAGCAACATCACCATCACCATGGCGGCGCTTAAAAAAAACTTATTTGCAATGGGGATATTCTTAAGAAAATTCTTGGACATACACTTTTATCCTTCACCAATTCCTGCTATTTTTCTGTTACCATTCGATTTGCCAGTTTCCAATATCGGATGTTACTGCCATAACTTTATATGCGAATCAATTAAAAAATACCAAACTGTGTTTGCAGTAAAATATCCCTAAATATTGGTGTTTTTCGCTATTCCCAGCTATCTGCTATAATGCATAAAGCATAGTATTTGCGCTTGGCGCAACAAATCATTCGTATGTCTCTGCAAATTCGCTGCTGTTTTTTCAGCCATATAAAATTGTAGTATGAAAAACAGCCATGAGCGTGGCAGCCAGATCTTTGGCGGCAAAGACACGCTTTATACGCATTTTGTTGCGCCAAATATTTTGGGATTTGAGAAAGAAACTACCTATGCCTGCCAAAAAAACAACATGGACGGGAAATCGCATCCGTGAATCGTTCCTGAAATTTTTTGAAAAAAATAACCATAAAATACTGCCCAGTTCATCTTTGGTGCCTTATAACGATCCCACTGTTTTCCTAACAACAGCCGGAATGCAGCAAATGGTGCCCTTTTTTCTGGGTGAGGAAACCCCACCGCACATTCGCCTGACAACTGCGCAAAAGTGCTTTAGAACTGTAGACATTGATGAGGTTGGCGACGCCAGCCACCTGACCTTTTTTGAAATGCTCGGAAATTTCTCCGTTGGCGATTATTTTAAAGAAGGCGCTATTACCTTCGCTTGGGAACTTTTAACAAAAGTATATGGATTAGCTCCGGAAAAATTGCGCCCCAGTGTTTACCCTTCGGATACAGAAGCGATTGAATTGTGGCAGAAAATTGCCGGTAAAAAAGAATCCGAAATTGTTAAACTGGAAGATAATTGGTGGGATCGCGGCCCAACAACTCCCGGACCTTGCGGCCCAGATTCGGAGATTTATTTCGATCGCGGCGAAGCTTTAGGCTGCGGCAAGCCAAGTTGTGCGCCGGGATGCGACTGCCCGCGGTATCTTGAAATTTGGAACTTGGTTTTTATGCAATATAACCAAGACGGCAAAGGCGGCAAAGAGCAGCTTAAAAAGAAAAATATTGATACCGGCATGGGGTTGGAGCGCTTAAGTTTAGTGCTGCAAAATAAGCCTACCGTTTTTGAAACGGACCTCTTTTTCCCAATTATTACCACATTTGCATCGTTGGTTGGCGCTGTTTATGGCAAAGATGAAAAGACCGATCGCAGTTTGCGCGTAATTGCAGACCATGGCAGAGCCTTGGTGTTTTTGGCGGCAGATGGTGTGCTGCCCAGCAATGAAGGCCGCGGCTATATTTTCCGCCGTGTTCTGCGTCGCGCTGTGCGGCATGGTAAACTATTAGGTATCGATAAACCGTTTTTATCCGACGCCGCCGATACAGTTATTGAATTGATGAAAGAACAATATCCCGAACTTGTAGAACGCCGCAGCCGCATTGTTGATGTGCTTGCCACCGAAGAACGAAAATTCAGCAGAACATTGGCTGAAGGTTTGGATATTTTGGAAAAAACATTGACGGAATTGGAACTGCAAGGTAAACAAGAAGTTCCGGGCGAAACTATCTTTAAATTATTCGATACCCATGGCTTCCCTTTGGAATTAACTCGCGAAGCTGCCGAAGAAAAAGGATTTACGCTGGATGAAAAAGGATTCGCAAAACATATGGAGGCACAGCGGATTAAAAGCCGCAATCTAGAGAAATTTGCCATCCGCAAAGATAGCCAGATTTGGCAGGAACTTGCCGCATCCATACCACCAACGGTTTTTACCGGATATGAAGCCGTTACCGGATCATCTGCTGTTTTAACGGTGATAGACTCTGAAGAAATTCAGGATATGATCGCCGCGCGGCAAATTACCATTGTCGGAGAAAATAAAGATTCTTCGCAAATGCTGATAGTACAAGAAACACCATTTTATGCTGAAAGCGGCGGCCAGGTTGGCGATCAAGGCCGAATTAAAGGCCCAAATGGTGAATTTGCTGTGTTAGATACGCAGCGCCCTGTGAGCGGCATTATCGTGCATATCGGCCATATGATTGATGGATACATAAAAACCGGTGACACCGTTTCCACTACTGTTCAAACAGATCGCCGCGAAGACACTAAGAAAAACCACAGCGCAACTCATTTGCTGCATAAAGCGCTGAAAGATCACTTCGGTGAAGCTGTTGTACAGCATGGATCTTTAGTAGAGCCAGACAGATTGCGCTTCGATTTTAATTTTCAGCGCGCTCTTACCGATGATGAAATTGCGCGGCTAGACACCACTGTTAACTCGATGATCCGCCAAAATTTTCCCGTCACTACAACACTTACTCCGTTAGAACAAGCAAAGCGATCCGGAGCAATGGCGCTGTTCGGTGAAAAATATCCCGACCCGGTTCGTGTAGTTGTTATGGGACCAAGCAAAGAACTGTGCGGAGGCACGCATGTTTCTGCAACCGGGCAAATCGGAGTTTTTGTAACGACCCAGGAAACCAGCAGCTCATCCGGAGTACGCCGAATTGAGGCGCTTACCGGCAAAGCCGCAGAGGAACTGCTGACGCGCCGAAAGAAACAAGTGGAATACTTGGCGGATAAACTGCAAACTCAGCCGGAAATGGTGACATTGAAAATTGAACAGCTCACACAAGAAATGTCTGAGATGCGGAAAGAACTGAAACGCTATCGCCAAAATGCTTTAATCGAAGAAGCTGAACGATTGGCCCAAGAAGCCCAGCAGGTGCAAGATGCGCATGTTGTCACTGCAATTATTAAAAAAGCCGATATTGCCGCGCTGCACGTAATCAGCGATCACCTTCGGACCAAGTTTACCGCTGCCGTAGTGGCGCTGGCGTCAGGTTCGGAAGATGGCGCTGTATTTATTGTAACAGTAAGCCCAACCCTAACCAAGAAAGGTATGCACGCCGGTAAAATTGCAGAACAACTGGCTTCCAAAATCGGCGGAAAAGGTGGCGGCAAACCGGAAGCAGCGCAAGGCGGAGGCAAATCAACTGCAGATTTGCCGGAGGCATTGCAGGAAACTCAGAAATTTATTGCAAAACAATTGGTATAAAACACTGTGCTGAATAAGTGCGCTGTATTGCGAAAAGAAAGGCCGGAAATTGTGTGAAATTTTTACGCTCACGCCAGTTTTATATTATTGGCGGCTCAATTACAGCCGGCATATTGATGATCGCGTTCATCGTGTGGATCAGTATTCATGGCTATTGGCCAATTGCTAGAGATATTGCTATTATCGCGCTGGCAATTATCAGCGCGATACCCCTGCTTGCTGTTTCCTACGCTGTATTTCAGGTGAGCAGAACCATTGCGGCGCTGCGCAAAGCGTTGCCAAGTATTTTGGCAGATGTAAAAGATACGACCAAAACAGTGAGTGATACTGTAAAAGCTACCAGTGATTTTACAGTTAAACCCACGGTTCGCGCTGCAGGATTTTTAGTGTCTGCTGCGCAGGTAATCAGCACATTGCTTGGCGAAGGCAAAGCGGCAAAGCGACGGAAAAGAAAACCTAAATTTACAGCTGCAGATACTGCGCAAGGTCAGTCAAATACAATGGCAGATATCACTGAAGAAGAAATGCAGCAAACTTCATTGAAACTGCCGATAGTGAAAGGGAATGTTCATCATGAGTCTTTTAATGGCTGATTTTGCCGGCGCTGTAAACCAACTTGCCAGTTTTGCCGCAATTGCATTGATATTTGAAGTATCATTGATTGTTATACTGTTTGCGGCGCTGGCAATTGGGCTTGCCCTGTTAGCGCGCTGGCTGCAGCAAAAACTTATTGGCCCGATTCAAGCTGCCGCCCCAGCAACACATAATCTTTCCTCCAAAATAGATCGCATTTCCGGCAAAGTTATCGATGTTGTAGTAGAATTTCATTCTCGGCGCGCACAAGTAACCGCCATAACGAACATCATTCTCAATTACTTGCTTCCCCCGGATGAAAGCGATCAAGACTGAATATTGACGGTGATTTCCGTGCAGCAGATTTTTCCGGCAATAAACGCTTTTGCGCAAAACCCAAGTTTGCAATAAACACAAAAAAAGTTGTATACTTTATTAAACAAGTTTATAACTATAAGTGAGTGAACAACCACTGAGCTGAAGACTCAGTGGCTTCGGCCACGAAAGTCCAGGCCCAGTCCCGCAAGGGCACGTTCACCAGACTCGGTCAGGAGAAATCCTGGTTCCGTTCGGAAGGTCATGACACCTCCAGTTGACGCATCAGACCGGCAGCTCTGTCGTTTGCAGTTAAGAAGGGGTGGGGTAAGGCCCGGTGCTGCAAGCGTAAAAAGCCTTTTGAACATTGTCGAGATGAGGTCGGATTCCCTGTGCGGTCACAGCACAGAGATACGCATCACCTGCCTTCGGGCAGAGTATTTTGAGTTGGCTGGCTCTCACCCAAAGCCAGTCCCCGCAAGGGGAAAGGAACCCAATGAAGTCAATGGTGTATGTCCTCTCATCAGAACAGAAGCCGCTCATGCCCTGTTCGTGTGTCATTGCTCGTTTGTTGCTCAAAGAAGGAAAAGCCAAGGTGGTTAGGAGAACACCTTTCACCATCCAGCTTCTCACAGCGCCAAAAACCAATGAGACACAGCCATTGACTCTTGGCATAGATACGGGGAGTACTGTTGTTGGCTCTGCGGTCTCTGACGCACAAGGGCATATCGTCTATCTTTCTGAA
>JAJYBV010000115.1 GCA_021778805.1 Chloroflexota bacterium | reverse complement strand
AAGTGATCCGCAAGATTGGTACAGGTATGATTGTTTGGTGTGCTCACTAAATAGCTGACATATTGTTGGAGAGTTATCATATCCTCTTCTTCTCGCAAGTAACTAGCCAAAAGCGAAAGTCCTATAAGTATATCATTTTTAATTTCTGTGTCCCATGTTATATAGTTAGGGCAACTGTTGAATATTCTTAAATATCCACAACAAGGAATGATTTCCAAGTCTTTGTTGCTATCATATCCATAAATTGCAGATTTCATTAGACGTAAGGCGGTAGCAGCGACTGTCCAAGTTCCACTATTTTGGTCACTCAAAACCATATCATTAACCATTAAAAGCACATGACCATGGGAACAAAAATCTAAACCAGTATCAGGTTCATCAACTATCCAATTTTGTGTTAACAACTCAATCTTGAAACTATCCAAAATATGTTTACCTCCGTTACATTTATTGTATACAATAAATTATATGAATAATTATTCAGAATTGTCAAACAAAGAATAGCTATCAATCCTGCTTTTGGGAATATTGTTTTAATTAATAATTTTGGGGACACTCCAAACCCCGCGTAAGGGGCATCCGCCCCTTACGAATCCCTGGTGATATTTCGTTATTGTATAAAAGAGATTTTGGGGATGTTTTTGCTACGGCGCGGCGATCGCCTATGGCCGCCCAACCACCTACACCGCGCCGTAGCACAAGCGCCGCCACATAGCGTTTGTTTTAGAGCATACGCTGCGCGGTCACACCTAAGGCAATGCAATCCGGTAGGGGCGACCCTTGCGGTCGCCCTTGCTGCCCGGCTACCAATATTTCCCATCGAAAAATAAAATAAAAAGAGATTTTGGGGACACCCCAAGCCCCGCGTAAGGGGCTACCGCCCCTTACGTATCCCTGATTACGAAATATATCTTGTCCCTATTTAAAAGTGAAAGTTCATCATCGTGTGGTGTTCGTTATGTGGCCACCCGGCTACCTACGCCGCACCGTAGCGCAAGTGTCGCCACATAACGCTTGTTTTATTGCGAATAACGCGCGGTACACCTGAGGCGATGCAATCCGGTAGGGGTGACCCTAGCGGTCGCCCTTGCTACCAGGCAAACAATATTTTCCCCCGGAAAAATAAAATTATAAGATAATTTGGGAGGCGCCCCAAGCCCCGCGCAAGGGGCATCCGCCCCTTGCGAATCCCTGGTGATATTTCGTTATTGTATAAAAGAAATTTTGGGGAGGCTCCCCAAACCCCGCGTAAGGGGCATCCGCCCCTTACGAATCCCTGGTTATGTACTGCGCGAGTTGTTTGTATCCCTATTGTATTTTTCTCACCAGAGTTGTTATCAAAATATATTTTAGCTGTTACGCGCAAAAACCACTTGACAATCGCCATAAAAGTCTGTATAATAGTTGCAATAGGTTAAAAAGAAAGAACTGTCATGCAACAATCCATTTTCACACAATTGAATGGGTACTTTTATTTTTGGCGCTCGTCTCTCATGAGCGCTGGTTTTGCGTGACAGAAAAACCGCCACCGCCCATCAGAGACAACGCAGAAGGCAAATCGCCTCTGCGTTTTTTTATTGGGAAAATTTCTTATATACTTAATAAGAGGAGAACGCTGATTATGCTGATATTTCTGCATACAACCGCATCGGCCACTGAAAGAGCCGAATTAAGGCACGCACTGGCCGCAGAAGGCGCTCGGGGACCGCTTGGCGCGCTGCCGACCGGCGCGGGAGACGTAATTGGGGTAGACGCCACAGCAATTTCAGAGCAAGCGAAAAATCGTATTGCCAATTTACCGGCTGTGAAACGCATTATACCAATAAAAACCGCCTATAAACTTGCGCATATCGCGGCGAATCCCACAGGCACAAAAGTAAAGGTCGGCAATGTCGTTTTTGGCTCGTATGGGGCGCCTCCGGTTATAGCAGGACCATGTTCCGTTGAAAATGAAGAGCAGATTATCGAAGCGGCAAAGGCGGCAAAAGCCTCCGGCGCGGTTATGCTTCGCGGCGGCGCATTTAAACCGCGCACATCTCCGTATACCTTTCAGGGGCTTGGTCCGCAGGGGCTGCGGATGCTGGCGCGCGCGCGCGAAATTACCGGTTTGCCCGTAGTTACCGAAGTGATGGAACCCGGAATGGTAGACGCCGTTGCAGCGTTTGCCGATATGCTGCAAATTGGCGCGCGCAATATGCAAAATTATTCCCTCCTTATCGCCGCCGGGCATTCGGGCAAACCAATTTTATTAAAACGCGGCCCATCATCCACCCTGGATGAATGGCTTTCTGCGGCGGAATATATTCTTGCCGCCGGCAATCCCAATGTGGTGCTCTGTGAACGCGGCTTGCGCGGTTTTGATAACCATACACGCAATATTTTTGATGTTACCGCTATTCCTGCGCTGCATTCCTTAACCCATTTGCCGGTTGTTGCAGACCCCAGCCACGGAACCGGCAAACGATCTTTTGTTACGCCTATGGCGCTTGCTGCTGCTGCCGCCGGCGCCGATGGCCTGATATTGGAAATGCATCCCCGGCCAGATGAAGCTATGAGTGACGCCGACCAAACAATTTCGCCCGATACTTTGCGTGATATTGTACAGAAAATTCGCGCTATTCATATTGCGCTTGGCCGGCCAACAGAAGATGCGATCAGCGGCGAGGCATTGCCAATTGCCCAGGAGCCATTATCCTATGTATTTCCGGAATAGCCGCTTGGAAAATATATATTTTGATTATTGTAGTTCCGCGGCGATCGGATCTTGTGTGAAAGCCAGCGCGCGCGCAAACGCAATGCGTTTTGTTTCATCTGCCCAATCGTTTGCGCCGTCATTTTGAGTAATCGGCGTTTCAAGCAAAAGCACTGCCTTGCTGAGGCGGGAATCTTGAGCAAAAGCGCGCAAGCCTTCCAATCCGATAGTTCCTTCGCCTAATTTGGCGTGCATATCACGATGACTGCCGCATGGTACCCGGGAATCATTGAAATGGAGCACAAAGACGCGCTCCAATCCCATCACTGTATCCAGTAAATCTGCTGTTTGTTTTGCCGAATCCGCGGTTCCGATGTCATTTCCTGCGCCCCACAAATGAGCGGTATCTAAACAGACTCCTATGCGTTCAGGGAAGCGTTGGCCTAAAACATCCGTCATTTCTTTTAACGCCGCAAAATCTGCCCCAATGCCGAAACCTGCGCCGACATCATTTTCTAAAAGTATTCGGATTGGTTTGTTGAGATGCTCTAAAGCAAAGGAAACCCCTTCAATAATTCTTTCTTTGCCAATTTCAGCGCCGTTGCCGCCATGGCTGCCTGTATGAAATACAACATCAGAAACGCCAATTGCGGCGCTTGTTTCCATGGTCCACTTCAGCAATCGCTGCGATTTTTCACGTATGTCATCTTTCGCAGACGCTAAATTAATAAGATATGCTGCGTGAACAATAATTTGCCGCAGTCCGCTGTTTGCTATGGCTGATTGCAATTCGCTTATACGTTGGGGAGAGTTTGGCGGTGCCCATATACGGGGGCTGCTGATAAAAATTTGCGCTGCGTCGCATCCTATGTCTCCGGCAAGTTTTAAAGCAACTCCGGCGTTTTCTTCCAAGGGCATGTGCCGGCCCAATAATTGCGGCATAGTATGTACTCACTTATCTTAAAAATATTGTAACTACTCAGGGGGTACTCAAAACTCCTCGTAAAAGGGGCAAGATATACCTGCGCTGTATTCCAGGGCGACCCTTGCGGTCGCCCCTACCGGATTGCATGGCCGCAGGTGAACAGCGTGGTGTTTATTTTATATAAAAAATGTATTTGGGGACACCCCAAACCCCGCGCAAGGGGCTACCGCCCCTTACGAATCCCTGAGTAGTTACAAAATATTCACCTGTAACATCATACATCATGGGCCGCAGAATTGATTGGCAGGCGGTCATTTATCTGTTGCCGCTAATCGCCAGTATATATCGTGTTAGGTATTTCTTGTCCCTGTTTATAGGGTAAAGATAATCCATGAAATTAGGCGGCTAATTGGCTCATTTCTTGATTTTCCGGCTCATAGTTTATCATATGTGGGCGCTGAGCATTAACAGCTTGTTTGGGAGTTCTTTGAAAATAAAACACCGTAGAAAGCAGCAGGATATGATACAAACACCACACCAAATTAATTATGATAACATAATTCAGTGTGGAGAAAATCCTGACGATACCGGTTACACTGGCGATTCCCAAGAAAATTATCATAGCAATCTGAGATTTTATCTCGGTAAATTTTAATGTAGACCCTGCTCCTTTCGGCGTTACCGCAAATGCTTTTTTTTGCTTGAGCATTGCTGCTAACGCTGCAGCGGCATATGTGGGAAACGTAATAGTGGTAAGGCATTGCGATAAAAATAATACTTTTTTAGATAAACCGCGTTTCCCTAATGTTGCAAAATAAAACCAATTGGAAAAGATAAAATGCGGAATATACGTTACAGCATATAACCATGGCGAAAGAATGAGTGGCCGCACACCAAATAATAAATATAGCGCGGGCATGGTCATAACAATGATGGTGTTTATACCAACGAGAAAATATGTGCCCGATAAGGTATATTCCCATCTTTGCGCAAATGTCAGCCCGAACCGGAAAAATAATTTTCCGATAGACATGCGAAACGATTCAAGGTTGCCTAACGCCCATCTGCCTTGCTGCGTCCAATATGCGCGCAAATCCGTGGGGCCAAGCCCGGAAACATAGCCGGTATTGCAATATTGCGATTTCCATCCGCGGGCGTGCAGCGCTATTGATGTATTGAAGTCTTCTGTTATGCTTTCAATCAACAAACCGCCGATGTCACGCAAAGCGTCGCAGCGAAATATAACATTCGTGCCGCAATAAAACATCGCTTCATTTGCCTGTTTGCCTTCAGATATATAATGCCCAAAAGATTCCTGCTGCACGGCGGCGGCAGAGGCGACGTATGATTCTGCCGCGTTGCTGTAGCTTTGAGGCGCTTGTACATACGCAATGCGGATATCATCCTCAAAATAGGGCATTAACTCATGTAAAAAAGATGGCTGCGGAATAGAATCTGCGTCAAAAACACATAGATATGGCGCCGCAGGAAGATCTTTACCCAAACGAAATAAAAATTCATTAATTCCGCCGGCTTTATAACCGGTATTGGGTTTGCGGTGAATAAAATTTACGTGCGCATTTTCCGCAATAGCGCGAACTTTTTGCGCTTGCTCTTCTGATTGATGATCGCAATTAATATAGATAATTTTGTTAGGATATTGCAGCAAAGAAACTGCGGTAACAGTATTTTTTATAACATCTGCCGGCTCATTATATGTGGCAATATAGATGGCTACCAGCGGATCTGTCATGGGCGCCAGCCGTGCAGTTCGCGAAACATTGACAGTGCGCAATGAATGGATAGTTTGAATGTAAAAACCAATTCCCTGAAAAGAGATATAAATTTCCGAAGCAAGCAAAATAACGGAAGCAACTCTATCAGTGGCGCTATAGCCCGGCGCAAACAACGCTAAATTGCGGATAACAAAATATAATATCAGCAAAGATGCGCCTAACAGCGTAATTATCATAAACGCAAGAGTAGATAAAGGTAGTTTTTGCCGGATTATTGCAAATTTCTTTTTTTGTACGGGAATAGTAATTTCACCTAAAGAAGCGTCACTAATCATTGCGTTCTCCTCAAAAATTATGCAACTCGTTCAGCAAAATCATGAATAACCGTGTGAAATTTCCCTGAAATTGCGGTTTTTATGTCATCTTCAGTCATAACATATATTGGCGCATCTTCTTTGGTGTGCGCTCGTGTTTGCGCGCGAAATAATCCGAAACGCAAACTTTGCAATACCAAATCGGTGTTTGAGTATACTTGCATTTTATGACGCATATATCGCGCGTTTAGTGTGCCAGTGGATTTTACTTTAGGGAGATTATGACCATCTAAAATTGCAATTGCTTTAACTGCAAATCGTTTTACAATGCGACTCGCGACAATGTGCGCATGTTCTGATGATGTATCAGTCATAATTACAATATGGATATGATTTCTCAGTGTGAAAACAATATCGCTGACACGCAAAAAATCATCAAATTCTTTCAGTGAAAATTTGCGTTTGCTTTGTAAAATCATGAAATTAAGATCAAAGGAATTGCGAAACATTCGCGAAAGTTCCCGATCAATTGCGCGCGATATAGCTGTTTTAAGAAAATGTGAAGCTAACACATAAGCGAACGGATTAAACCAAACAAGTAGTATATATGCGGTTTGTATGGAAACCACCAGCGCAAATAAGCTGATTGCAAGCCAGAAATTCGCGTAATTTCCATGAAAAGGGTGAATAAACAAAGCGAAAAAAATTCCGGCAATACAATTTATAAACACTAAGAGCAATCCTTTAAAAAGATTCATGAATTCTGGTCCTTTCATAATAATCAGTTAAAATGGCAATTTTTCAAAGTATTTTGCCGTAATAAATATTTTAATAAAATTATTCGATATTTATGCATTAGCTTTATACTTCGATATTATATTTTAACTGTTATGCTGTGCGCGCTTAAAAGTCGCATATTTGGGTCTTGTGTTATATGAATCGGCATATAATCATGCATATATGCTCTGGTTTTATGAATTTGTACAATAAACTCATTTGGTTTAGAACGGTTCACACAGATGTTCAACGACCCATGACATAAAGACTCTAGCGTTGCGCCAATCAGCTGATATCGTGAATTTTCTGTTTGAATATGGGTAATAATTGTTGAGGCTTCCGCAATATTTTCTAAAGATTGCAGGAATGTTTGCGCCATATCCCATAGCTCAACTTCCGTTGAATAACCTAAAAATAACGGAGTAACCGGATCCAGAATAATGCGTTTTGCGTAAATATCATTGCATTGTTTTACTAAATCTTGCGTAAATGACCAAAGCTCATCCCAAGCGGTTCTTCGGTTAAATTTTTCTTTTTTTTGCAAAGTACGGTATTGGGTGAAATAAGGTGAAGGATCTAAAATTGCCATCTGCTTGTTTTTTAAAAGATGTTCCAACGCAGGCCAGTGCTGCGCAAACATTTTGGCAATACGCTGGGGGCTTTGGTTTACGGTAACATATACAATAGGTTCATTATGCTCGGCGCCGTTATTGGCAAAATGTGTAGAAAGCAACGTTTTTCCGCTGCCCGGCGCGCCACTAATCAGCCAAATTTCGTTAGAAAATGCAATTTTGCTATCCAATTCAGTTATGCCAAAATGCTGTCTTTTGTCTTCTTTTACAATTCGCGCATGCATAGGTTTACATTCCTCACTTGCAACTGTTAAAAAATTAGGTAACTACTCAGGAGGTACTCAACCTCCACGTAAGCAGGACAAGATATACCTGCTCGGTATTCGAGGCGACCGTAAGGGGCACCCTATCGGATTGCCTGGCACGCGCACAGTGATTTATTTTTTATATAAAAAATGTATTTGGGGACACCCCAAACCCCGCGCAAGGAGCTACGCCCCTTACGAATCCCTGCCTTGCTTTGCCCGCTGAGTAGTTACAAAATTAGTATTGGAAAAACGTTTTTATTCCCAAAAATTACCTTCAATGGTCCATGGCCCTTTTCTGCCGGATAATTTTAACGCAGCAAGAAAATCCGGAGGCAATTTTTTTAAAACAACTTTGATTTGCGGGTATTTTGCATGAATTTCTTCAATAAATTGAAGTAAATAGGCTAATCCAAATGGATTGGCGTATCGAAGACGCATACCATCAATTACGAAAAGTTGAATTGGTGTAAATGCAACATGAGCGCTAAAACGCTGAATTTTTAGAATCTGCCGCTCATTCATCCTCCCAACGGGAAATAATGTTAATGTGTTGCTGTGATATTGTGCGCGTATATGGCCCATATTCTGCCTCTCTTACAATGTTCAATCGGCAGTTTGGAAATTTTATGAACCGCAAAATAGTATGAAAAAACAGCGCCGTCTGAATGGATCTCCCCCAAAATATTGGAACACCAGCGAGGACAGCCAAGTAATGACTATCGTCTCACACGATATGCTTACAGGCTCATTGTGGTGGCCGCCCCGACCAATAACACCTCCCAAAATAGTATTTTATCCATATACCCAGAGCAATATTGCTGCTCGGCTAGCAATATTTCCCATCGAAAAAATAAAAAAGAGATTTTGGGCGCAATGAGCTTCCCCCGAATAAGTAGAGAAAGAAAAGAGTCAAGGAAAGAAAGCTTGCAATTCAAACTCGACAGGGCTGAGATAGCCCAAAGAAGAATGCAAGCGACGACGGTTGTAAAAGACTTCCACAT
>JAJYBV010000027.1 GCA_021778805.1 Chloroflexota bacterium | reverse complement strand
CACCCAAAGCCAGTCCCCGCAAGGGGAAAGAAGTCATTCGACACTACATTGAAACACAAGGGTAAGGAACGGCGATTCTTCCACGAAGCTAAAGACTTCGTGGTTTTCTCGCTCGGCCAGTATAAAATAATCATGAGTATGACCATTGCAGAGGCAAAAAATTTAACCGATTCCATTATTCAGGAACTTGGCGGCTATTGGCCACCGCTTGCCAACTTAGCCCGGCTGTTTGAAGAATGTGGCGAAATTTCGCGCGCGGTAAATGTGCGCTATGGGCCAAAGCGCGTAAAGGCGCAGGAACCTTTGGCAAATTTAGCAGAAGAACTGGGAGACGCGCTGTTTGCGCTTATTGTTTTAGCAAATTCTGCCGATATTGATATTGAAGCGGCCTTTTGCGCGGCAGCGGAAAAATATCAGCGCAGAGATGCGCAAAAGATCGTACATTTGGAGGAAAGAGATTAAATGGCATATAATTCGGAAGACGCGCCGAAAATTCCGGATTCGTGGCTGAATGATTCCAGCAGCTATCAGCGGTGTTTTGTGTGCGGCCAACAGAATACTGCAGGGTTATAAATAGCTCTAAGATCTATAGTCTAATGACCATATTTCATGGTAAAATATAGTCAGGAAGATAAGCCAATATGCCAAACAAGCTGGAGGCGCCTATAAAACAACCTGGAGATGGTTCAAGGCAGGGAAATTGGATGCCTATCCATCCGCAACGGGAACGATTATCGTGCGGGACAAAGCTGATGAGAAACCGTTGACGGGCAGAGTAGCATTGTATGCGCGAGTCTCATCGGCTGAGCAAAAAGAGGATCTCGAACGACAATGGCATCGACTCAAAGATGACGCAGCCGCCAAAGGATATCAGGTAGCCAAAGAAGTCGTGGAGATTGCCTCCGGTCTGAATGAGCATCGCCCCAAATTAGAGATGCTGCTCACAGATCGTTCGATGGGAACCATCATTGTCGAAAACGGGGATCGCCTGACGCGATTTGGGAGCCATTCTATGGAAACCTTGCTGGAAGGACAGGGACGCAAAATCGAAATGCTCTTTCTGGGAGATACCGGAGATGAGCTGGTGGATGATTTTGTTGCTGTTATAATGAGTATGGCAGCCAGAATCTATGGACGACGAAGCAATAAAAACTGAGTCAGGCACATGCTTTCCTGCATTGAGCAGGTGATGCATGAACCGGAAAGCCAGGAAGGGAAATAACGAGTGGAAGTCCTAACGGGATATAAAACGGAACTCAAACTGGATAACAAGCAGCGAACCCTTTGCCAGAAGCATGCAGGCGCTGCCCGTTTTACCTATAATTTTGGACTGGTCCGCAAACAGGAAGAAGCCAAAAAACGCAAGGAAGCCGCCGATCCCTCCACGATCAAGATTCCCACTGCCAAGGACTTGCACAAAGAAATTGTCAAACTCAAACACACGCCTGAGAAGAACTGGCTGGCAGAAGTCTCCAAATGCGCTCCTCAACAAGCTCTCCGAGATCTTGATAGCGCCTATCAACGGTTCTTCAAGAAGCAGTCAAAATATCCCAAGTTGAAGAAAAAAGGCAAGAGTCAGGACAGCTTCTATCTGGAAGGCGCCATCCATGTGGGAGACACATGGGTGCAGCTTCCAGTGTTGGGGAAAGTGGCGCTGCATGAAAAGAACTATATCCCCACCGATACCGGCGAAGGAGCAACGGTTCTGCGGGAACCGCCCACCTACAGCAAGAATACCAATGGAACGAATAAAAACGCTGCGGAGCGCAAGAAAGAGCGGGAGCACTGGCCCATCGGGACCAGAGAATTTGTCAGTGCAACGGTCTCGCGCCAAGGAGAGCACTGGTTTGTCTCGGTGCTGCTTCGTGAGCAGATTGCCCCTATGGAGCCGGCAATTGGAGATGTGGTAGGCATCGATCTGGGGATCAAAGAGATGGCCGTTTGCTCGAATGCATTCACTGCGCACAATCCCAAAGCCTTGCGGGGACGGATGAAAGCGTTGAAGCGAGCGCAAAAACATGTGTCTCGAACCCTGCCCAAGGCAGGAGCGCCTCCAATCAAGAAAAGCCGGAGGCAGAGAAAAAAGAAAGATCGTCCCTACGATCCCAATCGCAAGCGGAGTGAACGGAGGTTGAAGCAATGGGCCAAAGCAGCCCTGAAACCTGCTGTCACACCAGTTGCGTCGTCTGCTCTTTCTGGAACAGCGAATCAAGGGAAGAACCGACTGAAGGCCAAACACAAAATAGCAGCCATCCACAAACGGATTGCCGATATGCGGAAAAACGCGCTGCATCAAGCCACTTCTCGCATCACAGCAAAAGCCAAGCTGTCAGGCGAGCGACCGAAGGCACTCATTATCGAGGATCTGAATCGCAAGGGAATGATGCAGAATCACAAACTGGCTCAGGCTATTGCTGATGTGGGCATGTATGAGTTTGAGAGGCAACTGACGTACAAATGTGAGCAGCAAGGGATCGCCTTATATAAAGCGCATCCCTTCTTTCCCTCAACCCAATTGTGCTCGGGTTGCCATACCATGCCAACCAAGCACCTGGATCTCTCGGTCAGAACCTATGTGTGTGAACATTGTGGGTTGGTACTGGATCGAGATCGCAATGCCGCCTATAATTTACGGTGGCTCTATACCGCTAGTACAGCGGAAATGGACGCCTGTGGAGAGATTGTAAGTCCCCGAGTGCTTGCACTTGTGGCTGTCTCAAAGAAGCAGGAATGGAACACTGAAGAAGATAGTGCGTAAGCTCTGTCCTATTTGGGTAAGTTTTCTGAAACGGTCACAGTAAACAGCCGCGTTGATTATTTGTTATACTTTCATTATAGATATATTTTTCGCGGATGCGCCTGCATTGCAAAATCACGAAAAATATATGGTGTATTTCTCAGTCACTTCCCAAACCGGCGCCGGTGTTACCGTGCTTATATACTGGAAATAAGGCAGAAGAAGATCTTGCGGTGAATTCGCAGCGCAAAGGCAATGTTCTCCATGGCGCATTGCCAAATGAAGGCGGATCCGGCAGGAGTGTGGCCGATGAACAGTAAACAATACCTGCATAAACAATTGTATGCGCACAAAAAGAAATAGAATAAAATGAGGTTTTATCATGCCAGTAGTAACGAGTGTTATTAATCTTAAGGGGGGCGTGGGAAAAACAACATTAACCATTGCCTTGGCGCACTATTTAGCCGTAGAGCATGGACAACGTGTTCTGGTTATCGATTTGGATCCTCAAACCAACGCCACCATATCATTAATCAATGAGCGACGCTGGCGCGAACGTGATCAGCGCGGACAAACACTGTACCAATTGTTTAAAGACTGGCTGGATGGAACCCATGAATTTGATATCAACCAAGCCATTGTTCCGCGAACTTCTAATGTAATGGGCGGCATACCTGGGCTGGATTTACTTTCATCCAGCATTCGCCTGCACAAACTGCAAGATAAAATTACCAAAGCCTCTGATTTAGATGAGTTTCGCGATGGCTCTGTGTATATTTTGCGTCAGGCAATCGAGTCGGCAATGCAGCAATATGATCACATCCTTATTGATTGCCCGCCAAACTTAGGCATTGTTACCTTAAACGGTATAGCGCTTAGCAGATATTTTTTAATTCCGGTTGTGCCGGATATTTTATCCACCTTGGGTGTGCCGCTGGTGCTGGATCGCATGGCGGATTTTGCGCTGCGCGCACGGCATGAAATTTATGGCTTAGGTATTGTCGTTTCGCGATATCGCAGCCAAAGCAGATTGCACAAGCAAACGGTGCAAGATATGCGCCGCGATGTTATTCCGGGCATACATCCGCCAATTTTCGAGACAATTATAACCGAAGCGGCGGAAGTAGCCGAAGCGGCAGATATAGACACCGATGTCGCCAATTTGCGGCAAAAATTTGGCGGAGCCGGTCCGCATCGGCAATTTAGTGCGCTTGCGCGCGAATATCTGCACCAAGTTTCCATGTGAAGGATCGTAACGACTACTCATGTCCGATACAATACAAACAGCATACATTAATACCAAATTAGTGTCTCGCATGTTGCAAGGCCTAGCTATGGATATAGAGCATAATCAAGAACTTGCAGCGCAAATCGTCGCCGCATTTTCGCAAATAGGCATCTTTACGGATATGAGCGATGAGCTAAATAATCACACAGAATGGGACGCAGAATCCGGAGATAAATTGAACCGGCTTATTGCGCTGCAAGCGGCGCGCACGGATGCGCCGGAGCTGTACCGTATTGGCGGTGAGGAAAGCCTGCGCGCACGGCTGGCGCAATTTGACGCAGCAACCCTCAGAAAAATTATTAAATTGCAGGAGATGGATCCCGATAAAAAAACGGCGCGGGTGCGGAGTATAAAAAAATTAATCGATTTTATTGTTACATTTTCTGCAGAAAAAATTGCGCGGGAACGCGAAGCGGTGCGTTACGCCAACTGGCTGCTTTGAAGCATCGAAAGCGCATCAAAAGAAGCCCGGCGTAATTTGCAGCGAAACGTTTTTCGTTTCTGCGACTGTCCTTAAGCCCTGTGTCGATTGCCACATAGATGTGTCAGGCGGTTCTGCAGGGCAGCGCAGAATAGTCCACAAATATGTTCAGCCGGAAACAGGGCAAATAATCGCCGGGCAGGATCACTCCTTTATCGTACACCAAGAATACCTATTCCGCCATAGAAATGCGCGGATATTTTTATGTATAGACATAAATATTTTTTAGATAGCCAATTATACCTATGCAACAGGAATATTACCATAAAATAAAAACTTCCAAATTTTTTATTTGTCTGATTGCATAGCATATTTATCTAGTATTTTTGCAAATTTAAAACGAAGAACATCCATTTGTTATGAGTAATAGTACTTACAGGTTTTCACTTAATTCGATTTCCCAGTAACTTTGTTTTGACAAAGGTAACCAACTTGGCAAACGATACAAAGATCGTTGCCGCAAGCCTCGAATAGCCAATTTTTGTCTTAACTCCCAATTTTTGCAAACTATTTGAAACGGAGCTTTTACTTGTGATATACTTCAACACGGAGAGATGTCCGAGCGGTTTAAGGAGCTGCCCTCGAAATGCAGTGTACTTCAAAAGGGTACCGTGGGTTCGAATCCCACTCTCTCCGCCGGAACTGTATTTGGGCGCCGCGTAAGCAGCGCCGTTGATTTGGAGGAGTCCCATAGAGGCCTAGTGGGCACGACTGGAAATCGTGTGCGTCGGAGACGGCGCCGTGGGTTCGAATCCCACCTCCTCCGCCAATAGCAGCGCAATGTACAAAATTACGCTGCTTATTTTTTTGAGTTGAAACAATAGTTTTTGCCCCAAATTTGGTAAAAAATACTCAGAAAAACATCCGGCAGAATATTGCATTTTGTGATATAATCTGCTAATATGTTTTATTTATGCGCATAAAGGAGACCGGCAGAATACTTTGGAAATTACGTATTTAGGCCACTCAGGCTTCCGAATCCGCAGCAAAGACGGCGTCGTAATCATCGATCCCGCGCCGCCGCCTTATGGTGTTGCGTTGAAAGGCGTCTCGGCAGATATCATCTGCGTTACCCATTCACACCCCGATCATACCTTTACCGACCCCATCGGCGGAAACCCGAAAATTATCCGCGGCCCCGGTGAATATGAAATTGGCAATATGCTGATTACCGGGGTACGCACATTTCACGACACCAACCGCGGCGCGGAACGCGGCTCAAATACCGTCTATGTTATTCATACCGAAGATATCTCCATCTGCCATTTAGGGGATTTAGGGCACGATTTAGACGCGAAGCAAATCGACCAAATCGGCGATATAGATGTGCTGATGCTGCCGGTTGGCGGCAATTATACCATTAACGCCAAAGTCGCTGTAGATATTGTCAGCGAACTAGATCCTCGCGTCATCATTCCCATGCACTACGCCACCCCTGCCCTAACAGAAAAAGGCATAGTACTCGACTCAGCAGAAGTATTCTGTAAAGCGTTGGGAGCGCCGCTTCCGGATCCGCTTCCTAAATTATCGTTAACTCGCACATCAATGCCAGCAGAATCACAGGTGGTCATCTTCAATCCGAAGGGCTAGGGCGCAAGTCGCCTTAGCCCTTATCTCTTTTCAGAGATGAAAGGTTAGCATATTTATGGCAAAGTTTATTTTTGTAACCGGCGGTGTTGTTTCATCGGTTGGTAAAGGTATTACGGTTGCTTCGGTCGGCCGGCTGCTGAAAAGCAGAAATATTTCGGTTTCTATTATGAAACTCGATCCATATATCAATGTCGATCCCGGCACCATGTCGCCTTACCAGCACGGTGAAGTATTCGTAACTGAAGACGGCGCCGAAACCGATTTAGACTTGGGACACTACGAACGGTTTACCGACGAACCGGCCAACCGGTTTTCTAACTGCACAACTGGCCAAGTATACGCCAATGTCATCGGCAAGGAACGCCACGGAACATATTTAGGAGGCACCATTCAGGTTGTTCCGCATATTACAAATGAAATTAAAGAACGCATTCGTGTCCACGCCGCACAAAGCAGCGCCGATGTCATCATCTGTGAGGTTGGCGGCACCGTTGGAGATATTGAAGGCGAGCCGTTTTTAGAGGCAATTCGGCAAATGAAACGCGACTTAGGCCAAGAAAATGTGTTATATATTCACCTTACTTGGCTGCCCTATATTGCCGCTACCCACGAACTGAAAACCAAACCAACACAGCATAGCATGATGGAGCTGCGCCGGGTTGGCATTCAGCCCGATATTGTTTTATGCCGGGCAGATCAGCCGGTAAGTCAAGAATTATGCAGCAAAATAGCGCTCTTTGCCAATATTGACGAAAGAGCGGTCATTCCCTTAATAACAGCCAATTCCATCTACCAAGTGCCGCTGCTGCTTGAAGAAGCCGGTCTGGGCGCTTACCTTGTTGAAAAATTTGATTTACCCGCCGCAGAGCCGGATCTGGCCGGCTGGCGCGACTTAGTGCATGTTATTTTTGAGGAAAAACCCAGCGTGCGGATTGCATTAGTGGGTAAATATGTTGCGCTGCACGACGCATATCTTTCCGTTGCGGAATCATTGCGCCATGCGGCGTGGTCACAGCGGATGGATATTGATATTGACTGGATTCATTCGGAAGATCTGGAAAATCATCCCGAAGAATCTCTGGCCAGGCTTGCCGCCGCCGATGGTATTTTAGTTCCGGGCGGATTTGGTCCCCGCGGCATTGAAGGAAAAATTCTGGCGGCTAAATATGCGCGTGAACAAAAAATTCCTTATTTAGGGCTGTGCCTTGGTATGCAAATAGCTGTTATAGAATTTGCGCGCGATGTATTGCAGCTTTCCAAAGCAAATTCATCGGAATTTGATATTGAATCTCCGGATCCGGTCATCAATCTGATGGAAGATCAGCGATCAATCGCCAATAAAGGCGGCACTATGCGGTTAGGCAACTGGGTTTGCTGTCTTACACCGGAAACGAAGGCGGCTAAAGCCTATGGCAAGGAAATTGTGCTGGAACGCCATCGCCATCGATATGAATTCAACAACAGCTATCGCCGCGCATTTGAACGAGACGGCATGATTGTCAGCGGCAAATCTGCGGATAATACATTGGTTGAAATTGTTGAACTGAAAGATCATCCTTGGTTTGTTGGCACGCAGTTTCATCCGGAATTTAAAAGCCGCCCGCTAGAGCCACATCCGCTGTTCCACGATTTTGTCGCGGCGGCGCACAGCCGCGCCATGCAACGCGCCGGTGCCTCGGCAGAAAATGACGGCAATGCGTCTCTTCTTTCCGCCTCTGAATAATCGGCCTCACAAATATTTTAAGGCGGTCATAAAGACCGCCTTATGTTGGAGTTTTGCTTTATTTTATGTAACCACAACATAAGGTAAAGCAAAGAATAGTTCCTCAAACTTCGCCTAGCCACACATACAGGGATTCGTAAGGGGCGGTAGCACCTTACGCGGGGCTTGGGGTGTCCCCAAAATCTCTTTTTATAATCAACCACCGCACGGTACACAGGGGATACGTAAGGGGCAGCAGCCCCTTGCGCGGAGTTTGGGGTGTCCCCAAAATCTCTTTTAGTTTTATTTTCCGATGGGAAGTATTAATAGCCGAGCAGCAAGGGCGACCGCAAGGGTCGCCCCTACCGGATTGCATCGCCTCATGTGTACCGTGCGGTGATTGTGTTTGAACAAGCGCAATTGAGCAGCGCATATGCTACGGCGCGGCATTGGTAGCCGGGCAGCCACAAAACGAACACCACACGATGAATCATGTGGCTTGTCTCCTCTCCTCCACCCGAGTTGTCGCGCGGTGTACATAATCAGGGATACGTAAGGGGCGGTAGCCCCTTGCGCGGGGTTTGGGGTGTCCCCAAAATCTCTTTTTATAATCAACCACCGCACGGTACACAGGGGATACGTAAGGGGCGGTAGCCCCTTGCGCGGAGTTTGGGGTGTCCCCAAATATTCTTATAATTTTAAATACTAATTCTGGTAGCTTGATGGCAAGGGCGACCGCAAGGGTCGCCCCTACCGGATTGCATCGCCTCATGTGTACCGTGCGGTGATTGCATTTGAACAAGCGCTATAAAACAAACACCACATGATAAAACATGTGGTGTTTGTCCCTCTTAAACGGAGTTTTGAGTACATCCTAAGTAGTTACTCAAAAACAATTATTCTTCCGACACAGCATGAGCCGCTTTTGCTTGATCCCATGCATGGAAAGAGCTGCGCACCAGCGGCCCCGATTCAACATGACGGAATCCGAGCTGCTTGCCTATTTGTGCGTATTCTTTAAATTCCTCCGGCGGCGCATACCGCAGAACCGGCAAATGATCGAAACTTGGCCGCAAATATTGTCCGATAGTAACAATATCCACATTATGTTCGCGCAAGTCGTGCAGTAATTGCACTACCTCATCATGTTCTTCGCCAACACCAAGCATAAAGCCCGATTTGGTAGGAATTTCGGGATTCAATTGCTTTGAAGCAGCTAAAACTTTTAAAGACCGAATGTAGATTGCCTGCGGGCGAACCTTTTTATACAGCCTTGAAACCGTTTCCACATTATGATTAAATATAGTGGGTTTGGCGTCGATGACCGTTTTCAATGCCTCTATATCACCCTTAAAATCGGGTGTCAGCACTTCGATAGAAACCTGCGGGTTCAGCCGATAAATCCAGCGAATAGTTGCCGCAAACAGCGACGCGCCGCCATCCTTCAATTCATCGCGGTCTACCGATGTAACCACAATATGCTTCAGCCCCATTGCTTGCACAGCTTCAGCAACTCTGCGCGGCTCTTCCCAATCCACCGCAAGCGGTCTGCCGGTTTTTACAGCGCAAAATCTGCAGCTTCGCGTGCAGATGTCTCCCAAGATCATAAAAGTTGCGGTACGGTGCGACCAGCACTCACCTAAATTGGGGCAGCGCGCTTCTTCACAAACCGTGTGCAGTGTTTTGCTGCGCATAAGTTGTTTCAGGTCTTCATAAATTTCGCCGCCGGGGGCGCGTACTTTCAGCCATTCTGGCCGGCGTTCAGGAGCTTTTGTCATCAAATTTACCTCGGCTAAAATATTCAATATAAATAAGAGTTTTCCCTTGAATAGCGCAAATAGTATAACAATGCGCGGCCCAAAACGGCCACGTTAAACAAGATTTACACGAATGAAGAATCCGCAATCATACTATCCAAGCGAAAATCCTGCAAGCAGCAAAAGAAATCACCGCGGCGCCAGCGCAAAATTTTCAGTTATGAAAAATGTGCTGTTACCACATCGGATATGCCGTCGGTATTTTTTACTGCAGAAAGCGCCGCGGCAGAAATTTCACGGTCAACACTTAATATCATCAGCGCTTCGCCTTGCGGCCCGGCGCCAAGATTCAAAGGACCGACATTCATACTATTTATATTAACACCTGCGTCACCTAAAATGACACCCACTTTACCAACCATTCCGGGACGATCTTGATTTTTGCACAGCAATATCGCTCCGCTTGGCGCAAAATCGGTGGTGTAGCCATCTACCCGCACAACACGTTCTTGGCCCCAAGTTACGGCACCGGAAAGAATTTGTTCATCGGATGTATCCAGCCCGCGCAGTGTAATTAGGTTGGCGTATTGCTGGGGACTGTTCGATTTGCGCTCTGTAATCTCTATGCCATGGCGCTTAGCCACAGTATTGGCGCTAACAAAATTCACCCGATCTTCCGATATAGTTTCTGTCAGACCCTTAATCAGCGCAACACGAAGCGGATAGGTGTCTCCCTCGGCAATCTCACCATCGTAAGTAATCTCAAAGCGCCGGCTTTGTTTGTGGTACCATTGCCGATAAAACAAGCCAAGTTTCTCCACCAGCGCAACAAACGGGCGCAATTTTGCTAAATCTTCCGGCAAAATAAGCGGCGCGTTCACAGCGGCGCGCGGCGCGCCGCCCTGCAATATTTCGGCGGTTTGTTCGCACACATCAATTGCTACCGTAATCTGCGCTTCTTTGGTAGATGCGCCAAGGTGCGGAGTAGCAATAACTTTGGGGTGCGCAAGCAATTTTTTCCCAATTTCATCGGCAGTTGGCGGCTCAGACGCAAAAACATCCAGCGCGGCTCCGGCAATATGCCCGCTTTCCAGCGCCGCCAGCAATGCAGCTTCATCTATTACACCGCCGCGCGCAACGTTTAACACAAATGATCCGCGCGGCATTTTCTGAAACTGTTCCGCGCTGATAACATTTTTTGTCGCAGGAGTTAAAGGTGTATGCACGGTTAGAAAATCAGCTTTAGCAAGAGTAGTATCTAAATCAGCTAATTCAATGCCCATTTGCGCAGCAAAATCTGGGGAAACATAGGGATCCATTGCGGTTACCCGCATGCCCATACCCAAAGCGCTGCGTGCCACGCCTAAGCCAACTTTGCCTAAACCAATAACGCCAAGCGTTTTCCCGCGGACCTCTACACCAATAAAACGCGAACGCTCCCACTTGCCGGCGCGTAAAGAAGCCACAGCGTCGGGAATTTGCCGCGCCAGCGCCAAAAGCATAGCAACGGTATGTTCCGCCGCCGCGCCAACATTTCCGGTAGGAGAGTTAACCACAATTACGCCGCTGTTTGTAGCTGCGGCAACATCAATATTATCTACACCAACACCGGCGCGCGCTATTACACGCAAACGTATGCCGGCTTTAATCACATCCGCAGTTACCTTCGTTTCACTGCGCACAATCAGCGCATCATAGCCGCTAATTACAGTAACCAGCTCCGCGGGGTCTAAGCCAACCCGCTGATCAACATCAGCAACTGAATCCAGCAGCCGCAGCCCCTCCGCGGCAATTTTGTCGGTAACTAAAATACGCGGGCGTACCTGTTCCGCTGCAGCGTTCATTCGCCCATTCTCCGTTCAACAGCGTTAAACGCCTCTGTTAAATCTTCAATAGAGGCATAACCCATGTGGCCTGCGCGGAACACAACACCATCCAGCTTAGCCTGCCCGCCGGCAAACACAACATTATCTTTTTCTTTCAATGTCTTCAAAAACACTTTTACATCTTTGCCTTCCGGCCCATAGATGGCGGTAACAGTGTTAGACGCAAAACGCTGGTCGGCAAACAGTTTCAGCCCCAATTCCTGCGCGCGGCGGCGCACATATGCGCCCATTTCCGCATGGCGCGCAAAAACCTGTTCGCGCCCCTCAGCGCGCATCATGGTTAACGCAACATCTAACTGGTACCACAGTGAAACAGGTATGGTATAGGGCGGGTAGCCGTGAGACATCGCGTCTAACGCGCGGTTCACATCCCAATAAAAACGCGGCAGTTTGGCCGATTTAGACGCCTCCAAAGCACGCTTGCTTGCCGCAAACATCATCAATCCCGGAGGTGTCATCCACCCTTTTTGCGATCCGGTAAACAGCATATCAATGCCCAATGCATCCATCGGAACAGAAACACAGCCAAGCGAGCTAACAGCATCTACCGAGATAAGCGCATCTGGCGCGGCCACGGCAATTGCTTTCGATAACGCGACAACATCGTTGGCGACACTGGTTGAAGTTTCGTTATGCGTGAAGAAGACGCCGCGCAAATTGGCGATTTGGCGGATTTTTTCAGCGACCACTTCAGGATCGGCGGCTTGTCCCCATGGGAAATCAATCTTTGTTACATTCAAGCCAAAAGATTGCGCCGCCAGCGCATATCTATCACCAAAATTGCCGATAGAGATTACGGCTACAGCGTCGGCGGGTGAAAAGAAATTTGCAATGCTTACTTCCCATCCGGCGCTGCCCGACCCCGGAAAACATAAAACCGGCTGTTCAGTTTGAAAAAAATGCTGTAAATTTCCGGTAACTCGCTGCAATATTTGAGTAAATTCCGGGCTGCGATGATTCATCATCGGCCAAGATCCGGCAGCAGCGACCTGTGGTGGCACGGGTGTAGGGCCTGGCAGACGGAAATTTGTTGCGTGCGGCGCCTGTGGAAGTGAGACGGCGTTTGTTTTAGGATCGAGGGTGGTCATTCGATTCTCCTTTTTTGCGCATAGGCTGATAGTGTTTTTGTAAGAATGTGCTCTGCAGCCGGAGGTTCAACGTTGAAGCAAACACGCAATTCTGCCATGAGCATATGATCTGCGATACTATCAGTATACATGCGCAATACATAACATGTCTACATCCATGGTATTGGAAGCAGCATCCGCCAAAACAGCGGAATTATCTATCCGCACAAGCGAATCACTGCAATACCTGCGCGCACAAATTTTAATCCGCAATGGCGTCGACAACTATTCCATTGGTTTAGCCGCGATAATAGCCACTTGCGGGTGTATGCTACCACCGCTCCATTTTTCAGATGAAACAATAAATCCCGCGGCGCGCACAGCTAGCGGCGTATTGCGATTTAAATGGCAATTGCCGGCGGCAAGCATCTGCAGCGGTGTAAGCGCATGCTGCGCGGTGGCCCATACGGGATTGCTGCTTAACACATGTTCAAACATCAGTATAGTTCCGCCCGGTTTCAGCACGCGCATAATTTCCTGCAATCCCTTTTCCGGATTGGTGACTGAACAAAATACCAGTGTAGTCACCACGCTGTCAAATACAGAGTCGGCAAAAGGCAGCGCCTCGGCAGATCCGGCTAACAATGTTATGGGAACTTTGGCGGATGCAATACGTTTTTGCGCGTATTCGCGCATCATATCATGCGGCTCTACCGCCTGCACATCAGAGGTAACAGAGGGATCGTAAAACGCAAAATTCTGGCCGCCGCCGGCGCCGACTTCCAGCGTTTTGCCGTGAGCTTGTGCAATAAGCTCTTTTCGCCAAGGATCGAACTGCGATTTAAACAGGCCGGTTTGCGAAACTTTTTCATACACACCGGCAAAGAAGGGATTGCGCTGCAATATGCCCATACAAAAAACCTGCTTACTATTACTTTCAAAAAAACTTCTGTTTTAATATATATAGTAATATGAGTCAAACACTAATAACAATCCCAATGTGCAAAGGAACCATAGTATGGCGCAAGATTCACGACCCGGCAATTACTTCGCTTTTAACAGCGCGGCGGAAAGATATGTAAAGGGCCGGCCCAATTTTCAACCCCGAATAATCAGCCAAATTCAGCAAACATTGCAACTGAGTCAGCCTGTGCCGCGCGCTCTGGATGCAGGCTGCGGCACAGGGCTTTCAACCATGGCGCTGCGCCCTTTGGCGGCGCACATTATTGGAACAGATATATCCGAAGCAATGCTGGCAATGGCCCAGCCGGATCCACAAATCACCTATATGCAGGCGCCTGCAGAAAATTTGCCGTTTCCGAATGGATATTTTGATTTTATAACGATTTCGCAGGCGTTTCATTGGGTAGATCAGCCAAAATTTCTAGCGGAATCGCGGCGGGTGCTACGAAAAAATGCGTTTCTTGTTATTTATGAAAATCATTTTAAAGGAGTTATGCTGCATTATCCGGAATTTCACACCTGGTTTCGCGAAGTATTTTTACCGCGTTTTCCCCGAACACCCCGCAGCGAGGTCCATTTTACTGGTGAAGAAGCGCAGCGGTACCAATTTGAGCTATATGCGCAAGAAACATTCCCGCATCTGCTTACCTTTACTATCGACTCATTAATTGCCTATTTCATCAGTTTAAGCCATGTCATTGCGTTTATTGAATTTGGAAATGACACTGTAGATTCAATTGAAAACTGGTTAAAAGGCCAATTACAGCCATTTTTTCAAAACAGCGCCGAAAGGCAATGCGCCTTGGAAGCGCCGATTTGGTATCTTCAGGCAATATAATAATGTATACCATAGCGTTTTTGGGCGGGGGGGCGATTGCAATAAGATATAATTAAGGCGCGCAGGCTGAATACATCAGCGCTATTATCTGTTCTAGAGGCTTATTCATGCGTATCCGCCAAATTACCAACAGCAGCGAATGGGACACTGCATTATTATCGCACCCGCAAGCGCATCCCCTGCAAACTTGGGGCTGGGGCGAGGTTAAAAAATCCGCGGGATGGAAGGCTGTGCGTCTCGCCGGACTTCGCGATGATGGCTCTTTGCAGGCCGCAGTGCAAATTCTTATTCGCAGTGTGCCGCGCACACCGTTTTCCATGTTCTATATTCCGCGCGGCCCGGCAATTCAGCCGGATGATCGCGAAGGATTAGCTGAGTTGCTGGAAAATATTAAATCATACGCCAAAAATTCCGGCGCCATTTTTCTGAAAACCGATCCCGCTTGGCCGGCTGGAACCGCGCACCCGTTGGAAGATATGCGCTTTCATCGCAGCAGAGAAACTATTCAGGTCAGCGAAACCTACACCATCGATCTAAAAAAAAGCGCGGAAGATATTATGGCGGGCATGCGATCGAAAACACGGCAATATATTCGCAAAGCGGAACGCGAAGGCGCAGAAATTGTTCGCGACCAAACCGGCGCTATGCTGGATATTGTTTATGAAATATATGCTCAAACTTCCCGACGCGCAAAATTCGGGCTGCATCCATCAAAATATTATAAAGATATTTTTCATCTTTATAATCCCGAAAACCAATACCTATATGTCGCCACAGTAAACGGCCAGCCGGCGGCGTTCCTGTGGATGGCCTGCGCCGGAAAATTCGCGGTAGAACTTTATGGCGGGGTTAGCGATTCCGGCCAAGAATATAAATCTAATTTTTTGCTGAAATGGCGCGCTATTCAAGATATGCAAGCGGCCGGCTACGAAATTTATGATCTCAACGGCAGAGTGAACGAAGGCATCAGTCAATTTAAAGAAGGTTTTGGCCCGGACGCAACTGAATGGATCGGATCCTATGATCTTGTTTATAATTCACTGCTTTACCAAGGTTGGACGCGGACTTTACCGTTTGCTAAGCGGATTTTAGCAAAATCCGACAGCCAATCTGGTGAATGAAGCAACTTTTAGCAAAATCCGTCCGTTTAAAAAATAAGAATCATTTTGAGCAAGGCGCTGCATTTGAGCGTACAATTCAGCGCCTGGGCGAAATACTACTATAGCTGCTGTTTTACCGGCAGTTTTGAACGGATAACAAACTATGGCGACGCAAAACCAAGAACAAATAATTATTGAAGAGTATATCATTGAAAGATTGCTCACTCTGCCAAAATATCACATTATTTTGCATAATGATGATATCCATGATATGCTTTTTGTCGTTGCGGCGCTGCTGCAAACCATAACATCACTCGGCCGCGCCGGTGCGTTTGAAATTATGCTGCGCGCGCATCAAACCGGAAAAGCAATTATCGCAACAATGCCGCGAGAAACTGCGGAATTTTATTGTGGCGAGCTAAGAAACAAAGGCTTGCTTACCACTATCGAACCGGCATAGCTAAACATCTTCAAAATACACTACAGCGCTTGTGCGCGGCGTTGCTGCTCATACTCCATCAGCCGGGCTACTTGGATTTCATTCGGCGCAGATTGCCAGCGTTTTTCGGCGATTAATGTAAAGGCTTCCTTAGCGGTTAGCCCTTGGTCTACCAGCGCGGCGGCGGTAAGCAGCACACTTCTGCCAACGCCATGCTTGCAATGCACCAATACTTTTTGTCCCTTTTGCAGCCGATTATTAATCCACTCGGAGCCTTTGCGCAAATCTTCAAGTGATAGTGGGTGCACATCCGGCGTAGGCAAATATAATAAATCAATGCCATTTTGGCGCAAAAGCTCTTCATCATCTTTATCTTCCAAACGCACATCTACGACATTGCGCACCTCAAGATTCGTCAGCGCGGGAATAGATTCAGAGGAAAATTGGCCGCCAACGGCCAGCATAGAAGTTATCCAGCTTAAATTTAATGGATTAGGCATAGGAACATGCATACGAACCGCCAAATTTTTCCTTTTAGAGTTATTAGGAAATACCCATTTCATGAAGCGCGCCCACATAAAAATCAAAATGCGCAAAAAAGTGCGCAGCAACACTAAAATAGCCGATTGATGATACGGCTTTTCGGTAACTTTTGTTGGGTTCAGTATAGAATCTTGCAAAATTGTATTCCTCAAGATCAAATTAAAATTACGTCTCTTGCTGATAGTATCCTGCTAAAATCTGCATTTGATACGCTGCACATTACGCAATAAATGAGAAATTTTTCCTCATCATATTTCATCGGCCAAATGCGGTAACACATTGCAGAAAATTACAAAATAAAATAATGTGGGGCGCTTGCGCGTCCCTTCATTGATATGTATTTTCCATTTTTTTGCTTATTTTCAATTGCCGTTGGTATTATGCCTACGCCGCGTTATTTTTTGCAATAAACGTAGCCTGCGGCGCAAGTATAAAGATGAACGGCTAAGCATCTTTATATTGTTTTTGGGTTTATTTGCGCGGCGCTTAGCTTCCCGAGCCGTTTTGCCAGCGCCATACAGTGAACGGTTCCATGGAGAAATAGAGCGCGGCGCAGGAACATATTGCAATATGAGTTTAGCAATAGCAAACGACGCTTGTGCGCTGCTTAATGCGCGGGCGCGCTGGGAAATCGCCTCTCGCTGAGAAGGATCCAGCTCAATTAATCTGCGAACCTGCGAAACCATATCAGACAAATCCGGCGCATACACACCTACACCATGCTGCACTACAAAATCAATATTTCCCACTTCTTGCCCCGGAATGGCGCTGGTTAATATAATCGGCAATCCGCAGGAAAGCGCTTCCATAATTGTGCCGGGGCCGGCTTTGGTAACAATAACATCGGAAGCGCGCATCAAATCCGGCATATTATCAACAAACCCCAGAATGGCGCTGGGAAAAAGAAATTGCGCCGATTCTTCGGTTAACTGCCGGCGCAGAGCCTCATTTCTTCCGGCTACCACTATCATTTGCATAGGTAATTGCGAACGCACAAAGGTATGCGCAATATCTTTTAATCCGCCAACACCATCGCCGCCGCCTACCAATAATACGGTAAATATATCTTCACGCAAACCCAGCGTTTTTCGCTGAGCAGCAACATCATTCGGGGCGATAGCAAACTTTGGGTGTATCGGCATCCCCAACAACTGAATTTTTTCTTCAGGCATACCAAAGCCGATTAGCTGCTGCTTAGCCTCTTCAGTTGGCGCAACGCATATATCCACTTTGGGATACGCCCATGCGCGATGAAAGCGTATTAAGTCGGTCACTACCGTAATATACGGGATTTGTACACCTAAAGATTGTGTCATATTCCAAGTGGATTTTGTCAGCAGCGAATGCACCGATACAATAACATCGGGCCGCATCTCACGGATCAACTCTTTTAATCCTTGGCGGAGCAGCTGCTGCGTAAGCGCCGACACCGCGGCGTAAGTGGCGCGTGTGTTGCTGGCATAGTAAAAAGAGGCATATACCCGAGGGGTGCGCTCAACTGTTGGCCCATACATCCGGGCAGTTCGGCGCAGGAAAGATTTGCCGCATTCTTCAAAGATATCATGAATCTCTGCGCGATATGGACGTGAAACGGCGTTCCACTCCGGCGGAAGAAAATCTTGCGGAGAAAAAGGCAGTTTCAGCGCCGGTTCGGCAGATTGCGCATTTTTTGTTGCTTCGGGAGCAATTAAATTCATTGCCGCCCTGATGGCGTTCGCAGCGCTGCGATGGCCGCCGCCGGTATCTGCCACAAGAAATAACACAACGGGCGCCCTTTGATAAGACATCATCGTTCCGCCTTTCAGAGCTTATTCAGAGCTTTAAATATACGCCAAGCGCGTCAGGAAAAAATCCTAACGCGCTTTTTATTATACACCTGTCGGTTTTATTCAGACAAGAAGTCGTCGGATAAATTAAACCGTTTGCGAAATCTTTCTACCCGGCCGCCGGTGTCTATCAGGCGTTGCTGGCCGGTATAAAATGGATGGCATTTTGAACAGACATCAACACGAAGCGATTGTTTTGTGCTGCCTGTTTTAAAGATGTTGCCGCAAGCGCACTTTACTTCAACTTCTGCAAAATATTTTGGATGAATTTTATCTTTCATTGCCGCGTATGGGGTCCTTTGCGTCGATTTCAGATTACCGAGCTGTGCCGCCGGAAATGGATCCAGACGCTGGCTGGTAAACACATTGTTATCGATAAATTGATAACATGCTCTTTTATTGTATCACATATGGCAAGGGCGCCGCTGTATAGGTTAGGACTTTTTCTGCGGAGATTATTGCTATTTGGCGCCAGCGCAAAATTGGATAGTAAATTGCCCAAGGAATAGCGCCGCTACATCAGCATATTCCTTGGGCATGCGCCACAAAAATATCTTATTGGTGGTTGTACACCGACCATCCAAGATATTTTGTCAGCGCTTCATACATTGCTTTAGAAACTTTTTTTTGCGTAACCGCAACGTGATGTTCAAAGCCGTTTTCACAAATATGCTCCAACAATTGCTGAAAATGTGGAACCCGCACAACCCCATACCCGCCAAATGTATCTATAGGGTCGTTAGTAAATACACCTTCACCGGTATAAGCAGCCATTTTGCCGGTAAATTCATTTGTAGAAATGCGCAAAAAGGTAAATGGAGATTCTTTTATTCTGCCATACAACGTGCCATAGGTGTTTGCTTTGCCAACGGTTCCGGCAATAATTTCCTGATAATTCATACGAGGAATTTCCTCTACAAACACATCTTTGGGCAAATTAGAACAATGGAATACCACCCCTTTATCGGGATCTTCGCCATAGTTGTTATTCCAATCCAGCAATACACCCGGCCGGCCGGAAGCAAGCTCTAGCGCATACATTGCCAGCGCGCCGGCAACATCGGTTTCACAGGCGGAAGGCAGCAGAGAATTTGACGCCATACTCATCAATGTGCAAGGAACAACACCAAAAAATTCTTCCATCGAGGTCCAGCACTGAATTGCTGTTGCGTCCAGCTGCGTTTCCGCAATCCAATTATCCAGCACAACACCGAATTTTGCCATTTTCAAAATGGATGGCTCCGGTGTGCCCGCAGTATTGGCGTATTGTTTTATCGCTTCGGCTTTTGTTTTAACGGCAGCGTCATCATCTTGCAAAACCGCAACTCTGCCATATACTTCGGAAAGATCCAGCGTTTCAACGCTAACACCTGTTTGTTCCAACAATTTTTCGCTGTACCGCACAGTGTTAAACGCCGCGGGCCGCGCGCCTAACGCGCCGATGCGCGCATTGCGAACTCCGCGCACTACCCGGCACACCGCAGCAAAATTTTTAAGATCCTCTAAAAATTCCGGGCTTTCCGGATCCATGGTATGGCGGGTGGTAAGAGTAAAGCGGATGCCGTACTGATGCAGATTATTGCAGGCGCTCATTTTGCCGCAAAAGCTATCGCGCCGATTTTCAATCGTCATTTTTTTGGCGTCATCGGGAAATGCGTGTATCAGCACAGGAACATGCAGATCGGCAAAGCGCAGTGTATTAGCAATAGCGCGTTCATCACCAAAATTCGGCAGTGTAACAATGACGCCATCTATTTCATCGCGATGCGCGCGGAATAAGTCGGCGCAAGCGCGGGCTTCCTGTAATGTTTCAACGGCGCCATATTTTGTATCTTCAGTTCCAACAATAATAGTTTTAACTTGGGCTTTTGCCAATACTTCCAACATTTTCTCCCGGCCGGATTTCGCCAGATGATCCGGAAAAAATCCGCGGTTGCCAACAATAACAGCAAACATAAGCTGCT
This sequence comes from Chloroflexota bacterium, assembly GCA_021778805.1. Lineage (GTDB taxonomy): Bacteria > Chloroflexota > Ktedonobacteria > Ktedonobacterales > JACDGC01 > JAJYBV01. The sequence goes on along the minus strand of JAJYBV010000027.1, from coordinate 16,905 downwards.
TTCGCAATGGTGAACGCTCAGAGATAAGGGCATTTGGGGCAATACTTGTATTAGTCATAGTGTTTCTCCATTTGAAGCTCTTTGCCCATAAACATGGGTGTATCGATAGTGCAGTTGCGCAACGGTTTCCTCGGGGATGGCGACGGGATTGCCAATTTGCATAGCCATCCAAACTGCTGCTGCGGCGTCTTCTGTCATAACCGCGGCTTTCACCGCTTTTTCCGCAGTGGCGCCGAAGGTAAACACGCCGTGATTTTTAAGCAAAATAGCCGGACTTAAAGAATGTTGCGCAACACGAACAACTTCGCGGCCAATTTCATCTCCCCCGATAGGCTGAAAATCTCCGCAGGGAATGGGTCCGCCAAATTCATCGGCAATGGCGGTTAATACGCAGGGAATTTCTTTGCCGACCGCCGCAAACGCGGTAGCGTACCGGGAATGTGTATGTGTAACTCCAAAAACTTGCGGCATATTGCGGTAGATATAACAATGCGAAGCAGCGTCGGAAGACGGTGATAAATTGCCTTCAACAGTGGCGCCGTTTTCATCTATCACCACCATGTTTTCAGCGGTCAATTCTTCATAAGGCAGGCCGCTTGGCTTTATAACAATATATCCGGTTGCGGAATCTCTGCCGCTCACATTACCGGATGTCCATGCGACAAGCTGATTAGCAGGCAATAAGGCATGAGCGCTGCAAACGCGCTGGCGCAACTCTTCCAATAACATTTTACAAACCTCCTTGCGCATTGCGTATTTTTTTCAAACGTTTCATCACATCATTGCCGCCGCGGCCAAAATAATCATGCAGCATTCGATACTCACTATACAATTGATCATAAATTGCCGAATGCTGTGGATTTGGGCGCACAGCTTCATCTTGCAGTTTACCCATCACCTGCGCCGCATCGGTAACCGAAGAATACACTTCGGAGGCAACTGCAGCGTGAATTGCCGACCCTAAAGCAGGAGCTTGGGGTGAACCCGAAAGATAGAGATCTTTGCCGATTACATCAGCGTAAATGGATCTAAGCAATTTATTTTTTTCCGGCAAACCACCGGCGGCAACAATATCTTTTACTTCTACGCCGCGTTCTTCAAAAGCTTCAATAATCCGCCGGGCGCCAAATGCGGTAGCTTCCAGCAGCGCGCGGTATATTTCCGGAGCAGTAGTAGCTTTTGTTAAGCCTAAAATCATGCCGGTTAAATCCACATCTACCAAAACGGAGCGGTTACCCAGCCACCAATCCAGCGCCAGCAAACCTGATTCACCTGGTTTCAGCTTAGCGGCTTCGCGTTCTAAATATGTGTGAATATCCAGCCCTTCCGCGGCGGCGGCTTGAAAATATTCTTGCGGGACAGCGTTTTCTACAAACCAGGCAAAAATATCACCAACGCCATTTTGTCCGGCCTCATAACCCCACACGCCCGGAACAACGCCATTCAATACGGCGCCGCACATACCGTCAACTTCGCGCAATTGCGGACCCAGCAAAATATCGCAGGTTGAGGTTCCCATAATCATCACCATATGGCCCGGCTCGGTTATTTTTACCGCCGGAGGTGTAACATGGGCGTCTACATTAGCGGAGGCAATCGCAATGCCTTCAGGAAGCCCCATCCACGCCGCAGCCTGTTGGCTAAGCGCACCGGCTTTGGCGCCTAATTCCACCAGCGGCCCCTGCACCCGAGTGACGATTACATCTCGAAACGCAGGATTCAATGTGGCAAAAAAATCTTCAGAGGGAAAATTTCCATCATGGTACATAGCTTTATAGCCGGCGGTGCAAATATTGCGTGTTTCCGCGCCGGTCAGTTGCCAAACCAGCCAGTCTGCTGCCTCTATCAATCGCTCCGAAGCGGCATACACATCGGGATCTTCTTCTAAAATCTGCAGCGCTTTGCTAAAAAACCATTCAGACGAATAGCGGCCGCCATAGCGTTGCACCCACAATTCATTTCTTGCGGCGCCAACAGCGTTTATGCGGTCTGCCTGCGCTTGGGCGGCATGATGTTTCCATAATTTTACCCAAGCATGGGGATGGTCCCGGAATTTTGGAAGTAAGCATAAGGGAAGGCCGGTTTTTGTTACCGGCAGCATAGTGCAAGAAGTAAAATCAATCCCTATTCCCACCACATCTTGAGGGGAAACATTGCTTTGCCGCAACACTTCGGGAACTGCGTTCTGCAAAACGGCAATATAATCTTCGGGGTCTTGCAGCGCCCAATCAAAAGGCAAGGATACAGAGCTATCTGGCAAAACAGTATCGATAACACCATGGGCATAGTGATGAACTGCGGAAGCGATTTCTTTGCCGCTGTGGCAATCAACCAGCAAAGCCCTGCCAGATTCTGTGCCAAAATCAACGCCGATCGTATACGAAGGCATACCAATCACCAGTGATACATTTTATTTAAACGCTTAAATAGATGCGTTAAGCAAAGTATACTATGTTTTTTTGAAAAAAGATAGTATCCGTATCTGTTCACTTCGGTTAAACCAATATGCAATTCGAAATGCTGTAAATCGCAGAATTTCCAGCGCGGCAAAGTACTCTTAACATCTATTTCAATGTTGATTCTATTGCATTTCGCAGCTCTGCCGCTTTTAATTCCGGTTGAGAATCATTCAGCCACAGCCCAAAAGCCGCTTCGGAACTAGCGGCAAACTTCAGTTTATTCGGCGCGCGGCCAACAGGCAGCAACTCAATATGAAAGTGATACGCTGAATCTGCATATTGATGCAGCGCCAGCATATATGGCATTGGCGCTTCATACACCGTGTTATAGCCCCGAATAACACGAAGCAGCGCAGCAGCAAGTTCTGCAATAGCCGCAGAACCACCGGGAATCTCGTTAACTGCCGAAATATGCGCCCGCGGATAAATATGCGTTTCAAATGGATATCGCGCCCATTCAGGGATAAACCCCATCCAATTCTCTCCTTGAAACACCAAACGCGCCCCATTCAGCTCTTCTTGCATAGTTTTACAATATAAGCATCCGCCAGTTTGCCGCATATGTTCACGCGCAAAATGCAGTTCGGTTTCTATTACCGGCGGCAAAAAAGATACCCCATATGTTTGTCCATGCGGGTGCCGCTGCGTTTGGCCAATTTCCGCCCCAGCATTTTCAAAAGTCATAACGCAGGCATATGTAGCGCTCAGCTTGGTATACGCGGTTTGCCATAATTCTACAACGCGGGTTACTTGCTGCACATCCAAATCATAAAACGGAACATCGTGGCTGCGGGCATATAACAGCACATAGCACTCACCAACAGGAGGCTTCATTGCAGGGAAATCATTAGGGCGCAGCCATGTTTCACTTCCGGCGGGCCAGCGGCCATCAGTTATATCAGCGCAGAACGGACACACTGCTACGCCTTCTTTGCGAGACATTCGTCCCGGAGTTTGCACAATATTTTGGCCTGTAAATGGTTTATAAACCACTCTTTGGTTAGCGGAAGGATTATCAGTCATATGAATTTCTTTCACGTAAAATACATATTTGAGCGGCAAGAAGCAGATGTTCCGGCGCTTCTTTCCTTATGATAAGATAAACCGCAGGAAACCCGCAAGAAAAAAACGTGTTCCGCAAAAATATCCGCTGCTATGCACTATAATAAAAGAAGGCATGCAAACAAAGGATACACGTCTACCGGCTTTTGCCGATACAATAGAGCAGGCTGTTATTTATGCGGCTGTGTTCGCGTAAAGCAACTTATAACAGGAGAATTTTGCCATGTACAAGTGTCTCGCAGCAATAGATATAGGAAGCAATACAGTGCACCTCATCGTCGCGGGAACATATGGCTCTCACATAACAATTCTGGCGGATCAATCGGTATTCATCAGGCTGGCGGATGGAGTTTGGAATTTGGGATATATTCCCGAAGAAAGAATTATTGCCACCACCCAAGCAATCTTATATCTTAGAGATATTGCGCGTTCGTTTGGCGCGGAAAATCTGATTGTTGTTGCTACTGAAGTAGCGCGCGCCGCAGGAAACACAACGGCGCTGCTTAACGCTATTGAAGCCACTAGCGGCATACATCCGCTTGTGCTTTCCGGCATGGATGAAGCAACATTAATGTTCCGCGGAGTAACACACGGGCGTAAACTTCCCATCAATGTTGGTGTGGCAGATCTTGGCGGCGGCAGTTTAGAGATAATCATCAGCGAGCTTGGTTACGGCGCATGGCGCACATCCATGCAAGTTGGGTCTTCATTTATGCGCGAGCGGTTTGCTATTGGAGATCCCCCGGCAGATGAAGAGACCGGCGCGCTGCAAATCTATCTGCAAGATGTATTTGGCGCGGTGTCGCGGCTAAGTAATATTGACGAAATGCTGGTTTGCGGCGGCACTGTAAATGCGCTGATGCGGCTGACACAGCAAGCCCAAAAGCGCGCCGTTGGGGACCGAGTTTTGCGGACAGATGATATACATAACGCCATCGCCATTATGCGCACAAAACCGGCAGCGCTGATAGCAACAGAATATCATTTGCGGCTGGAGCGCGCGCGGTTACTGCCAACCGGCGCTATGGTGCTGCTGGCGTTGATTGAGCGTATGCATTTGCCGGGAATAATCGTCAGCGAGGCAGGGATACGCGAAGGTATTATTTCCAGCGCCGCAAAATATGATGACAAATGGTTGGAAGCGTCTCGTGAAAACGCCTATAATCATAATTTTTCGATGGATGAAACAGCGCCGCGATTTTATTTGCAAAATCATAAAAACTCATTGAAAACCGCCAGCCAACTTACTATTTCTGCCTTCGCCGCACAGCAAATTCGCAAATTGGTTCGCGCAGCGCAAAAATTACGCAAAAATGTACTGCGCGGTGATAAAGATGCTATACACGACATGCGAATTATCTTGCGTAAATTAAAAACTTGCCTTATGGTATATTCAGCGTGTTTTCCCGCGCAGCCACAACGCGCCGCGCTGCGCATCATCAAACGAATGGCGGATGTTCTTGGGCGCGCACGCGACGAAGATGCGGCAATTATTACACTGCAATCCATGAAACCGCTGATGGCTCCCGAAGCAGAAGCCGGATGGAATTTTTTATTGCGCAAATTTCAGCGTAAAAAACGAATTGCACTCAAAAATTTGCCCATCGCTTTCAGCGGCAAAGATTTTACCGGTTTGGTCCGGCAAATTGACGCAATGCTCAAAAATACTTCTCCGGCAATATCTGTTGAAGAAATTCGTATTGCAGAAACTAAAAAAGCGCAAAAGGCAGGATCCTAATATGAGTGACACTATCAGATTCAGCCATATCTACCCGGATATTTCTGCTGAAGCCGGAGTTTCTGAGATTTTGCAGGCTTTACTAACAGTAATTCGCATTTGGAGCGCTTTTATAAATAATCCGGAGAAAATAAAAGAACATCATCGATTGCGTATTGCCGTTAAAGAAACCCGTTATACCATTGAATTAAATATGCGGATTTTACCGGAACCGGCTGCCAAATTAACAGAAGAACTAAAAAAATTGCAAGATATGCTTGGCGCGCTGCATGATCTTGATATACTGCAGCAACGCTTGCAAGACGCCATAAAAAGCTGTGAAAAAAATCGCCGATTAAAGCAATTGGAGGCGCAACGCAGTCAGATTTTACAGAAAATTAAGAGTTTAGAGTCTTTAAAACAAACTGCCGGCGAACAGCGCCAGCGCCTGTATGAACAATGTGTGGCGTTATGGCAGAATGAACAAACCCAAACATTGCTGCAATCTTTTCGAGACGCAATAGAAGTGTTGGGAAAATAAGCAGAATAAAAATCTAAAAAGTGTCTATATTTTTAAAGAAAGGGCATAAAATCGGTGTATAATGATTCCGAACACCTGCAGCAAGTGCAGGAAATAAAAAAATTAATGGGCGGTGTTGAAGTAGATGATATCGATCACGCTATGCATGTCGCGCAATTATCCGATCAATTATTTCGTGAAACCCTTGCGTTGCATGGTTTCGGAGAATATGAACTGCATATTTTAGAAAGGGCGGCGCTGCTACACGATTCTGGTGTACAATATGGAATACGTGGCCATCATAAAACAGCGTTGCGCATCATACAAAAATTGCGCCTCGAGGGAATGGAACAGCGGGATAATAATATTATAGCCTGTGTAGCGCGCTATCACCGAAAAAGCTTGCCGAAAAAAACACACGCTATATATAAAGACCTAAGCGCTTCGGATCGGCGCAAAATTGATATACTGGGCGGATTATTACGGTTGGCTGACGCATTTGACTATGAGCACGACAGTGGTGTAGATCGCCTAACTTGTCTCATTTCGGCGTCTCCTGATGGCAAGCATTCCATTATGGTAACAGCGGAACATCATATTACGCATAAAGATTCTTTGGAACATATATTGCACGCTACGCACGAAAAAGATAAACTTTTTAAGCAAGCGTTTCAATGCAGGGTATCATTTTCATTCATGTATGTTCCTCATGCAGTTCTCTATGAAGTACCTGCATCTGTTTTGTATCATCAGGAAAACTTACCTGCGGAAAAGCAGTGGTAAACACAGCGTATTTTTGCGTCGAAAGATGCGCATTGCCTATAAAATTTTAAATAAGGATTGGAATATTTATTATTTTATTTTCAATAACTCCAATCCATGAAGTATATTTATCTTGTACTACCTATTTGTGTTTTGGCAAAGCAATTACATACATCCCAAGCGCGGCCACCAGGAGAAAGATTTATGATGAGTAATAATCGGCCTAGTTTTGAAGGTTCATTAACAGAGTTTCAATTGGTAGAACTGGCTCAGGCATTGAGTATCAGTAACGGAACCGGCGCATTGCATATACAAAAAAATCCAAATCAAGCCGGAGTTATTTACTTTAAAAACGGCGCATTAACCGCATGCAGAGAATATGGCAGCGGCGCGTTAACATTAGGCGCAGTCATGCAGCAGCAAGGCATTTTACCCAAACAGTATTTAGACACATTTATTACTGCAAATATTGCGGATGACCCCATCGGTGATATTTTAGGCCGGCAATTAGTAGCCAACGGAAAAATTACCCAGCAGCAGCTCAATGAAGTGCTGCAAACACAGATGCTTTGGACTGTAAGGGAAATGTCACAGTGGAATGAAGGCAGTTATTCATTTGAAGATAATGAAGAACCTCCGATGCAAACATACATAAATCCGATTGAATCAACCCGTGTAGTTATGGAAATTATTCGCTATCAGCATGAATGGGATGATTTAAAAACCAGTTTGCCTAATGGCATGAACACTAAACTTCGGCTGCAACCACAAGTGAAATTTGATGGAGTCATCCGATTTCAGCCATATCAATGGGTAATTATTACACACACCAATGAATACAAAACACCACGAAATATCGCGGCGGCAATCATGAGTCCCGAGATAGATGTTGCGCGAACTTTGGCGTTTTTAGTGCATGAAAAATATATTACTAATTCATTTTTGTCCGATGATGAAGCCGACGCGCCAATTGTGCCCTTATCACCGATGAATGATATTGAGTTATTTAATGAAATCGCCGCGCTAACCAGCAGAATGGAGCAGGAAATTACAAAACTGAAAAATAGCCGGCAGGCCATGGTAACCCTTGCTATGTTTGTAAATTGGACCATGGATATGCTAAAACGAATTGTAGCAAAAAACAATCGAACTTTAAACCAAAATTCTTTACGCAACATGCTTATACGCAGCAACGCGCAAAAAATCGGTCCAATAACGTTACAAATCCAAAATAATGCTATTATTTTAGATATGTTCAACAAAGATGTAGCAGATTTTATGCACGCCGCAGATTCGGAACATATTCGCAGCGCTTTTAAACATATGTTTCAACAATTTCAAAAAGTGCTAACAAATATTTTCGCTGCCTTATCTGCCCGCATGGGCACACTTGATGACATCCGAACCAGTGAATCGATATTAACAACGATATTTCAGCAGTATGGGCAATCGCTTGATCACTTATTAAAAAACGCTCAAAAATAAATCTGATTGCCCGGATACTGTTGTAAAATATAGTAAAAACAGAATATCGTTAGCGCAGAAAATGCGGCATCAACAACGCAAATTTCTGTGTGAATTGCGCCAGAGGCGAAAAATATAAAATTATAATTGAGAAATGCCATATGGGAAAAACACCAGAAGAAACAACCATTGCCGTTATCGATGATTCGCCCACTGTTTGTAAAATCGTTGAAAGCATTTTACGAAGAGAGAGGTACAAAGTTTTTACTTATTTCAGCGGCAAAGCGTTTTTTGAAGCTATTGATGTGCATCAAATAAACATTCCGGATATTATTCTGCTGGATATTATCATGCCGGATGAAGATGGGTTCAGCGTTGCCCAGCGATTAAAAAATAACAACACATTTATGTACACCAAACTGGCGTTTATCACTTCGCGCAATGGTTTTATGGACCGCGCCAGAATTCGGCATTTCCGCGCAAAACACATCCTGAAACCATTTAAACCAGGTGATATTTTAGCCGTTATCAAAGAATTTAATAATGAATAATAACTTGCACTGCGATATTATTTTTCGGCAGCAATGAACAAAGGAGAGGTATTTTGTCTCAAACCTTAAAAAAGCTCTGGCAGACCCGAAATTCTCAGTTGGTTTCCGTTGCCGCCATGAGTCTGATTATTTTATTATTAGTTTTATATATTATTTTCAAAGTATTTACTGCAAATACTCCTACCGCCAATGCTGCAGCTTCCGCAAACAGTAAAAAACTTACCGCAGCGCAAAACAGCGCATCGGCGTTTTACACGGATATGCAGCATCAGCAGTACGCCGCCGCTTATATGCTGTTAGCGCCACCACAGCAAAAACAATTAACCCAATACTCATTTACCCTATTTGCCAAAGAAATCGATGTAAAAAGCGGTCAAATTAACTCTTTTTCCGTAACACAAGCACAATTTGATTCTGCCTCGCCAAACAACGTTGATGTTACCATCCAAGTGACCCGCGCGCAAGAAGGAAAATACACCATTGTACTGCAAGAGCAGGAAAATCAAAACGGAACTTGGCAAATTTTACAGGAAAATGGTCCATTTTAATTATTTTCCCGTATTGGCAACTATCCAAAATATGTTATGATACAAAAGCGAGAGCAGTTAAGCAGGTTCTTGGCTTCTAACTTCGTTATATCGCATAATTGCCGCTTTTCAACCTTTTTATCAAGTTTTTTACAACAGAAAGGTTTAACAAATGGGAAGATTTCAAGCAGGTTTTATCACAGGTATTGTCGGCGCTATTATTGCAGCTTTTCTTGGCTTAGTATCAGTTAATAGAATTTTTAATTTGATGATACTTGGGTTAGCTGTAATTGTCGGAATTATTGCAGCCATTATAGTAGTTCGCGGCCCTAAATTTAAGGGCAAAGGCGCTAGTGTTGGTTCTTTAGCCGGGCTTATTGCCGGTTCGTTCTATCTTATCGGCGTGTTTGCTGCGGGTTTTGTATATTTACAAACTCCAACAGGGCAAAGTATTATATCAACGGCGCAAAGTATTGTTGCCGCAACAGCAACAGCCGCGCCGAGCGGTTCCAGACTTCCGGCTAATTCCAGTTCCATTCCTACCATAGTCATATATTTAGGAATCTCACTTATTCAATGCTTTATTGGCCTGCTGTCTATCGGTTTAGCGACCGGAGCAGGGGCTATTGCCGGCCTGATTGCTAAACAAAAAGTTGCGTCAATAGCAGTCCAGCCATCGTTTTATCAACCAATGCAAGGATATAACCAAATGACCGGCAACGATCAGACGCCACAGCAGCCAATATATCCACAGCAGCCGGGATATGGCTCATCAACTATGCCGCAAAATCCCGAAGAACCGCCAACACAGCAATAATCTGCGCAATTGGGCATTTTGTCTTGGAAATAATAGCCGCGCGGCGTTTGCGCGGCTTATTGTATATCCTTCCTAATAATACAGCTTTATCCAGTGACTGGCGAACAATGCGCCAAACATGTTTAGATATTATATGTTGTATATATGATATATTATGACCGTGCCGCTGACGCTTCAATTGCGTCCTTTGAGCCGCGTATAAGTGATTTTTTTCCAAAAGGTAATCCATTACTGAATTATGAATACACCAAAACGTATAAATTGGAATATCATCCTTATCATGGGATTTACTTCAATTTTAATTTCCAGTTTTCTCAGCATTCTTGGCGGTATTGCGCTAAGTATCTTTAGCGGTTTCTTTGCCGGAAGATGGTTTGCCAAAGATCCGCACAACACCGGCAACCCAATGCCAACTGCTTTAGTTAACGCTAATTGGATGGGGTTGTTTATCGCGTTAGGCCAATTGATTGGATTACTGTTTATTGCGTTAACTCCACAATTCACTACATCAATGGCGCAATATGGTCTTAGCCTCACGAAAGGTGAGTTGATTGCTGCTATTTTATTTTTAGGCGCCATCACCGGAGCCATTGAGTATGGTCTCACCGTAGGAACCGCTGCGCTAACCACAAATTTTTTAAAGCCTAAAAATAAACCTATGTATCAAAATCAGCCAATTTATTTCAGCAATACACCGGCGCAATTTTCTCCACAACCACCGCAAGCGCCTTCTGCGCCGCAACCGCAAGAGCCGTTGCAATATCCGCCGCCGCCGGAATTTTATGCGCCAACAAAACAGGAAACTGAAAATCTGCAATAAAAGTAACTTATATCAAATAAAAATTGTGGCATAGTTCACAGATATATTATGTTTTTTATCGTATCGTATGAATGTATGCACTTGTATGCATGTGTATAGCGACTGTTGTTCTGCCGCTTACGGCAGGGAAACTTGCCATTTTGCAAATTTATACCGCGCGTATCAGCCGCTGCGCGCGCGCATGGCTTTGAAAGGAAGATATAAAGACCTTGAATGATTTTTTTAACTCAACCGGGTTAACCACACCCTATATTATTGCGATGATAGCGGGACTGGGGCTTAGTTTATCCGCCGGAGTGCGCGCATACCTTCCGCTGGTCGCATTAGGTATAGTTTCTCATATCCCCTCACTGCATATTCAGCTGCGTCCCGGTTTTGATTGGTTGGGATACCCTATTGTTATTGGTTTTTTTGCCATAATGACGGTGTATGAATTTTCCGCTGATAAAATCCCTGTTATGGATCACCTAAATGATGTTGTTCACACGTTCATTCGGCCGGTTTCCGGCGCCGTATTATTTATATCCACCAGCAATACACTTACCGCGCAGGGCACCGCTGGAATTATTGTTGCCGGCGTCATCGGCGCTATGCTTGCCGGAGCTACCCACACTGCAAAAGCAGCGATAGTTCGCCCTGCCAGCACCGTTACCACAGCAGGCATCGCCAATCCATTCATCAGTTTGCTTGAAGATATTGGAACATTCATCATGATTCTGCTCACCGTTTTAGCTCCATTTGTCGCGGGAATCTTAATAGTAGTCGCCATCTTTTTTGTTGTGCGCGGCATTCAACTTCTTATTAAACGGCGCCGCAACAACAAAACTCCTGAAACGCCAACGATAGCGACTGTTTAGTTTTAGATAATACAGCGCATACACATGTTCACATACACAATACCGCCGGAATTGCTTAAAGCCTCCGGCGGTATTGCTGTTTTCTATAAAAATATATTTGGGGAACACCCCAATCCCCGCGCAAGGGGCTTCCGCACCTTACCTATCCCTGATTACGCAAACATGGTGTTAATTGCCGGTAAATTCCGGAGGCTTAGGGCGTAGCGCTTCAACAATTAAATCTATCGCAGTGCCGGATCGTGCAGGCCATTGCCATTCAAAACCGGCCCAAGCTTTTTCCAGCGCCGCAACCAATTCACGAATCGCTTTTTCCATGCGCAGCCGCTCTTCTCTATCGCGCAGCAAAGCAGGTATGCGCTGCGCTGTAGAATTAACCATTGCGCTTAATGGCGCCAATTCTTCGCACGCCGCCGTCTGCGGAACAGATTCACCGCGCATTGCGCGTGATAAAGCATTTTGCAAAGCGATTGAGTCGGCGTCGAATACCGACCGACGATTTCTGGTCCGGCGCTCTAAACCATCATATTCGTGCTGCATGGCGGCGGCGTCGGCCAACGAAGCTTTTAATTTTTGGCCTAATAGCGCGGCGACGAAAAATAAAAACGCCACACCCACAACGCCTGCCACCGCCGAAACCCACACCAAATCTCCGGCGGATATATTCAGCAGCGGATGCGCTTTTCCGATAGATACCTCAATAGTCCATAAGACAATGAAGCCGGTAACCCCGGCGCCAAAAAAAACTGTTGCGCCAAAACTGCCTAAAACTGTGCCCAAAAGGCAAGATCCGGCTAACAACATAATAAACGCCATATGCGGACCTGCAAGCAATTCAGCTAACACAACCATTAAGCCATCTGAAAACAGCAGCATTAACGCGGATGAATGGTCATAAGAGCGGCCGGCAATATAATACGCCAGCATAGCAAACGCGCAGGAAGCAAGCGCTACCACCAGCACACCAACCCCTGCGGAAGGATTGGCCCATACGCTAAAAAACGCAACTGCTGCCGCCGCTAATATAATACTAAACCCAATCTTTAACTGCGCCCATTTTCGGATAACCGAAATCTTCCATATCTGCGATGTGTACGTCTCTTCGGGAATAAGCGCATATGCGCTTTGCGCCGGTCGCTGAACAAAATAATCTGCCGGCCGAGATACACCTGCCGCAGAAGCCAATTTATGACCGGAATATGTAATACTGCTTTGAAATGTTTGAGGATAATTTTGCATAAAAAATTATCTCCTTATCGCTGCCATTAAATTTTTAATACAACGCAAAATAACTGTTTTGACAAAAGATATTTATCATAAAACATCACACGCGCATCGGCAAAAAATCTTGCGCCGCCATCAACAGTATGGCAGCTAATAATACATTAACAATATTTTTGCAAATATAGTATGTATTGCGCATATTCTGCAATTATAGCAAAAGTCATACCATAGCAAACCGCAGCTTCAAACATTGCCAAAAGCCACTGAATTCCTTTGGAATGCGTTTGCCAAAACCTCGCGCTGAACCGCCGGCGCCGGCGGCAGATACCACACTATATACTATATCAAAATTAGAACTTTTTTTCAATATTTTTCTGCGCAATTATTTTGAATCTGTCACTTCAAATGACATTGCCGGCGCTTATATGTATAGATCATCTGACATTAATACGCCGATCTTCCTTATTTTTCTTATAGCATAGTTTTCGATTTTGCGCAAATATCATATACTTTATAGAGTTAGGAGTATGGTTTATGCGGAAACATGAGAATAAAAATCCTTCAGCCGCGGCGTGGACTGCATTTGGTGTTCTATTTGCCCTGGCCGGAGCAGCCATATCAGCAGCGGCATATATGATAGCTGATACAATTACGCATCCACAAAAAAACGATCCCACAGCAGAATATACCTTTACACCTTATGAATTGGATCTTCCTTGGGAAAACATCTCGTTTTTATCGTCAGATAAAGCGCATGCGCTGCGCGGCTGGTGGATTGAACATCCGCAGGCAAAAGACATCATTATCGCGTCTTCCGGATTTCACGGCAAGCGAGCTGATTTACTGGGCATCGGCAAATATTTGTATAACCATGGTCATTCTTTGTTTTTAATTGATATGTTTGGGCATGGTGTATATCGCGGAAATCCAACTACATTAGGGTATCGCGAAACAGCGGATTTTCTCGGCGCAGTAGATTATGTTGCCGCACGCGCTCCACATTTAAAGATTGGCGCGCTGGGATATTCTATGGGAGCTGCAGTAGCAATATTAAGCGCCGCAAGAGATAAGCGCATTGCTGCGGTAGTTGCAGATAGTTCTTTTGCTACGCATAAAGATGTTGTGACGCATGGGCTGCATACTTTTTTTCAATTTAATTCTCCCATCTTAGATAAACCTATTTTATTTGTGGCTAATAAACTGCTGCAAATAATGGCGGGCTATACCTTTGAAAAAGTTGCCCCAGTTCGCGAAATTGCCAATATCGCGCCAAGACCCATTTTACTGGTACATGGAACTTCCGACGACGTTTCCCCGTTTTATCATTCAGAGTGGCTGTACGCTGCTGCGCGCGAACCTAAAGATATTTGGCTGGTTGAAGGCGCTCCGCATTGCGGAGGTTATTTTACCGAACGTGACACATATTGCCGAAGAATTCATGCATTTTTTAGCAGCGCGCTCTCACAGCCAAACACCGAAGAACAGAAAGAACAAAATCATGCAATGGATTGAAATAAAAGTAGAGGCCCATCCTGAAGCTGTAGACGCCCTGAGCGAATTACTGTCTTCTTTAACACAACATGGGGTCGCAGTTCAGGAACCTTTTGCGCTGGAAGATGACGGGCAGAAATGGACACATATTCCCAACGCCCCAGTAACAGTGTGTGGTTATTTAGCTGCAGATGAACATTCGGATAGCATTTTACTGCGCATTGAAGAAGCGCTTTGGTATTTGCGCAGCATTGCAATCGGCGATATCGGCGTTATGCAAACTCGCACTATCGATGATGAAGATTGGGCAGAAACATGGAAACAATATTTTCATGTTACCCGCATCGGCCGCAAAATTGTTATTAAACCCAGCTGGCGTGAATTTTCTTCGGATGAGCCAGACCTTGCTGTCATTGAACTGGATCCCGGAATGGCGTTTGGCACAGGCACGCACCCGACAACCCGCATGTGCCTGGAAGCGATAGAAGATACAGTCCGCGCCGGAGACACCGTAATTGATGTTGGCTGTGGCTCCGGAATTTTATCGTTGGGCGCCATAAAATTAGGAGCCAAAAGCGCTTTGGGGTTTGATATCAGCTCGGTAGCTGTACGCGCTGCGCAGGAAAACGCGCAATTAAACGCCTGCGAAAACGCCATCACAGTAAAACACGCCGCAATCGCGCTGCTGCCCGACGGCGCGCTTAGCCTTATTGCTCCTGATTTAACACAGGGCGAAGATCCTCTACCCGAAAGTGTTACCCGCGAGCTAGTTGCGCCGGCTAATGTTGTAATGGCAAACATCATCGCGCGGGTTATTGCCGAATTGGCGGAAACACTATACGCGGCTACACTGCCGGGCGGCAAACTAATTACCGGCGGCGTCATTCTAGATAAGGAACACGAAGCGCTCGATGCATTACTACAGGCAGGATTTACCCTGGAAAAAAGATATGTCGACGGCGATTGGCTGACATTAGTGTGCGCAAAAGCATGAATGAAACGCTGCGATTTTATTTTCCCATCCCCGTTTTTGAAGAAAACATGGAATTAACCGCAGGACAAGAGCTTACTCATCAAATGCAATCGGTGTTGCGCCTGCGGCCAAATGATGAAGTTATCCTTATCAATGGCTTAGGTAAGGCTTGCATTGCGCGCATTCTTGCGTTTGCCGGCCGTGCTGCGCAGCTGCGCATAGAGCAGATGATAAATCTAAACACCGAGCCGCCGGTATCGGTTTATCTGTACCAAGGTATGTTGAAGTCCGCTAAATTTGAATGGATTATTCAAAAGGGTACGGAAATTGGTGTTACTGCTTTTATTCCGACAATCAGCGAATATAGCATGAAAGGATTGGATGAAGCCGGCGTAGCAAAAAAACAGCGCTGGCGCTCCATTGCTATTGAAGCGATGGAACAATCCGGCAGAGCTATATTGCCTGTTATCGAAGAACCTGCCCAGTTGCGGCAGGCGCTGCAAAACGCCGCAAGCCATTGCCAAGCCATCTTTTTAGCGTGGGAAGAATCCGGCAAACAGTTGCGAACCACTGATATATCCGGTGATAAAAGCGGTTTACAAGCAATGGCGGCAAACGTGATACAATATACACAGGTTGAACGCCCTGCCATCGCGTTGTTTATCGGTCCGGAAGGCGGATTCAGCGAATCAGAGGTTCAGATGGCGCAATCTGCCGGCGCAAAGATTATTGCCTTGGGGCCGCGCATTCTGCGCGCAGAAACAGCCGCTATCGCCGCCGCAATTTTAATCATTTCTGCCTGCGGCGGTATGTAATAAACAGCAATAGCTAGTAGCTGTTTGGCGCGCAATTATCTTTTTCGGCTATACGAAAGATTTTTGAAATAGTATGTCTTTATTATCAGATCATGAAATTATACAGCAAATTGACGCAGGCAATATTTCTATTGAGCCGCTGCTTGATAAAAATTCTCAAATTCAGCCTGCTTCAATAGATTTGCGATTGGGCAATGAGTTTTTAATATTTAATATGCCGCAAACCGCGGTTATCGATCCGGCAGATCCACAAACATTTGAAGGTCTTACCACATCGGTAACACTGCAGGCGCATGAACGGTTTATTGTGCACCCAAAAGAATTTATCCTTGGTGTAACGCTGGAGCGGGTAAATATATCCGCTGATTTTGTCGGCCGGCTGGATGGCAGAAGCAGTTTAGGCCGGTTAGGTATAATAGTGCATTCCACCGCGGGATTTATCGATCCCGGTTTCAACGGCACAATCACCTTAGAAATCAGCAACCTAAACAATATTGCGGTTGCCATTTACCCCGGTATGCGCATTTGTCAATTAAGCATTGAGCAGTTATCGCAACCGGCGTCGCAGCCATATTCCGCTGCGCGGCAATCAAAATATCAAGGGCAAACCAAACCCACACTCAGCCATATTTTTAATGACCAAGAAATGCGTGACAGGCGCAAACGTTAATTGAAGCATTTGCCAATAACATCCGCACTGCAAAGCATTTGGCTCGCAATTTATAGTGAACAACCACTGAGCTGAAGACTCAGTGGCTTCGGCCACGAAAGTCCAGGCCCAGTCCCGCAAGGGCACGTTCACCAGACTCGGTCAGGAGAAATCCTGGTTCCGTTCGGAAGGTCATGACA